>NZ_JBIVUT010000007.1:0-325439 GCF_044757365.1 Streptomyces sp. NPDC091289
CCCACCCGCCAGCGGGCGCGCCGGGTGGCGGGGCCCGCCGGCCCCCCGGCGGGGGGGGGGGGCGGCCCCCCCCCCGCCCCCCCCCCCCCGCCTCACCCGACGGGACGCGTCAGCGCAGCCCGTCCACGAACGCCTGCCAGGCGGGGGCCCCGAGGACGATGGCGGGGCCGGTCGGGTTCTTGCTGTCGCGGACGGGGACGGAGCCGCAGGTGGAGCTGGCGGCGACCTCGACGCACTCGCCGCCGGTGTTGCCGCTGTAGGAGGAGGTCCGCCAGGCCGCGCCGCCGGTCACGGTGCACTCCACGCAGTCGCCGCCGGTGTTTCCGCTGTAGCTCGACTTGCGCCAGTCCGCGTTCGTCAGGTCAGGGCCGTGCTCCATAACGCTCCTCCATCACGCGGCGGATCCGCGCCACCGATTCCTCGACGGAGAGTGCGGTGGCCTGGAGGTGAGCGTATCGGAGCGAGCCCTCCCGGACCGTTTCGGGGTTGGCCGTCATATGGCCGGAGATGAGGTCCTCGGTGTAGATGATGTCCGGGTCGTCGTCGAAGCGCATGCCGGTGAACGAGCCTGCCAGGCTCGCGTGTTCACCGGCCTCGAAAGGCAGTACCTGGATCCGCATCCAACGGTGCGCCGCGTAATCCAACAGCTTCTGGAGTTGGGCCCGCATCACCTCGTGGCCGCCGATCGGCCGGTACAGCACCGCCTCGTCCAGGATCGCCCACGCCAGCGGCGGCTTCTCCCGCTCCAGGATCCGCTGGCGCTCCATCCGGGCGGCGAGCAGACCCTCCAGGTCGTCCGGCATACCGGTGGCCAGGACCGCCCGCGCGTACTCCTCCGTCTGCAACAGCCCATAGACCACCTGCGCCTGGTACGTCGAGATGTACGCGGCCTTCGCCTCCATGTCCGCGTACGGCTGGAACCACGTCGGCAACTGGCTCCGCAGCACCAGCCCCACCAGCCGCGAGAACGTCCCGTCCGTCCCCAGCGCCGCGTCCACCCGCTCCGAGAAGTCCCGCGTCGGGATCTTTCTCGTCGTCTCGATCTGGCCGATCAGCGAGCCCGTGCAGAAGATGATGTCGCCCAACTGCGGCTGCGTCAGGCTGTGGGCCTCGCGCCGGCGGCGCAACTCCCCGCCGTAGTAGGCGAGCGGGGAGGCGTCGGGATCGAGCGTTTGGATGTTGGCCACGGCGCGGACCTCCGGGTGCAACGCCTCGCGGCGTTCGTTTCGGTACGTAGCCGAGCGTAGCCATCCCGTCGCAGCCTGGTGACATGAATCACGTAATCGTCCCCCGGAGGAATCCCGGGGAGCCCGTCTACCGCGCCGACTTCGCCCTCGGCGAGCACTCCGCCCAGCACCTGCGCCGCGTCCTGCGGCTCTACCTCAAGGCCTGGGAGCTGATGTTCCTCGCCGACGCCGCCGAGCTCGCGCTCACCGAGCTGATCGCCAACGTCGTGCGGCACGTGCCCGACCGGCGTGGCCAGACCTTCATCTTCCGGCTGCCGCGCGGCGAGGGCGTACGCGTCGAAGTCGCGGACAGCAGCCCCGCCGTGCCTCTCGCCATCACGGGTGACCCGCTGGACGACGGGGGCCGGGGGCTCGTCCTGGTCGATGCCGTCACCGACGACTGGGGCATCGTCAAGCGGTGGGACGGCGGCGGGAAGACCGTCTGGTTCGAGTGCCTGACGCCGCCGGAGAGGGGCGGCAGCCGGTTCAGGCCAGCTCGGCCAGCACCGCGTCCGTGAACGGCGTCCAGGCCTCCGCCGCCCACGGGCCGAAGGCGCGGTCGGTCAGCGCGACGCAGGCCGCGCCCGCCACCGGGTCGATCCACAGGAACGTGCCCGACTGGCCGAAGTGCCCGAAGGTCGCCGGGGAGGACGTGTTGCCCGTCCAGTGCGGGGACTTGGCGTCGCGGATCTCGAAGCCGAGGCCCCAGTCGTTCGGGCTCTGGTGGCCGTAGCCCGGCAGGACGCCCTTGAGGCCCGGGTGGACGACGCTCTGGGCCTCCAGGACCGTACGCGGGTCGAGGAGGCGGGGGGCCTGCACCTCGGCGGCGAAGCGGACCAGGTCGGCGACCGTGGAGACGCCGTCGCGGGCGGGGGAGCCGTCCAGGGTCGTGGAGGTCATGGACAGGGGTTCCAGGACGGCCTGGCGCAGGTACTCCGCGAACGGGATGCCGGACGCCTTCGCGATGTGGTCGCCCAGCACCTCGAAGCCCGCGTTCGAATACAGGCGGCGGTTGCCGGGCGGGGCCGTCACCCGGTGCTCGTCGAAGGCGAGGCCGCTGGTGTGGGCGAGGAGGTGGCGCACCGTGGAGCCCTCGGGCCCGGCCGGCTCGTCCAGCTCGACGGCCCCCTCCTCGTACGCCACCAGCGCCGCGTAGGCCGCGAGCGGCTTGGTGACCGAGGCGAGGGGGAAGCGGTGGTCGGCAGGACCGTGCGTGCCGAGGACCGTGCCGTCCGCCCGTACGACGGCGGCCGCCGCCGTCGTGACCGGCCAGGTGTCGATGATGCGCAGGCTCTCCATGCGTCCGAGCCTAACGGGCCCGCGCACCACGGTGTCCCGGGCCCCGGGGAGCCCGGGACAGGCCCCGGGGAGCCCGGGACCGGGCGCGGACGTCACGCGGCCAGCGGGGCCAACGGTGCCAGCCGGGTGCCGAGCGCCATGATCCGCATCGCCCGCTCCGTGGCGTCGGCCAGGAACTCGCCGCTCCGGCCGATCGCCTCCACCAGCGTCATCGGCGCGGGCAGGATCGCGCTGTACGCGTCCACGCCCACCGCCCGTACGTCCTGCGCGCCCGGCCCGATCGTCCCGGCCAGCACCAGGACCGGCACCCCGGCGGCATGGGCCCGCCGGGCCACCTCCGCCGGGATCTTCCCGCGTACGGTCTGGTGGTCGAGCGCCCCCTCCGCCGTGATCACGAAGTCGGCGCGGGCCAGGCGGGCGTCCAGGTCGAGGCCGTCGAGCAGGACGTCGTAACGGGGGAGGAGACGGGCCCCCACGGCCGCCAGCCCGGCCCCGAGGCCGCCGGACGCGCCCGTGCCGGGAGCCGTACGCAGGTCGACGGCCGGGGCACCGGACGCCGGGGCGAAGGCCGGGGCCAGGTCCCGGGTCAGGACGGCGGCCAGCCGCTCCAGGCCCGCCGACAGCAACTCCACCTCCGCCGGGGTCGCGCCCTTCTGCGGCCCGAACACCCGGGCCACTCCGCGCTTCCCGCACAGCACGTTGTACGGGTTGCAGGCCACGAGCAGCTCGGCGTCGGCCAGCCTGGGGTCGAGGCCGGACGGGTCGATGCGCTCCAGCTCGTGCAACGCCCCGCCGCCCCGCCGGAGTTCGCGGCCGTGCCGGTCGGTCAGCCGGGCCCCGAGGGCTTGGAGCGCGCCCGCACCCCCGTCCGACGTACCGGAGTCGCCGCAGCCGATGAGGATGCGCCGGGCCCCCGCGTCCAACGCCGCGCGGATCAGCTCGCCGACGCCGTACGTGGTGGTCGCGCCCGGGTGGCGCAGGCCCGGCGGGACCAGGGCGAGGCCCGCGACGGCCGCCATCTCGACGACGGCGGTCAGCGGACCGGGCCCGCCCAGCAGGGCGAAGTGCGAGGCGACCGGGTCGCCCACCGGGCCCGTCGCCGTGCACGGGACCAGCCGGCCGCCGCCCGCCAGGGCCAGCGCCTCCGCCGTACCCTCGCCGCCGTCGACCAGCGGGATGAGGTCGAGGTCGGCGTCGGGGATCACCCGTCGTACGCCGACGGCGATGGCCTCGGCCACCCGGGCGGCCGACAGGGACTCCTTGAAGCCGCTGGGGGCGATGGCGATGCGGTGGGTCATGGCTGGGGCCTTTCGTTCGGATCGAGGAGGACGGGTACGCCGAGCAGCGGCCAGACGACGAGGGCGAAGGCGAGGACGAGGGTCGCCGTGAGCGGGGCCAGGAAGGCGGACAGCCGCAGCAGGTCGCGCGGGGTGTACGTCGGGGCGCCGGGCACATCGGCGAAGAGGGCGACCGGCTTGGCCGAGGACGGCAGCGTGTGGCAGAAACCGGCGGCGGCCGTGGACGCCAGCGCCGCCGTGACCGGGTTGACCCCGGCCCCGACCGCCGCCGCGACCACCAGGGGGACGAGGACGGAGGACCGGGCGGAGCGCGACTGGAGCGCCAGATGGGCGGCCGTACTGACGACGACCACTCCGGCCAGGAACACCCACGGGGGCGTGGACGCCCCGAGCGGTATCCAGCCCACCAGCCAGTCGGCCGCACCCGAATCGGAGAGGGCGACGCCCATCGCCATGGTGGCGGCCATGAACAGCAGCAGCGGCCAGGGAACCGTCCGCAGACCGTCCTTGAAGCGCACCGTCCCGAGCGCGGGGGAGGTCGCCACGAGGGCGCCGATCAGCGCGACCACCGCCGGCGACACCCCGTGCAACGGCTCGCTGCACCACAGCAGGACGACCGTCGCCAGCAGGAGCAGGCACCGGGACTCCGCCGGGGTGAAGGGCCCCTCGACGGCCGTCTCGGAGTGTTCCTGGATCTGCGCCGCCGTGATCGTGACCGGGCCCTTGCGGTCGGCCCGCCGGGTCGTCGTCAACAGCACCAGCTCGGCGGCGAGATGGGAGGAGACGACCGCCAACGGCAGCCCGAGGACCAGCCATTGCACGAAGCTCAACTGCTTCCCGGTCTGCTCCCACAGCACCCCGACCGTGATCAGATGCGCGCCCGCCCCGATCAGGGTCGCGACGGCGGAGAGCAGGATGACCGTGGGGAAGAGGAGCGCCAGCATCACCACGAGGCGGGTCCGCTCCCGGAGTGCGGCGGCCAGCGCCAGGAACACCGGGAGGGTGAGGGCGGCCCGCCCCGAGGTGGCCGGTACGGCGAACGCCGTGACGACCAGTCCGGCCGTGGTCAGGTGCACCAACTGGCGTACGGTCCTGGCCCCGCCGACCAGGAAGACGGCGGCCCGGCCGGCGAGACCGGTCCGGGTCACGGCGGCCGCCAGGACGAAGGCGCAGATCAGCAGCCACACCGTCTCGTCGCCCAGGGTGGCGAACAGGGTCTCGCTGCTGATCACCCCCGTCACCGTCAGCGCCAGGCCCGCGCCGAGCGCGATGTAGGCGTCGTCCACCGGAGTGGCGATCCAGGCGGCGGTGGCCAGGGCGAACACGGCCAGGGAGAGCCGCCCGTCGGCACTGAGGCCGGGGGCGGCGCCGGGGACGGCGAGGAGAGCGCAGAGTCCGAGGACGGCACAGAGGCCGACGGTCTGCCGGAGGGGGAGAGGCACGCTGTACAGCCTCCGAAGGCGGGGTGAGCACCTGATGAGCGGCCCGTGAAGGACCTTTCATGCGGCGCCGGGCCCCCGCCGGTTCAGGGCAGCCGGTAGCCCATGCCCCGTACCGTCTCCAGCCGTTCCGCGCCCAGCTTCCGGCGCAGCGCGCGGACGTACACGTCCACGATGTTGGAGCCGGGGTCGAAGTCGTACCCCCACACATGCGACAGGATCTGCTCGCGCGACAGCACCTGGCCGGGGTGGCGCAGGAACATCTCAAGGAGCACGAATTCGCGTGCCGTCAGATCCACCGTCCTCTCGTCCGCGCGGGCCCGGCGCGTCCGCAGGTCCAGGGCGAGGCTGCCGCTGCGCAACATGGTGACCTCGGGCGCGCGGGCGGCGGTGCGCTGCCGCAGCCGTACCCGGGCGAGCAGCTCCTCGAAGCGGAACGGCTTCGTCATCCAGTCGTCGGCCCCGCCCTCGAGACCCGCCACCGTGTCCCGGACGGAGTCGCGTGCGGTGAGCACGATGACCGGCAGCGTGACGCGGGACTCGCGCAGCTCCCGCAGCACGGTGAAGCCGTCCCGGCCCGGCAGCCCGATGTCGAGCACCATCAGGTCGAAACCGCCGGTCAGCGCGTGGCCCAGCGCCAGGTCGCCGTCTTCGGCGACGACCGTGGTGAAGCCGTTGGCGCGCAGCCCCTTCTGGACGAACGAGGCGATGCGCTCCTCGTCCTCGGCGATCAGGATGCGGTTCATGAAGCGGTCTCCAGCGTGAGTACGAAGGTGGCTCCGCCGCCTTCGGTGCGGCGTAGTTCGATGCGGCCGTGGTGGCCCTCCGCGATGGCCTTGACGATGGCGAGGCCGAGCCCCGCGCCGCTGGTGCGGGTCCCGCGCCGGGACGTGCCCCGGCGGAACCGTTCGAAGATCACCTCGGCGTCCTCCGGCGGAATCCCGGGCCCGTGGTCGGCGACGTACAGCTCGACGCGGTCCGCCTCGGCCGTCCGGGAGCCGATGGCCCGTGAACCGATGGCTTGTGAACCGATGGCTCGTGAACCGATCCGGATGCGCTGGCCGGGAACGGTGTGCTGGACGGCGTTCTGCGCGAGCTGGACCATCGCCTGCGTCATCCGCTGCTCGTCCAGGCGCACTTCGAGGTCCGCGACGCCGTCGAGGTGCCACTCCCGGTCACCGAGGGTCCGCACCTTCACGAACACGTCGGCGGTCAGCTCCGCGAGCTGGACGGGCTCGGGACGTACGAAGTCGGGGCGCTCGGCCCCCGCGAGCAGCAGCAGGTCCTCGACGATGCGGCTCATCCGGTCCAGCTCGTCCGTGACCAGCCGCACCGTCTCCTCCCGGTCCGCCGGGTCGTCGCCCATCAGCTCCAGATGGCCCCGGACGATGGTGATCGGGGTGCGCAGTTCGTGCCCGGCGTCGTCGACGAAGACCCGCTGCGCGGCGAACGCCGCCTCCAGCCGGTCGAGCATCCCGTTGAACGTCTCGGCGAGGGCCGCGATGTCGTCCCGGCCCTCCACGGGGATCCGCCGCGTGAGGTCCTGCTCGGTCAGCTCCGCCGCCGTCGTCCGCACCAGCCGGACGGGCGCGAGGATGCGTCCGGCGACGGCCCAGCCGATCCCGGTCGTCATCAGCAGCGCCACGCCGGACAGCGCGAGCAGCGTCCAGAACGTCTTGTCGGCGACGGCCCGTTCGCGCTCCGGGTGGAAGGCGACGACGAACGCCCCGGGCTGCCCGCCCGCCGACGGCCCGATCTCGACCTTGGCCCAGCGCAACTCGCCCTGCGGGCGCTCCAGGGTCCCGAAGGAGTCCTTGGCGGCGTGGATCCGGGTGAGCGTGGCGCGGTCCCGCCACAGGGCGGTGTCCGGGGGCAGGTCGCGCCGCTGCCGGATGACGTCGGGCCGGTCGCCGGGCCGGCCGGTCAGGCCCAGCAACTCCTCGTCGGGGTCCGCGTACTGCCGTTGCAGATAGACGCGGAGCAGCCGGTCCGCCGTGTCGAACCGGCCGCCGGTGTCCGGATCCACCCCCTGCGGCACGAAGTTCGCGAACTCGCCGGTCTCCTGGGTGAGCAGCTGGCTGATGCGGTGGTCCACATCCCGCTGAAGGATCGAGCGCACGGTGACGGCGACCGCGCCCAGCGCGACCGCCATCACGACGAGCAACCACAGCAGGATCCGTACCCGGGCGGAGATCCTCGGGAAGCCCAGGGGCGACCGGCTAACCGTCATCACCGAAGTCGTCGTCGTCATCGTCGTCGTCGGCCGCGGAGGGGCCCGGCACGACGGAGCTGTCCGGGGTACGGGTCGGAGCGGGGGTGCCGTTCGGCGACGGCGGGGTGGCGCGTGGACTCTCGTCCAGCTGAACGGCGGGAGGCACCTTCGGCGCCTCCGAGGTGTCGGTCATGGCGTAGCTGGTGGCCGCTATGCCGAGGGGCACGGCGACGACGGCTGCCAGGGCCGCCAGACGAGGTGAGAAAGCCATGCGTTCACCCTGACGGTCCCGGACGGTACGAACATGAAGCCAGGATGAACAATTCTTCATCTGCGATGCGCTTTCCGGCCATCTGTGGAAGGGGCCTCTTCGAGGAGACCCGCCGTTTCCGCTTGCTTCGAGTGCACTCCAAGGATCTAGCGTGGAGGACATGACGGGCGCAGACACGGACAAGGGCAGCTACACCATCAGCGAGGTCGTCGCCCTCACCGGGCTGACCGCGCACACCCTGCGCTGGTACGAACGCATCGGCCTCATGCCCCACGTCGACCGCTCGCACACCGGCCAGCGCCGCTTCAGCAGCCGCGACCTGGACTGGCTGGCCTTCGTCGGCAAGCTCCGGCTGACCGGGATGCCCGTCGCCGACATGGTGCGGTACGCGGAGCTGCTGCGCGAGGGCGAGTCCACCTTCGAGGAACGGCAGGAAATGCTGGAGGCGACCCGCCGCGACGTGATCACGCGGATCGCGGAGCTCCACGACACCCTCGCCGTCCTCGACTACAAGATCGAGTTCTACGCGGGCGCCCGCAGGGCGCCGGAGAGGCACAGTGCCCGATGACTGTTGACAAGATCGCCACCACGGAGCTCGGCGCCGGCGGACCCCGGGTCGGCGTCCAGGGCCTCGGCTGCATGGGCATGAGCGAGTTCTACGGCGACACCGACGTGGCCGCCGCCCGCGACACCCTGGACGCGGCGCTGGAGACGGGCGTCACGCTCTTCGACACCGCCGACGCCTACGGGCGCGGGGCCAACGAGGAGTTCCTCGCCCCGTTCGTCGGGGCCCACCGGGACGAGATCACCCTCGCCACCAAGTTCGCGCTCGTCCGCACCGACGACCCCCACTACCGGGGCATCAGCAATGACCCCGCCTACATCCGTACCGCCGTCGAGGCGAGCCTGCGCCGGCTGAACACGGACGTCATCGACCTCTACTACATGCACCGCCGCGACCCCGCCGTCCCGCTCGCCGAATCGATCGGCGCACTGGCCGAGCTGGTCCGGCAGGGCAAGGTCAAGCAGCTAGGCCTGAGCGAGGTGACCGGCCCCGAACTGCGCGAGGCGCACGCCGTGCACCCGATCGCCGCCCTCCAGTCGGAGTGGTCGCTCTTCAGCCGGGACGTGGAGAAGAGCGCGGTCGGCGCGGCGGTGGAGCTGGGCGTCACGCTCGTCCCGTACTCCCCGCTCGGCCGGGGCTTCCTCACCGGGGCCTTCACCGACGCGGGCAAGGACCTCGCGGCGAACGACTTCCGCGCCCACCAGCCCCGGTTCACCGGCGACAACGCCAGGACGAACGCGGCCCTGCTGGAGCCCGTTCACAAGATCGCCGCCGCGCACGGGGCGACCGCCGCACAGGTGGCCCTCGCCTGGGTCCAGCAGCGCGCCGAGGTGCACGGCCTGAACGTGGTCCCGATTCCCGGCACCCGTAAGCGCAGCCGTCTCCTGGAGAACGTGGCGGCGACCCGGCTGACCCTGACGGCGGACGAACTGGCCGCACTGGAGCCGATCGCGGGCCGGGTGGCGGGGGACCGCTACCCGGACATGAGCAGTACGTCCACGGCGCGGGAGTAGGCGGCACCAGGAGTCCGGAGACGTACGCGGTGATCGCCCGGTCCATGAAGTTCATGATGACGCCGTCCCCTCACGCCAGCCCCAGCGCGAACACCGCGAACCCCGCCGCGAGCAGCCCCGCCAGCGCGCGGCGGGCGTTCGCGGCGCGGGTGCCCGACCGCCACGGGGCCTCGAAGCGGCGCGCGTACCGGGCGATCAGCACCAGCAGCCCGGCGAACACCGGCAGCCAGGCGATCCGGGCCAGCACCCAGCCCACCGTGTCCGGCGCGGTCGTCAGCCCCGCCACCACCGTGCCCGCCGCACCCGTGAGCGAGGCCGGTACGGCGGCGGCCAGCATCGCCGTCTGGTGCCAGCACAGGATCGTCATCGCCGACAGGTTGATCACCACGACCGGCGCCCACAGCAGCGGCGTGCGCAGCAGCCGCCCGAGCCGGTCGCGCAGCAGGATCGCCGCCCCGCTCTGCGCCGCCGCCAACGCCACCACCAGCAGCGACGGCGGATGCGAGTTCGTCCGCGCCTCGCCCGGCACGCCGACCATCGACGCCGGGTAGTGGAAGGCGAGCAGCAGCACGGCGAACAGCACCCCGCCGCCGATCAGCAGCAGCCGCGCCCCGCGCCTGCCGATCCGCCCCTCGCCCCAGGACACGCCCAGCTGATAGGCGAAGAGCCAACCGGGCAGGATGTTGAGTGCGCTCAGCCAGGACGGCATCGCCTCCGCGAAGGGCCCGTAGCGCAGGAAGTCCACCACCGCGACGGACGCCAGCAGCGGCAGCGCCGCCCACCCGCCGAGCCTCCGCGCCAGCCGCACGCAGAGCGGGGTGAGGGCCGTGACCACGGTGTACACCCCGACGAACCAGAGCGGCTGGATCACCAGCGTCGACGCCGTACGCAGGGTGTCGCCGGGCACGCCCAGCGCGGACAGCGCCGAGAGCAGCACCGCCCACACGGCGGTCACCCCGAGCACCGGCCGGCCGAGGCGGGTCAGCCGGCCGCCCAGCCAGGCGGCCGTCGTCGAGGTCCGGCGGCGGTAGGAGAGCACGGACGCGTACCCGCCGACCAGGAAGAAGATGCCCAGCATCTGGAGCACCCAACTGACCGGCGCGAACCCGCCGAACGTCGAGAGCGGGCTGGCGTTGTGCAGCCCGTCGGCGTCCAGCCGGAACCCGCCGAGCATCCAGTGGCCGAGCGGCACGGCGAGCAGGGCCAGGGCCCGCAGGCCGTCGATCGCGCGGTCGCGGTGGGCGGGGGTGGAGGAGTCGATACGGGCGGCGAGCCGCCGGACGTCGTCCCGTACGGCGTTCATCGGGCCGCACCCCCTACGCCCGCGGTGGCTGACTCCGCGTCGCCGCGCGCGATGGCGGCGAAGGTCCGCAGCGAATCCGTCCCCGGCGCGAAGTAACCGGCGTGGCCCTCGGCCTCGTCCGCCGGTACGCGGCGGGCGCCGAAGGCCGGATCGGTCGGGTCCGCCCCGTGGCCGAGGCCGGCGAAGCGCACGTTCGGCACGTCGTCGATCCAGTCGGTCGGGTCCTTCGCCGCCCACACCCGGGCCTTCGTCCGCAGCCCCGCGACATCGTCCGCCCGCATGCCGGGGGAGCCGAGGACCACCAGGTCGGTGGCGGGCAGACGGTGTGCGGCGATCCCGCAGACCACGGAGCCGTAGCTGTGGCAGAACATCGCGGGCTCGGGCAGCCCGTCCGCCGTCAGGCCCTCCGCGAACCGGGTCAGCCGCCCGGCCCCCGCCTCCGCGAGCCGCCCGGTCGCCGCGTCGACGCCGACGCCCACGGGCGTGGTGTACCCGACCCAGGCGACGACGGCGGTCCGCGGCCCCGCCTCCTCGTGCAGGGTCCTGGCCATCCCGGGCGGGGCCCCGTGGCCGGCCACCTTCCGGTCGAAGGTCCCGGCGTCGTTGTCGGACCCCGGCACCACCACCGAGACCCGCTCCGCCGCGCGCAGGTCCCCGAAGACCTCGGCGACCTGGCCGCGCCCCCGCGGATCGAACGCGAGGATCTGGCGGCCGGGAGCGGCCAGCGAACGGTAGCGGGGGTCGTCGGCGGCGATCAGCGCGAGGGAGTTGGCGCGGTAACGCAGCTCCAGCGGCGCCCCGTCGAGATTCCCGACGACGGATGGATGCCGCAGCGCCAGCAGTTGCCGCTCCCCGGCGCTCAACCCGGCGAAGAACGACGCCACTTCGGCAGGCGTGGACCGCTCCGGATCGGGCAGCTCCGTCCCCAGCAGCGCCCGGTCCGCCCGCCACTGCGTGCTGCCCGGCGGCGGCCCGGTCAGCGCCTGCTGCGCATCCCCCGAAACCCAGCCCGCGGTCCCCGCCACCACACTGGTGGCCAGTGCGAACGCGGCCACGGTCCTCGCGTATCGACGCATCGTGCCCTCCCTCTCCGGATCAGCACCGAGCGGTGCGACCGGGAGGAAGGTAGGAAGAGGACGGGTGACGCGGCGTCACACCGGGGAGCCAACTGCGGGGTGATACCGGGGTAGGGGGTGGGCCAGGCCCGGGGCCCGATGTCTACGCCCCCGCGTCCCCCGGCGTCACCAGCCCCGACTCGTACGCGAAGATCACCGCCTGCGCCCGGTCCCGCAGGTCCAGCTTGGCCAGCACCCGCCCGATGTGCGTCTTCACGGTCTGCTCGGCCAGCACCAGCCGCCCCGCGATCTCCTGGTTCGACAGCCCCCGGGCGATCAGCTCCAGCACCTCGCTCTCGCGCGGGGTGAGGCCGTTCAGGCGCAGCGCCTGGCCGCCGCGCGTCGCCCCGGCGGGCCGCTGCGCCGCGAAGTCCGCGATCAGCCGCCGGGTCACCGAGGGCGCGAGCAGCGCGTCCCCGGCCGCCACCACCCGTACCGCCGCGATCAGATCGGCGGGCGGGGCGTCCTTCAGGAGGAACCCGGATGCCCCGGCGCGCAGCGCCTCGTACACGTAGTCGTCGACGTCGAACGTGGTGAGCATCAGGACCTTCGGCCGGTGCACCACGCCCACCGGCGGGTTCAACAGCTCGCGGGCGGCGGCCAGTCCGTCCATCTCCGGCATCCGGACGTCCATCAGGACGACGTCGGGGTGCTGGTTGCGGCTCACGTCGACACCCTGGCAGCCGTCTGCCGCCTCGCCCACCACGTCGATGTCGCTCTGCGCCGACAGCAGCGCCGCGAACCCGGCCCGCACCATGGCCTGGTCGTCGACGATGATCACGCGGATGGTCACAGGTCCTCCGAAGGGGGCGGAACGGAAGGGGGCGGGGCGGAAGGGGGCGGGGGAGAAGGGGGCTGGACGGACGGGGGCTGGACGGACGGCGAGGTGGCCGGAGGCAGCGGCATCCGGGCGGCCACCCGGAACCCGCCGTCGGGCAGCGGCCCGGTGTCCAGCGTGCCGCCGGTCAACCGTACGCGCTCGCGCATCCCCACCAGCCCGTGCCCGGTCCCGCCGCTCTCCAGCGGTGAAGCGGGCTTCGGCGCGGGCCCGTTGACCACCAGGACGTTCAGATGGCCCGCGGCCGCCCGGACCGAGACCTGGGTGCGGGCCCCGGGCGCGTGCCGCACCACATTGGCCAGCGCCTCCTGCACGATCCGGTACGCCGACAGATCCACCGCCGAGGGCACCTCGCCCACGTCCGCGGCGAGCGACAGCTCCACCGGAAGCCCGGCCCGTACCGTCGCCTCCACCAACTGCTGGAGCCGGTCCAGGCCCGGCTGCGGGGTCAGGTCGCCCTCCGTGCCGTCGCTGCGCAACACCGACAGCAGCCGGCGCATCTCGCCGAGGGACTCCCGCGCGGCCGCCGCGATGGCGGCGAACTCCTCCTGCGCGGGTTCCGGCAGACCGGAGATCCGGTACGGCGCGGAGTCCGCCTGCACGGTGATCACCGACATGTGGTGCGCGACCACGTCGTGCAGTTCCCGGGCGATCCGGGTCCGCTCCTCCAGCAGCGTGCGCTGCGCCCGCTCCGCCTCGCTGATCGTCTCCTGCTCGGCCAGCCGCCGGGTCGCCTCGCCCCGCTCCCGTACCGCCCCGCCGATCACCAGGACCACCGCGCCGAGGATCGGCAGGAGCAGGGCGCTGCCGGTGCTGCGGTCCGCCGGAGCGATCAGATGCAGCACCACTCCGGCCGCGCACGTCGCGACCCACACGGCGACCACGGTCCGCCGTGTCTCGCGCAGACCGAGGGCCAGCAGCAGGAAGAGGTACGCGACGAGCACCGGCGGGATCCACGGCCAGACGTCGTGCTGCTCGGAGGGGTGCGCCAGCAGCACCAGCGCGCCCGCGATGTCGGCAGGGAAGATGATCCACCACGCCTGGAGAGGCCGGTGGGCCAGCATCAGCAGGGGGGCCGCCCCGGCCACCCCGAGCGCCCCGGCCAGTGCGCCCGGCACGTCGTACTGCGAGGTCAGGACGTTGATCGTGACCGGGATGAAGGTCGCGGCCAGGGCGAGCACCACGACGTACGGCAGCAGCCGCTGCCACAGCTTCGGGGCCTCCGCCAGCAGCGGGGTGGACGGATGGGACGCGTGGGACAGCCCGTGGGCGAGCTCGCGCAGATTGCGGCGGGCGGCGCTCAGCAGGCCGTCGGCGGGCGGCGGGGGCCCGGCGGGGGAAGAGGTAGTGGACATGGCCCGGTCAGCCTAGGCAGACCGGAGCCCCACGGGCGTCATACCGGGGTTCCGACCCTGGCCGGTGCGCGTCATACCCCGGTACGGGGTCACAGCTCCGCGAACGTACGGGTCACAGCTCCGCGAGTAGCTGGGCCTTCTTCGCGCTGTACTCGGCGTCCGTCACCAGCCCGGCCTGATGCAGCTCGCCGAGGTGATGTATCCGCTCGGCGATGTCCGCCGGATCGCGCCGCCCGGCGTTCACCAGGGCCGGCGCGGAGGCGGCGGGCGCCGGCTGGGTCCGGCGTACGGACTCCAGGACGGCGGCGGCGAAGGGCAGCGACTCGTGCACCGGCCCGTAGCCCAGCCCGAACAGCACGGCCGCCGGATCCTGGTCCGCGCGGGCGGCCGGTGGCTCGGCGGACCCGCCGGCCGACATCCCGCCTTCCGTACATTCGGGACCGACGGGACCGTGCAGATCGCCCAGGCTGCCGCCGGTGCGGTGGTCGACCGGGGCCGCCGCGCGGGGCACCAGACGCAGATAACCGTCCAGAGCCTCGGGCGAGCGCCACACGATTCCAGCCAGTTCGCTCACCCGGAAGGTCTGGTCGCCAGCCTTCCATTTGGCGCTGGATGCCCCGGTCCAGGACCACCGGAAGGAGATCCGCTCCCCGTCGAAGCTGGCCCGGCCGTCGTACGCCTTGAAGTTCATCGGGGCCTCGGGGGCCGCCACCAGGAAGCGGTCGGCGGGCTCGCCCGACGACGGGTCCAGCAGCGCCCGCAGCTCCTCCGCGTAGTACTCGGCGAGCACCTCCCGCTCCGCCGGAAGCACCAGGCGGTAGGGGTCGCACCCCTCCTTGAGCTGCCCGGAGGCAGCCTCCACCAGAGGATCGGCACCCGGTCGTGGCACGGCACGCAGGACCACCGTGCTCCGCTTGCCCGGGGTCAGCGTCACCGACGACAGCGCCGCATACGGGATGCGGCGTTCCCGCAGGCTCTGGAAGAGCTTCGGTGTGCGGATGCCCCGTTCGAAGCGGATGAGCACGGAGTCGGTGTCGAACTCCCAGGTGGCATGAATTCCGGCCAGCACATCACCCATGTGCCTCATCGTATGCGGCACAGTCGCCCGCGTCCCCCCTCAACGTAAGTCCCGATTAATCCGTCCGACACGCTCTTCCGCGCCCTTCTACGCGCGTCAGCCGTCCCGCTCGCCGGAAATACCGCTGTGACATGCGCTGTCGGCGGTCGCGCAACTGACCGATCCGTATGCTCCGACGCCGATCGCGGCGAAGTTGTCGAGGCTCTCGGTGCCCGGTTCGAAGTAGCCGCTGTGCCCGGCGGCCCCGGCCGACGAGACGATCCGCGCACCGAAGGCCGGGTCGACCGGGTCGGCCCCGTGACCGATCCCGCCGAACTCCAGATGCGGTACGTCCCCGATCCAGTCGTCCCCGTCGCGCGTCGCCCAGATCCGCGCCCCGGTCCCCAACTGCCCGGCGTTGGCGGCCCGCATGCCGGGGCTGCCCGCGACCGCGATGTCGGCCACCCGGTCGGGTGCCCGGTGCGCGGCCACGCCGCACACCACGGAGCCGTAACTGTGGCAGAACAGCGAGACCTTCGAGACGCCGGGCAGCGCACCGACCATCGCGTTCAGCCGGACCGCGCCGTCCGACGCGAGGCCGCCCAGCGCCGCGTCCATGCCGAGACCGGCCGGGGCGGTGTAGTCGGCCCACGCGATGACGGCCGTACGGGTGTCGGGGGAGGCCGAGCGCTCCGCGCCGTACAGGGACTTGGCCATGCCCACGGGGGCCGCGTACTGGCGCTTGCTGCGCTCCAGGGTCAGCAGATGCGTGTCGACGCCCGGGACGACGACGGAGACGCGGGCGGCCCGGTCGAGATTCCCGAACACCTCGGCCGCCCGGCCCTTCCCGGACGGATCGAACGCCAGGATCTGCCGGTTGCCCGCGAGCATCGACCGGAACCGGTCGAGCCGGGCCTCCGCCTCGTCGCGCCCGTCCGGCGAGAGCTTCTCGTCGTGCGCCCGCACCTTCTCCACGGCCACGGCCTGCCTGAGGGCCAGCCGGTTGGCGTGGTAGCGCAGCGTGACCGGTACGCCGTTCAGGTTCCCCACCACCGACGGGTACTTCCCCGCGAGCGCGACCTGCTGCCCCGAGGTCAGCGTGGCGAAGAAGTGGGCCAGCCGGTAGGCGGGGGCGTCGGCGTCCGGCAGCGAACGGCCCGCTATGCGGTCCCGCGCCCAGGAGGCGAGCGCGAGCTCGCGCGGCCCGTCGGAGTGGTGATCGCGGATGGCGCTCCAGCCCGTCGTCGCCAGCATCACGAACACGACCGCCACGGCGAGCAGCGCGCGCCATGCGGTCAAGGTGGGGGAGGTGTCGAAAGAAGTCACTGCGCCACACCCTAGGAGACATGCGCCGACCGCCGTGATTCGGGTGACGTACATCACCCGTCCGCGAAGGATTCACCCCGGATCTCTCACGCAGGGTCACCGCCGCCCCGGGGTGCGCTATGCGCGACGCCGGTCCCGGGGTTCCTGATGTTGGTCCGGGGATTGGTGCCGGTCCCGGGATTCCTGACGCCAGTCCCGGGCGAGGGCCGGGACGAGCTGGTCGAGATACTCCTCGGTCAGGTCGCGCAGCGCCTCCACGCTCGGGTCCAGCCCCCGGCCCCACAGCTGACCGGTCACCCGCATCACCCCGGAGAACGCGGCGACGGCCACCCGCGGCCGGGGATCCCGGTCCACGTCGAGCCCCTCGCGCTCAGCGATCAGGAGGGCGATCTGGTTCTCCAGGGTGACCCCGCGCCGCATATGGGCGGCGAGCAGGATGGGGGTCGACTCGATCATCTGATAGGTCCGCATGTGGAGATCGACGGAGACGACCTCCTCGATGGCCTCGCCGATGCTGCTCCACGCGCACAGCACCGCCCGGCGCATGGCCTCGAAGGGCGCTTCGTCCGCGGGGCGCCGGCGCAGCTCCTCGACGAAGCGGGACTCGACCATCTCCTGCACGGCGAAGGTCGCGTCCTCCTTGCTCGCGAAGTAGCGGAAGAAGGTCCGCTGGGAGACCTCCACGGCGTCGACGATCTCGTCGACGGTGGTGCGTTCGTACCCCTGGGTGGTGAACAGTTCGAGGGAGGCGCGCACCAAGGCGTCACGGGTGCGCTGTTTCTTGCGTTCACGCAGTCCGGCTCGGGGCTCGACTGTCTGCCCGTCGGTCACGTACCGGTCCCTCTTTTCCCGTATTTGTCCAGCTCAGCATACCTGTGCGCGACGTGTGAGCTACGTGACAGTTACTGACTTGTGAATTGGTTTGTCAACTGTCAGCGGCTGTCACTAGTCTCCCCGTATGACTAGTCAGACCACCGTCGAGAAGGCGCCGCGGGAGCCTGAAGACAACGCAGTACCCGCCCCGGTCAAGGGGCTTCGCGGCCACCCCTGGCTGACCCTCTTCGCCGTCGCCATCGGCGTGATGATGGTCGCCCTCGACGGCACCATCGTCGCCATCGCGAACCCCGCGATCCAGCGGGACCTCGGCGCCTCGCTCGCCGATGTCCAGTGGATCACCAACGGCTATCTGCTCGCCCTCGCCGTCGCCCTGATCACCGCGGGCAAGCTGGGCGACCGCTTCGGCCACCGCCAGACCTTCCTCATCGGCATCGCGGGCTTCGCCCTCGCCTCCGGTGCGATCGGACTCTCCAGCGAGATCTCGCTGGTCATCCTCTTCCGCGTGCTCCAGGGCCTCTTCGGCGCCCTGCTGATGCCGGCCGCGCTCGGCCTGCTGCGCGCCACCTTCCCCGCCGAGAAGCTGAACATGGCGATCGGCATCTGGGGCATGGTCATCGGAGCGTCCACCGCGGGCGGTCCGATCGTCGGCGGTCTGCTCGTCGAGCACGTCAGCTGGCAGTCGGTCTTCTTCATCAACGTGCCGGTCGGCATCGCCGCGCTCGTCTTCGGCCTGGTGATCCTCAAGGACCACCGCGCCGCCAACGCGCCGCGCTCCTTCGACCTTCTCGGCATCGCGCTGCTCTCGGGCGCGATGTTCTCCCTCATCTGGGGCATCATCAAGGCCGGTGAGTCCTGGGGCTGGGGCGACGGCCGGACCTGGGCGTGGCTGGGCCTCGCGATCCTGCTCTTCCTGGCCTTCGGTCTCTGGGAGACCAAGGTCAAGGAACCGCTCGTTCCGCTGGGGATGTTCCGTTCCATCCCGTTGACGGCCGGTGTCGTCCTCATGATGCTGATGGCCTTCGCCTTCATGGGCGGCCTCTTCTTCGTGACGTTCTTCCTCCAGGGCGTCCACGGCCTCAGCCCGGTCGACAGCGGTCTGCACCTGCTGCCGCTGACCGCGATGATGATCGTCTCCTCGCCCGTGGCCGGCCTGCTGATCACCAAGTTCGGCCCCCGCGTCCCGCTGGTCGGCGGCATGGTCTGCACGGCCACCGCGATGTTCGGCATGACCACGCTCACCGAGTCCACCGGCACCTTCGCGATGTCCCTCTGGTTCGCCCTGCTCGGCTGCGGGCTCGCCCCGGTCATGGTCGGCGCCACCGAGGTCATCGTCGGCAACGCGCCCATGGAGCTCTCCGGTGTGGCCGGCGGTCTCCAGCAGGCCGCCATGCAGGTCGGTGGCGCGCTCGGCACCGCCGTCCTCGGCGCGGTCATGTCCTCCAAGGTCAGCGCCGAGTTCGCGGACAACTGGGCGGCCGCGGGCCTGCCCGGCGACCCCGACCCGAAGCTGGAGCAGGCCGCCGAGTTCGGCATGGTCCCGGCCGAGGAGCTCGCCAAGGCTCCCGGCATGACGCCCGACATCATCGACCGCATCGGCGGGGTCATCCACGACACCTTCATGTCCGGCATGGGCCTGGCCTTCACGGTCGCCGGCGTCGTCGCGGTGATCGCCGCCTTCGTCGCCACCCTCACCAAGCGCGGCGCGAACGCCGAGGCGGGCGCCGGAGTCGGCCACATCTGACGCCCGGAGCGGCGCAGACCGTCAACACAGCGCAGGCCGGAGCCCCGCCGAATCCTTTCGGCGGGGCTCTCGCCTATCAGGGTGGCAGCCCCGGTCCCCTCTTCCGCACCCCTCGCCCGGTGACTCAGAGTGAGCGGCGGAAGAACAGCACCGACCAACCACGGGGGTTGATCCACCATGCGCACGACGATGACGCGTACGACCGTTCTCGCCGCGGCCGCCCTGGCCGTCACCGCACTCGTTCCCCAGGCGCTGGCCCACGACCGGGCGGCAGCGGCTCCCGAGCGGTCCCCGGGCATCGCCCTCGGGACCTGCGAGGCGGGCAGGCTCTGCCTCTGGAAGAAGCCCGACTTCACCGGGGCCCGCCACACCTTCGAGCTCTCCGGCGTGGACATCGAGAGCTGCGTCCCGCTGCCGAAGGGCGGCGACGCCCAGTCCCTCGCCAACCGCACCGGGCGGCCCGTCACCACCTACCAGTCCGCCGAGTGCGCGGAGACCGGCGAGTTCGAGACGTACCCCGGCGGCGGGACGTGGGCGCCCCGCTCCCCGTACCAGGTACGCGCCTTCAAGATCTGGGAGAACTGAGCCCGGACACGCGAAAGGGCGGTGACGCGCTCGCGTCACCGCCCCTTGGAACCGCCTGCCGCCTACGCGTCGCCGCCCGCCGCGCCCGGATCGGCCGCGGCCACGTCCAGGAGCTCATAGCGGTCGACCGCCGTCTTGAGGGCCGACCGGTCGATCTTGCCCTCCTTGGCCAGCTCGGTGAGGACCGCCAGCACGATCGACTGCGCGTCGATGTGGAAGAACCGGCGGGCCGCGCCCCGGGTGTCCGCGAAGCCGAAGCCGTCCGCGCCCAGCGACTGGTACGCGCCCGGCACCCAGCGCGCGATCTGGTCCGGAACCGAACGCATCCAGTCCGAGACCGCCACGAACGGGCCCTGGGCCGCTTCGAGCTTCCTGGTCACGTACGGGACGCGCTGCTCCTCCTCCGGGTGCAGGAGGTTGTAGCGCTCCACGTCCACCGCCTCGCGGCGCAGCTCGTTCCAGGAGGTCGCCGACCAGACGTCCGCCTTGACGTTCCACTCGTCCGCGAGGATCTTCTGCGCCTCGATGGCCCAGGGGACCGCCACACCGGACGCCATGATCTGGGCCGGGATCTCGCCCTTCTCGCCGGTGCTGAAGCGGTGGATGCCCTGGAGGATGCCCTCGACGTCCACGTCCTCCGGCTCGGCCGGGTGCTGGATCGGCTCGTTGTAGACGGTGAGGTAGTAGAAGACGTCCTCGCTGGCCTCGCCGTACATCCGGCGCAGCCCGTCCTTCATGATGTGCGCGATCTCGAACCCGTACGCCGGGTCGTACGCGACACAGCCCGGGTTCGTCGAGGCGAGCAGCTGCGAGTGGCCGTCCGCGTGCTGGAGGCCCTCACCGGTCAGCGTCGTGCGGCCGGCGGTCGCGCCCAGCACGAAGCCGCGCGCGAGCTGGTCGGCCATCTGCCAGAACTGGTCGCCGGTGCGCTGGAACCCGAACATCGAGTAGAAGACGTACACCGGGATCAGCGGCTCGCCGTGCGTGGCGTACGCCGAACCGGCCGCGATCAGCGAGGCCGTGCAGCCCGCCTCGGAGATGCCGTCGTGCAGCATCTGCCCCGTCGGGGACTCCTTGTACGCGAGCAGCAGATCGCGGTCGACCGCCTCGTACTGCTGGCCGAGCGGGTTGTAGATCTTCGCACTCGGGAAGAACGCGTCCATGCCGAAGGTGCGGTACTCATCGGGCGCGATCAGCACGAAACGCTTGCCGATCTCCTTGTCCCGCATGAGGTCTTTCAGGATACGGACGAACGCCATGGTGGTGGCGATCGACTGCGTACCCGAACCCTTCTTCGCAGCCGCGTACGTCTTGTCCTCGGGCTGGACCAGCGGCTTCGCACGCACCACCCGGGTCGGGACGTAACCGCCCAGACCCTGGCGGCGGTCGTGCATGTACTGGATCTCCTCCGAGTCGCGGCCCGGGTGGTAGTAGGGCGGGTAGCCCTCGTCCAGCACCTTGTCGGTGATCGGGATGTGCAGGCGGTCCCGGAAGCGCTTGAGGTCCTCGACCGTGAGCTTCTTCATCTGGTGGGTCGCGTTGCGGCCCTCGAAGTTCGGCCCCAGGGTCCAGCCCTTGACCGTCTGCGCCAGGATGACCGTCGGCTGGCCCTTGTGCGCCTTGGCCGCCGCGTAGGCCGCGTAGACCTTGCGGTGGTCGTGACCGCCGCGGCCCAGGTGCAGGATCTGCTGGTCGGACATGTCCTTGACCATGTCCCGCAGCCGGGGGTCGTCGCCGAAGAAGTGCTCGCGGATGTACTCACCGGTCTCGGTGGCGTACGTCTGGAACTGCCCGTCCGGCGTGGTGTTCAGCTTGTTGACCAGGATGCCCGTGCGGTCCTGCGCCAGCAGCGGGTCCCAGGAGCGGTCCCAGACCAGCTTGATGACGTTCCAGCCGGCGCCGCGGAACTGCGACTCCAGCTCCTGGATGATCTTGCCGTTGCCGCGCACCGGCCCGTCGAGCCGCTGGAGGTTGCAGTTGACCACGAAGGTCAGGTTGTCCAGGCCCTCACGGGCCGCGATGGACAGCTGGCCCAGGGACTCCGGCTCGTCCATCTCGCCGTCGCCCAGGTAGGCCCAGACGTGCGACTTGGAGGTGTCGGCGATGCCGCGCGCCTCCATGTAGCGGTTCATCCGCGCCTGGTAGATCGCGCCGAGCGGGCCGAGACCCATCGAGACGGTCGGGAACTCCCAGAAGTCCGGCATCAGCCGCGGGTGCGGGTAGCTGGACAGGCCGTTCGGGGCCTTCGACTTCTCCTGGCGGAACGCGTCGAGCTGCGCCTCGCTCAGCCGGTCCAGCAGGAACGCGCGGGCGTAGATCCCCGGGGACGCGTGCCCCTGGAAGAAGATCTGGTCGCCGCCGTCGCCCTGGTCCTTGCCCCGGAAGAAGTGGTTGAAGCCCACGTCGTACAGCGAGGCGGAGGACGCGAAGGTGGCGATGTGGCCGCCGACGCCGATCCCGGGACGCTGCGCCCGCGAGACCATCACGGCGGCGTTCCAGCGGGTCGCGTTGAGGACCTTGCGCTCGATCTCCTCGTCGCCGGGGAAGAACGGCTCGTCCTTCGTGGCGATCGTGTTCACGTAGTCCGTGCTGCGCATCTCCGGCACGGCGACGCGCTTCTCCCGCGCGCGCTCGATGAGCCGGAGCATCAGATAGCGGGCCCGCTCACGGCCGCGCTCGTCGACGGCGGCGTCGAGGGAGTCGAGCCATTCCCGGGTCTCTTCAGGATCGAAATCCGGGACCTGGCTCGGAAGGCCGCCAATGATGATCGGGTTGCGATCGGATCCGGAAGCCACACTGTTCCTTCGCTGTTCGGTGGTGCTCTACGGGGCCTGTTCCGGGGGATTCACCCCCCGGACCACTCTGTCAACTGTGTGTGCGCCGCCTCCATCGTGCTACCGCGAGGGCCCGGACGTCATCTCTACCGTGGGGTAACCCCGAGGTTCCGAAAAGTCGTCCACGGGGCACGAGTATGGGCAGTACGCGGCTGGGTACGGGCAAACCGCAACCTTACGCCCAAGGCGTCCAAGCGTTCCCAAAGGCTGTTCGACTCCGATTGGCGGATCGAAACCGCATAAGCTGAGGAAGGACGTAAACGGATGGAGCGACTCGGGGGAGACCTCGGGAAGCCGCCGTGGAGACATGCCGGAACTTGCGGCGACGTGGCAGGGAACGTCACCGTATAGGCGGTCTCGCACGCTGGGTACTTGCGCGATTCGCCGAGCCCGTGTGGACTACGGCCAACGCCCCGCGCACGCGCGTGGCTGCAGCATTTTCCGAAGACATGATCAGGAGGCAACCCGTGAGCGCGACCGCGGACCACGCGGAGGAGCGGACCAACCCGGCAGCACGCCTGGGGTTCGAGCCCGGACAAGTGGTCCAGGAGATCGGCTACGACGAAGACGTCGAGCTGGAGCTCCGTGAGGGCATTGAGGCCACTACCGGCCAGGAACTCGTCGACGAGGAGTACGACGACGTCGCCGACGTCGTCCTGCTCTGGTTCCGCGACGAGGACGGCGACCTTACGGACGCGCTGGTGGATGCCATTGGTCTGATCGAGGACGGCGGTACGGTCTGGCTGATGACGCCGAAGACCGGCCGTGACGGATACGTCGAACCGAGCGACATCAATGAGGCTGCCCAGACAGCCGGTCTCGCCCAGACCAAGAGCATCAGCGCGGGCAAGGACTGGACGGGCAGCCGTCTGGTCACCCCCAAGGGGGCCAAGGCCAAGCGCTGAACCACGTTTCGCACCACCCCGGGGCCCTCACGGACGCACACAGCGCCCGTGGGGGCCTTCGTACGTCCACGGGCTCTCACCGTCCCCACGGCGTACGTCCACGGCCCCTCCGGGAGCGGCCCGCGGCCCCTGCGTAGGGTGGGTGTCACCCGGACGGACCCGGCTTGGGGACGCCCCGGGAAGCGGAGAAGCGGCGAAGGGATACGTGTTCCATGACGATCGAGGTCGGCAGTCAGGCCCCGGACTTCCAGCTCAAGGACAACCACGGCCGGACCGTGCGGCTGTCGGAGTTCCGCGGTGAGAAGAACGTGGTGCTGGTGTTCTACCCGTTCGCCTTCACCGGCGTCTGCACCGGCGAGCTGTGCGCGCTCCGCGACGAGCTGCCCCGCTTCGAGAACGAGTCCACCCAGCTCCTCGCCGTCTCCAACGACTCCATCCACACCCTGCGCGTCTTCGCCGAGCAGGAGGGCCTGGAGTACCCGCTGCTGTCCGACTTCTGGCCGCACGGGGAGACCTCGCGGGCGTACGGCGTCTTCGACGAGGACAAGGGCTGCGCGGTGCGCGGCACCTTCGTCATCGACAAGGCGGGCGTGGTTCGCTGGAGCGTCGTCAACGGCCTCCCGGACGCCCGTGACCTGAACGACTACGTCAAGGCGCTCGAAGCGCTCTGAGACGATCTCCTGGCGACGCCCGGCCAAAAGCCTGTTTTGGCCGGGAACCGGTCACTAGGATCCAATCGTTGATCCGATGCCAACGAACGACGGGGACGCTGGTGTCTGCCGGCCCCTGAGAAAACTACTGGAGGACTCGTGGGAGTCAGCCTCAGCAAGGGCGGCAACGTCTCGCTGACCAAGGCCGCGCCCAACCTGACCGCGGTCATCGTCGGTCTGGGCTGGGACGCCCGCACCACCACCGGGGGTGACTTCGACCTCGACGCCAGCGCTCTGCTGACGAACCCCGAGGGCAAGGTCGCCACCGACGGCAATTTCGTGTTCTTCAACAACCTGAAGAGCCCCGACGGTTCCGTCGAGCACACCGGTGACAACACCACCGGTGAGGGCGAGGGCGACGACGAGGTCATCAAGGTGAACCTCGCCGGTGTCCCGGCCGACGTCGACAAGATCGTCTTCCCGGTCTCGATCTACGAGGCCGAGAGCCGTCAGCAGAGCTTCGGCCAGGTCCGTAACGCGTACATCCGCGTGGTCAACCAGGCCGACAACACGGAGCTCGCCCGCTACGACCTGAGCGAGGACGCCTCGACGGAGACCGCCATGGTCTTCGGCGAGCTCTACCGCAACGGCGCCGAGTGGAAGTTCCGCGCCATCGGCCAGGGGTACGCCTCCGGCCTGCGCGGCATCGCCCAGGACTTCGGCGTCAACGTCTGAGGTTCTGGCCCCAAGGGGTGTCCGGCCCGGATCGGATCCGGGCCGGACACCCCCTTGACCGGGCGCTTTCGACGCCCGCCCCCGGGCGTCGAAAGCGCCCGGTCACGTTTACACGACTCGGGGAGGACACACATGGGCGTCACGCTCGCCAAGGGAGGCAATGTCTCCCTCTCCAAGGTCGCACCCAACCTCACCCAGGTGCTGGTCGGGCTCGGCTGGGACGCACGCTCCACCACAGGAGCAGCTTTCGACCTCGACGCCAGCGCACTGCTGTGCCAGTCGGGCCGGGTGCTCGGTGACGAGTGGTTCGTCTTCTACAACAACCTCACGAGCCCGGACGGCTCCGTGGAGCACACCGGCGACAACCTCACCGGGGAGGGCGACGGCGACGACGAGTCCGTCATCGTCCGTCTCGACCAGGTCCCCGCCCACTGCGACAAGATCGTCTTTCCGGTCTCGATCCATGACGCGGACAACCGGGGCCAGGCGTTCGGCCAGGTCAGTAACGCCTTCATCCGGGTGGTCAACCAGGCCGACGGCCAGGAGCTGGCCCGCTACGACCTGAGCGAGGACGCCTCGACGGAGACCGCGATGATCTTCGGCGAGCTCTACCGGTACAACGGCGAGTGGAAATTCCGTGCAGTCGGCCAGGGGTACGCGTCGGGCCTGCGTGGCATCGCTCTAGACTTCGGCGTCAACGTTTCATAACGCCGCGCACGCGCGGGGGGCCCCGACACACCGGGGGAGACCCTTTACATAACACGATGGGGTAGCCAGTGGTTCTGAAAACCTTCGGCTGGTCGTTCGCGGTCACCGCGCTCGGCCTGGTCGCAGCGATTCTCTACGGGGGGTGGCAGGCGTTCGGCATCGTCGCGATCCTGTCCGTCCTGGAGATCTCGCTGTCCTTCGACAACGCGGTGATCAACGCCGGGATTCTGAAGAAGATGAATGCCTTCTGGCAGAAGATCTTCCTCACCATCGGCATCCTCATCGCCGTCTTCGGTATGCGACTGGTGTTCCCCGTCGTGATCGTGGCCGTGAGCGCCCAGCTCGGACCGATCGAGGCCATCGACCTGTCCTTCAACGACCCGGAGAAGTACAAGGAACTGGTCACGGACGCCCATCCGTCGATCGCCGCCTTCGGTGGCATGTTCCTGTTGATGATCTTCCTCGACTTCATCTTCGACGAGGACCGGGACATCCACTGGCTGCGCTGGATCGAGCGTCCGCTCGCCAAGCTCGGCAAGGTCGACATGCTGTCGGTCTGCGTCGCCCTGATCATCCTGCTCGTCAGCGCCATGACCTTCGCCACCCAGGCCCACCAGCACGGTGGCGGGCACGCGGACAAGGCGGCGACGGTCATGCTCTCCGGCATCGCCGGTCTGATCACCTACCTCGTCGTCGGCGGGCTCTCCGGATTCTTCGAGAACAAGCTCGAAGAGGAGGAGGAGCGTGAGCACGACGCCGAGGAAGAGGCCAAGAAGAAGGGCAAGCCCGTCACCGGGGTCGCCCTCGCCGGAAAGGCCGCGTTCTTCCTCTTCCTCTACCTGGAAGTCCTGGACGCCTCGTTCTCCTTCGACGGCGTCATCGGCGCCTTCGCCATCACCAACGAGATCGTGCTGATGGCCCTCGGCCTCGGCATCGGCGCCATGTACGTCCGTTCGCTCACCGTCTACCTGGTGCGCGAGGGCACGCTCGACGACTACGTCTACCTCGAGCACGGCGCGCACTACGCGATCGGCGCGCTCTCCGTCATCCTGCTGATCACCATCCAGTACCAGATCAACGAGTTCATCACCGGCTCGGTCGGCGTGATCCTGATCGCCCTGTCCTTCTGGTCCTCGGTCAAGCGCAACCGCGCGCTCGCCGCGGAATCCGGTGAGGGCGGAGGCTCGGGAAGCAAGGCCGAAGTGTCCTCCGGGGTGTGACCCGGTAGGGATTGAGGAACGCTCTCTGCGGGGCGGCCCACACGGCGACGGCTCTCCGGGATCTCCCGGACCCGGCCCGGTGGCCGCCCCGCAGCGATGTCCGGGGCGCGCGGGAACAGGTGGGGGTTGGTATGGGATTCTTCGACGGCCTGTGGCCGGGGCGCGCGGCGCAGTTCGACGCGGGCAACTCGACGTCGAGCGCCGTCGTGCTGTCCAAGCGGAACGCCACGATCTCGCTCAGCAAGCAGGGCGCCCTGTCGGGCAACCTCCGGGTCAACCTGTCCTGGCGGATGCGGACCTCGGACATCGAGGGCCGCTCACGCCAGAGCGGCCGGCTGCGGCGCCCCCTCAAGCTCTTCCAGCCCGAGGTGGTCCAGGCGCACACCCAGGGCGTCGTCAACGTCGACCTGGACCTCGGCTGCATGTACGAGCTGACGGACGGCACCAAGGGGGTCGTGCAGCCCCTGGGCAGCCTGATCGGCGACCTCAACGGCCCGCCCTACGTCCGGCTCAGCGGCGACGACCGCTTCGGCGCGCCCTCGGGGGAGACGGTCTACGTCAACCTCGACCAGCGCGACAAGATCAAGCGGCTGCTGTTCTTCGTCTACATCTACGACCGGACGCCCGCGTTCGACCGTACGCACGCCAAGATCACGCTCTACCCGGGCAACGGCCCGCGCATCGAGATCGAGCTGGACGAACGCGCACCGCAGGCCCGCTCCTGCGCGGTGTTCACCGTGGAGAACATCAAGGACGAGCTGATCGTGCGCCGCGAGGTGAAGTTCGTGTACGGCTTCCAGTCGGAACTGGACCGGCTGTACGGCTACGGCATGCAGTGGGGGCGCGGCTACAAGTCCCGGACCTGAGCTCGATGGCGTGTCCGGCGACTCAGGAACGGACGGACTCAGGAACGGACGGACTCAGGAACGGACGGACTCAGGACCGGACGAACTGCGGACCTTGTGGAGGCAGCACGAAATGGGGGTCGGGCGCGTGCGCGGCGGCTGCCGCGGGCTGCGGATAGCCGTACGCGGGCGGCTCGGTGGCCGGCTGCGGATAGCCGTACGCCGCCTGGTGGGCCGCGACGGCGGCGGCGGGGTGCGCGACCGGCGGCGGATAGCCGTAGGAGGGCTGCTGGTGCTGGACCGTGGCCTGCGAGTCGGGACCGGGCCCCGGCGGCACGGCCGGAGGCGGGGGCACGGCGGCCGGGAGGGCCCCCGGGCCCGCCGGAGCGGCCGGATCCTGTGCCTCGTTCACCGCCGGCGCCCCGTGCACCGCCTCCGACTCGTCCACCGAGATACCGAAGGCGGTGGCCAGGCCGATCAGGCCGGTGGGATAGCCCTGGCCGACCGCACGGAACTTCCATCCCTCGCCGCGGCGGTAGAGCTCACCGCAGATGATCGCCGTCTCTTCCCCGGTCTCCGGCCGGACATCGAACACCGCCAGCGGCTCGCCCTCGGCGAACGCGGCGTCGTAGAGGAGTATCCGCAGGTCCGGGACCTGCTCGAAGGCGGCCCCGTCGGAGGAGGCCGCGATGACCACCTGGTCCACCGAGGCGTCGAGCGCCCCGAGATCCGCCTCGACCGTGTCCGTCAGCCCTTCCGGGACACTGCGCTTCGGCAGCCGCCGGACCAGGCCGGAGGGGTGCCGGGGCTGGTTGTAGAAGACGAAGTCCTCGTCGGACCGCACCCGCCCGGACGCACCGAGGAGCAGGGCGGAGGCGTCCACGTCGGGGACCTCGGTGCCCGGGGTCCAGCGCAGGACGGCCCGGACGGCCGCGGCATCGACGGGGACGTTCGAGCCCTTCAGCATCGTGTGCGTCATGACCGTCATCCTGCCTGCTGGGGGCCCGTGCGGACAACGCGGGGGGCGGCACGACCGTGCCCGGCCGCAGCGCGGGCAGGGCGCGACGATACCGCGGGAGGAGGCCGGACAAGGGTCGGGTAACCGGAAATTCATGTACATGGGGAACTGTTGACACCCGTCCGTACGTACTATTACCGGCCATACGTTGTTCGGCCGGTCAGGCAGTTCGGGGGAAAATCATGCGTCACTTCGGGCATATATCGCCCACTGTCCGCGAGGGCCTGTTCTTCAGGGAACCCTGCACCTTCACCGCGGACTCCCCGGCACGGATGCTCTCCGTCGCCCTGGGGGCCACGCTCTACTCCCCGGCCACCCGTCCGTCACTCGCCGACGACGTGCTGAAGCAGGCCGGGCGCGGCGTCGTCTCCATGGTGCTGTGCCTGGAGGACTCGATCGACGACTCCGAGGTGACCGACGCCGAAGCCAACCTGATCAGGCAGTTTTCCGCGCTGGCCGCCCGGGAGGCGGCTTCGGAGTCCGCTCCGGAGGGACAGGGCGACGCAGGCGGCACACCGGGCGCCGACATCCCGCTGCTCTTCATCCGCGTACGGGAACCGGCCCAGATCACCGACCTGGTGCGGCGCCTCGGCGACTCGGTCCGAATGTTGTCCGGTTTCGTACTTCCCAAATTCACCGAAGAGCGGGGACGGCAGTTCCTGGAGGCGCTCGCCGAGGCAGAGACGGCGTGCGGCCGACGGCTCTTCGCCATGCCGGTCCTCGAATCCCCCGAGCTGCTCCATCTGGAGACGCGCGGCGAAATTCTCCAGGGAATCGCCCGCAGCGTCGACAAGTACCGGGACCGGGTGCTCGCCCTGCGGCTCGGCGTCACCGACTTCTGCTCGGCCTACGGATTGCGCCGCGCGCCCGACATGACGGCGTACGACGTCCACATCGTCGCCTCCGTCATCGCCGACGTGGTCAACGTGCTCGGCCGCGCCGACGGCACCGGCTTCACGATCACCGGCCCGGTCTGGGAGTACTTCCGCCGCCAGGAGCGCATGTTCAAGCCCCAGCTGCGCCGCAGCCCCTTCCTGGAGGGCCGGGCCGAGGAGCTGCGTACGGCACTCATCGAGCACGACCTCGACGGACTGCTCCGCGAGATCGAGCTCGACCGCGCCAACGGACTGCTCGGCAAGACCTGCATCCACCCCTCGCACGTGGCGCCCGTCCACGCCCTGTCCGTGGTCAGCCACGAGGAGTTCACCGACGCCCAGGACATCCTGAGCCCCGAGCGCGGGGGCGGCGGGGTGCTGCGCTCGGCGTACACGAACAAGATGAACGAAGTGAAGCCCCACCGGGCCTGGGCCGAGCGCACGCTCCAGCGCGCCGAGGTCTTCGGGGTGGCGAAGGAAGACGTCGGCTTCGTGGACCTGCTGGCCGCCGGCCTGACGAACTGAGCGCGCATCGATGAGCGAGCGCGCGACGAGAGAAGAGACCGTGAACGTGGTGTGGTCGGGCAACTGGGTGGCCGAACGGCTGGGAGTCGCCCTCGAAGGCGACGGAGAGCTCCAGGAACTGCTGGGGCTGGCCCTGCGCCGCAACCCCAAGCGGGCGCATCTGCTGGTCTCCAACGTGCTGGGCAAGCATGTGCCGCAGCGGCCCTCCGTCGTCCACGGGGCCGGATTCGAGCTGGGTGAGCGGGTACGGGCGCTGCTCGGCGCGCGGGAGGCCCGCCGCGCGGTGGTCCTCGGGTACGCGGAGACGGCCACCGGCCTCGGCCACGCCGTCGCGGACGGCCTGCGGGACGCCCCGTACCTGCACTCCACCCGGCGACCGGTGACGGGCGTCCGGCAGGCGGGCGGCTTCGAGGAGTCCCACTCGCACGCCACCTCGCACCTGCTGCTGCCGGAGGACGGTGAGCTGCTCGCGGGCGGCGGGCCCGGAGCGGAGGCCTCCACCCTGGTGCTGGTCGACGACGAGTTCTCCACCGGCAACACGGTCCTCAACACCATCCGCGCGCTGCACGCCCTGCACCCGCGCGAGCGGTACGTCATCGTCGCCCTGGTCGACATGCGCTCGGCCGGCGACCGCGACCGGCTGACCGCCTTCGCCGCCGAGATCGGCGCCCGCGTCGACCTGGTGACGCGCAGCACCGGGACGGTCGCCCTGCCGGACGGCGTGCTGGAACGCGGCCAGGCCCTGGTCGCGGCCCAGGAGGCGGAGCAGGCCCAGGAGGCGGAGCAGGCGGAGCACGTCGAGAAGGCTTCCGGAGGCGCTGCCCCCGCTCCCGCTCCCGTCCCCGTCACCCGGGTCGACCTCGACTGGCCCGCAGGCGTCCCCGACGGCGGCCGGCACGGCTTCACCCCCGCGCACCGGGCGGCCCTGGAAGCAGCGCTCCCGGCCATGGCGGACCGGATCGCGACCGCGCTGAGCGACGACGGGAACCGCCGCCCCCGCCGGATCCTCGTCCTCGGCTTCGAGGAGCTGATGTACGCCCCGCTGCGCCTGGGCACCGCCCTCGAAGCGGCCCTCGGGTCCGACGCCGAGGTCCGCTACTCCACCACCACCCGCTCGCCCGTCCTGGCCGTCGACGACCCCGGCTACGCGATACGCACCCGCCTCGTCTTCCCGGCCCACGACGACCCGGCCGACGGCCCCGGCGACCGGTACGCGTACAACGTGGCGGGCGCCGGCTTCGACGCCGTGGTCGCCGTCGTCGACTCCACAGCCGACACCCCCGCACTGCACGCCCCCGACGGACTGCTGGCCCGGCTCGCCGAGCACACGAGCCACGTCCTCCTCGCGGTCGTCCCCTCGTACACCCCCACACCTGTCTCGTACACCCCCACACCTGTTCAGGAGCCCGCCGTGCTGCCCGAGCCCCTCCGAGGCCCCGACTTCTCGAGCTACGCGCCGGAGGACGTCGGCTGGCTGCTCCAGGACCTCTCGGACACCGAGCTGGAAGCGCCCACCGAGGAGCGCGAGGAGGCGATCCAGAGCGGCGGTGCGCACTACGCGGAGTCACTGCCCGTGGAGTACCAGCCGAGCGCCGCCTACCAGGCCCTGTTCACCGCCGCCCTGGAGACCTCCGCCGCGCGCATCGCCCGCGCGGTGGGCACGGTCACCGAGACGGTCCTCGCCGAACGCGGCCCGCGCCCCGTGCTCGTCTCGCTCGCCCGCGCCGGAACCCCGGTCGGGGTCCTGATGCGCCGCTGGGCCCAGCACCGGCACGGCCTGGACCTGCCGCACTACGCCATCTCCATCGTCCGGGGCCGGGGCATCGACGCCGCCGCCCTGCGCTGGCTGGCCGCCCATCACGACCCGGCCGACGTGGTGTTCGTCGACGGCTGGACCGGTAAGGGCGCGATCACCCGCGAACTGGCGGCGGCGATAACGGAGTTCGAGGCCTCGGGCGGGCCCGCCGGTTTCGACCCGGAGATCTCGGTGCTCGCCGACCCGGGCGGCTGCGTCCGGACGTACGGCACCCGCGAGGACTTCCTCATCCCCTCGGCCTGCCTCAACTCCACGGTCTCCGGCCTCATTTCCCGTACGGTGCTCCGTGCCGACCTGGTCGGCCCCGACGACTTCCACGGCGGAAAGTTCTACCGGGAACTGGCGGACTCCGACGTCTCGGGCCTCTTCCTCGACACGGTCGCCGCCCGCTTCGACGAGGTGGCGGGCCAGGTCGAGGCCGAAGCCAAGGAACTGCTCGCCGCCGACCGCTCCCCGACCTGGGAGGGCTGGGCGGCCGTCGAGCGGATCAGCGAGGAGTACGGCATCCACGACGTGAACCTGGTCAAGCCGGGCGTCGGCGAGACCACCCGGGTCCTGCTCCGCCGGGTCCCCTGGAAGATCCTCGCGAAGCGCGGCGCGGGCGCGGACCTGGAGCACATCAGGCTGCTGGCCGAACAGCGCGGCGTCCCGGTCGAGGAGGTCGACGACCTCCCGTACAGCTGTGTCGGTCTGATCCACCCCCGGTTCACACGCGGCGCGACGGGCGCGGACGGCAAGGCGGTGCAGGGCGCATGAGCACGACTTCTTCCACCACCCTGGTGGCGAGCGACCTCGACCGTACGCTGATCTACTCGGCGGCCTCGCTGGACCTGTCGATGCCGGACGCGGAAGCCCCCCGCCTCCTGTGCGTCGAGGTGTACGGCCACCAGCCCCTCTCGTACATGACGGAGAGGTCGGCCGCCCTCCTCACCGACCTGGCCGGCTCCACGGTCTTCGTCCCGACCACCACCCGCACCCGCGAGCAGTACCACCGCATCCACCTGCCCGGCCCCGCCTCCCGGTACGCGATCTGCGCCAACGGTGGCCACATCCTGGTCGACGGCGTCTCCGACCGCGACTGGCAGCGGCAGGTCGAGACCCGGATCGCGGAGGAGTGCGCGCCCCTCACCGAGATCCGCGCCCATCTCGCCACCACCGCGAACCCCGCCTGGCTCCTCAAGGAACGGGTCGCCGAGGATCTCTTCGCCTACCTCGTCGTCGAACGCTCCCTGCTGCCCGAGGAGTGGGTGAAGGAACTGGCCGCCTGGGCCCGGCCGCGCGGCTGGACGGTCTCGCTCCAGGGCCGCAAGATCTACGCGGTCCCGGCGCCGCTCACCAAGAGTGCCGCGATGCATGAGGTCGCCCGCCGCATCGGCGCCACGCGCACGCTCGCCGCCGGGGACTCCCTCCTCGACGCCGACCTGCTGCTCGCCGCCGACCTCGGCTGGCGCCCCGGCCACGGCGAACTGGCCGACGAGGGCTGGAGCGCCCCGCACGTGGTGGCCCTGGAGGAGCGCGGCGGAGCGGCGGGGGAGGAGATCCTGCGGCGCTTCCTGGCGGCTTCGGCTGTGTGAGTTCGGCTGCGCGACGGCACGGGTTGGGGAAGGCTGGGGTCATGACCAAGGGCAACGACACAACGATCACCGACGAGCTGTACGCCTACATGCTGGCCCACAACCCGCCGCTGGACCCGGTCCAGCGGGAGCTGGTGGACACCACGTACGCGAAATTCCCCGACCACGCGGGCATGGTGTCGGCCGAGGAGCAGGCCCCGCTGCTCGCCTTCCTCGTCCGGCTGGTGGGCGCCCGGCATGTGGTGGAGGTCGGCACGTTCACCGGGTTCAGCGCCCTGGCGATGGCCCGGGCGCTGCCCGCCGACGGCACGCTGATCGCCTGCGACATCTCGGAGGAGTGGACGGCGTACGGGCGTGAGGCCTGGGAGAAGGCGGGCGTCGCGGACCGGATCGACCTGCGCATCGCCCCGGCCCTGGACACCCTGCGCGCGATGCCCGCCGAGCCGCACATCGACTTCGCCTACCTGGACGCGGACAAGGGCGGCTACATCGGGTACTGGGAGGAGCTGGTGCCCCGGATGCGGCAGGGCGGGGTCATCGCCACGGACAACGTGCTCTTCCACGGCGGGGTGACGGACCCGGAGGCGACGGGCCCGGCGGCGGCGATCAAGAAGTTCAACGACCACGTGAGCGCGGACACCCGGATGGACAGCGTCCTGCTGACGGTCGCGGACGGCCTGACGCTGTCCCGCAAGAAGTAGACCGGGTCTCAGCCGCAGCACCCGCCTCCGCAGCAACCCCCGCCCCCACCACCGCCGGACGGTGCGGGAGCGGCGCCGGCGGCACCGCCCACGGCCACGGCGGACAGCAGCTTGACGGTGTCGTCGTGGCCTGCGGGGCAGGAGGCGGGGTCCGAGGACTGGGCCATGGGACGGCTGAGTTCGAACGTGTCTCCGCAGGTGCGGCAGCGGAATTCGTAACGAGGCATGGGCTCAGGCTAGAGCCATCGCGGCCCGGGGGCCACGCCCCCGGGCAGTGCGAGGCCTCAGGCGCCGGCGCCGCGCTCCTCGCGGATGTCGGAGACGACCCGGGCGGCGGTCTGCCGCACGGCCTCGGTCTCGGTCAGGAAGTGCCAGTAGTCGGGGTGGCGCCCTTCGAGTCCGGCGATGGCCCGCTCGAGCCGGGCGACGGAGTCGTCGAGCGGCCGGGCGTGCCGGGGGTCGGGCGTGTACCGGCCGGACATGGCGAGACGCTGGGCGTCCCGCACCGCGAACCGGGTGCGCTCGATCTCCTGCTGCGGGTCCTTCGCCACGGCGTTCAACTGCTGCAACCGGTCCCCGGCGGCGGAAACCGCCTCGTCCGTCGCGTTGAGCAGGGCGCGGACCGTGGACAGCCGGGACGTCGCGTCCGCCCAGCGCTGCTCGTCGCGCGCCTTCGCCGCCTCGGCGAGCTTCTCCTCGGCCTGCCGTACGTTCACGGCGGCCTGCTCCGGGACGGGCTGGAGGTCCTGCCAGCAGGCGGCCGAGAAACGCCGCCGCAACTCGCTGAGCACCGGCTCCACCGAACCGGTCCGCGTCGTGAGCGCCTGCGCACGCGTCCGCAGGGAGACGAGCCTGCGGTCGATCTCGGCGGCCCGCTCCGGCAGCCGCTCCGCCTCGGTGCGCAGCGCCTCCGCATCGCGCAGCACCACATCGGCCCGCTGGAGGGTCTCCGCGACGCCGTGCTTTCCCGCGCCCTGGTTCAGCTTGGTCAGCTCCGGGGCGAGCGCGGCGAGCCGGGCGGCGAGCTCATCGGCCCGCAGCCCCGCGGCCCGTACCGCGTCGAGGGCGTTGCTCGCGCCCAGAAGCGCCTGCCGGGCCCGCTCGACGGCCGGGGCGAGCCGGGCGAGCTGCGTCTCCGCGCTGCCCAGCAGGGGCCCGAGCCCCTGGGCGAAGCGGTCCAGCTCGCCCTTGACCCGTACGAGGTCGTCCTTGGCCCGGGTCAGCTCGGTGCGGGCCCGGGAGGCGGCGGCGGGCTCCAGGTCGTCCCGGTCCAGGTCATGGCTGTCGACGGCAGTGATGTAGGCGTGACTGACCTCATCGATGCGCCGGCCGAGCGCGGCGAAGTCCTCGACGGCCTTGCGGCCGCGCGAGGAGCTGTCCACGGCGCTGATGGTCTCGATGGAGATCCTCAGATCACGCTGGGCGCTGTCCAGGTCGTAGAAGGCCTCGGCGGCGGCGTCCTTCGCGGCCTGCGCCTCGGCCCGCTGGTTCTCCCCACGCCCGCCGAACCAGCGGCGCGTACCGCCACCGGCGAAGGCGGCGGGCAGCGCGGCGAGCACGAGGGGCACGGGCAGCAGCATCAGCGCCAGGAGATCCCGGCCACCGGAACCGCCCCGGCCCCCGGCCACGCCCCGACCGCCTGGGATCCGCGGCCCGCCGGAGGCGTGCTGCCCCGGCAGAACCCGCCCACCCCGACTGCCTTGACCCCTCTGGTGACCACTCTGGACGGCGGAACTTCCACCCGCTCCTGCCTCCGGCCGCGCGTGTGTCGCCGTCACATCCCTCTCCCGTGCCGATTCGCCCTGCCCGGTACATTCTCCCACCAGGTAAGGACGAACACACGGGTCGGTTAGTTCGCGCTTCGTACCGTGACTTGGCCGTTGTCGCTGCGCGCCTTCACCACATGGGCGCTGTCGTCGGCGCGCGGCACCCCGATCGAGACGTCCCCGTTGTCGGCGGAGGCGTTCACCGCGTACTTCTGTGCGCCCGGCGGCAGATCGATGGTGATGCCCCCGTTGTCGCTCGCGGTGTCCACGAGGTCGGGCACCGAACTGAAGCCCAGCCGGATCTCCCCGTTGTCGGCGTGGGCGATCACGGAGGGGCCGGAAATCCGGTCCGCCCGGATCTCCCCGTTGTCGCTCTTCAGCTTCAGCGCGCCGCTCGCGTCCTGGACGTTGATCTTCCCGTTGTCGGACGAGAGGTCCAGCGCGCGGTCGAAGCCGGTGGCGCTGATCGTCCCGTTGTCCGACGAGGCCGTCACATCGACCCCGCGCGGCACCTTCACCCGGTGCCGGGATTCGCAGTTGTTGAGCACGCCTTCGCACTTCACCCGGAGCGTGAGCGTGTCCCCCTCCATCTTCCAGACGGAGTCCGGCCCACTGCCGAACACCGCCCACCCGTCGACCTGCCGCTCCACCTCGATCTGCGCCACGTCGGCGGGCACGAGGTCCACGGTGCCGTTCTCGGCCTCGATGGTCAGCGTCTTCCCCTCCAGCGCGAAGGTCTTGCGCTCGACGGGGGCGCCGTCCACGTCCGTACTCCCGCACCCGGTGAGCGCCAGGGCCAGCAACGCGACCCCACCTCCCAGGGCAAGGACCCGCCCGGGGCCCCCGAGGCGGGTGCGGGTCGGTGCGCTCGTAACCATGTCCACGGTGATCGGTCCCCCACTGCGTGCTGCCGGACGGTGCCACCGGACGTCCCTGCCGGTGTACTCGAACCGTATGCACTGCCGGCCCCCGGCGGGATCCGGACGGCTACCGTCTCGTGGTGGGGTTATCCCCCGGTTCCGGGCACGCACCCGAGGCCGGAACTGTTTATGAGCAGGGGCCCGGGTCCATGTACGCTGTTGCCTCATCCACGGGTGCGTAGCTCAGGGGTAGAGCGCTGCTCTTACAAAGCAGATGTCGGCGGTTCGAAACCGTCCGCGCCCACCAGTCAGGAAACATGCCGAAGGCCCCCGACCGATCATGGTCGGGGGCCTTCGGTGTCTTTCCTTTCCCCCTCCCTCGCTGTTGCCCTGCGGCCTACCCTGAGCCGGTGCGCGACGAGAGAGATGACGAGGACTTCGACCAGGCCTGGGCCGCGGCCCCCGAAGCCGTGAGGCGGAGCCTGGGGCTTGCCTACGAGGCGTTGGAGGCCGGTGGGCTCGCGGTGGGCTCCGTGCTGACCGGCCCGGCCGGGGCGGTGCTGGCCGAGGGGCGGAACCAGGCCTATGACACCGGGCCCGGCGACGGTCCGCTGCGCGGTACGCCGCTGGCCCACGCCGAGTTGAACGTGCTGGGCTCGGCCCGTACGGAATGGGACCTGGGCGCCACCACGCTCTGGAGCACCCAGGAACCCTGCTCGATGTGCTCGGCCGCCGCGTCGTTCACCGGGGTCGGAGCGGTGCGCTACCTGGCGCCCGACCCCTGGGCCCTGGCCACCGGGAACGACGGCTCCTCCTCGGGGACGCGCACGACCGGGGGCGTGTGGCTCGTCGCGGCCAACGTGATGTTCCTGAAGAGCGTCTCGGAGGCCGGGGACGGCGGGGAGGAGCCGGCCACGCTGTCGCGCAACCGGGTGCTGGAGCCCGAGACCGCCCATCTGCACGACGGTCTGCCTCCCGGACCGCCGGCTTCCCCGTCGGTGCGGGCGTGGCTGTCGGGGGTCTGGCCGGGGATCATCGAGGCATCGGCCGCGCGCCGACTGCGTACTGGTGGATGAACGTTTCGCAAGGGGGCATTTCATGGGGCAGACGCTGGCGGAGATCCTGGACGGGGCGGCGTGCGGGCGGTTTCCGGAGGCTGATGGGAGCACGACCGTGGTCGCCGCGCCGAGCGGTCGCGACACGGGAGTGATCGCCTTCACCGCGCACTCGGTCGTGTTCACCGACGAGGACCCCGAGTGGGTCCATGCGACGTTGGCCGCTCTGGACTGCGACGCGCTGGCCGCGACCATGCACCCCCGCTTCCTGCTGGCCCTCCTGGAACGCACCGGGCGGGTCACCGACACCATCGACCTGTTGACTGTGGCGTCCTCGTTGCCCGGTGCGCCCGGGCTGGAGCTGCGGGAGGTCACCGACCCCGTGCACCCGCGCGTGGTCAGCGCCCGTCGGCGGCGGGACGGGGTGCGGATGTGGGAGGTCGGCGGGGGCGTGCTGGTGCTCGGGCGCGGGGTGGCGGGACGGTGGGAGGTGGCCGTCGAGCTGGACGAGGACGCCCGGCACCGGGGCCTCGGCCGCGCCCTCGCCACCGCCGCACGGCATCTGGTGCCCCCGGGCGAACCGCTCTGGTCGCAGCAGGCCGCGGGCAACGCGCGCAGTATCCGGGCGTTCCAGGCCGCCGGGTTCCGGCCGGTCGGCTCGGAGGCGCTGCTGCTGCGCGGCTGTCAGGTATGTGACGCCGGGGGAGTGTGACGGCTGCGCCGGGTTCGCCGTACGGCGGCGGCAGCCTCCCGCTACCCTGCCCGGCATGATCGACTCACTTGCCGGACCGACGGACACCGAGGTGGCGGCCACCGCGGCGCTGGCCGGGGCGGAGGTCGTGCGCGCCCGGTACGGGCGGCTCCACTCCCGTATCGACAAAGGCGCAGGGGACTTCGCCACCGACGCCGACGTGGCGGCCGAGGAGGCGATCCTCGACGTCCTCCGTGCCGCCCGGCCCGGGGACGCGGTGCACGGCGAGGAGGGCGGCCGGCGGGGCGCGGCCGGCGCGGCGCGGGAGTGGTTGGTGGACCCCTTGTGCGGGACGCTCAACTACGCCGTCGGCTCCCAACTGGTCGCCGTCAACGTGGCTTTGCGCAACGGCCCTGCCGCCGTGGCCGATCCGTTCAGCGGGGAGGTCTTCCTCACCGACGGCGAGACCGCCCGGGTCCGGCATGTCGCGGGCGGCGAAACGCCGTTGGCGCCTGCGGAGGACTCCCGCCTGGTGGACGTGAACCTCGATCCGCCCTTCCCGAGCGCGCCCGGATTCCGGGCGGTGGACCTGCTCGCCCACCCCGGGTTCGTCGAGCACTTCCGCCCGCGCGTCGTCTCCACGACGCTCGCGCTGGCCTGGGTCGCGGCCGGCCGGCGGGCCGCGTACGTCACCGACGGCGGCGACCTGAGCGGCAGCGTGCACTTCGCCGCCGGGATCGCCCTGTGCCGGGCCGCCGGCTGCGTCGTCACCGGGGTCGACGGCGCCCCGGCCGGAGCGGGCGGCAGGGGGCTCCTCGTGGCCGCGGACGCCGGGACGCACGAACTGTTGCTGTCCTTCATCCGCGGTCGTGGGCGGACCGACGGGAACGACTGAATTCCCTCAGATGTGCTCCTCGGGCGGGAAGCCGGTCCAGCGGAGTTCGGCGGGCAGGTGGCCGGTGTCGTTGAACAGGAGCAGTGCCGCGGGGCGGCCGGGAGAGTAACGGATCACGGTCAGCCCGGCGTTGGCGTGGTGGAGGCCCAGCCAGCGCGACTTCGGGGCGTCCAGCGCGTCCCGGACGAGCCAGCCGACGAGGAAGTTGTGGGTGACGAGCAGTTCATGGCGGGGCTCGTCGCCCTCGACCGCTCCCGTGAACCGTGCGAGCGCCTCCTCCGCAAGGCCGGGGCCCAGCTCGCGTTCCGCCGCCGGGAACTCCGCCAGTCGTGCGAGCGTCCGGTCGGCCGACTCCGCCGGCAGCTCCTCCCGTGACGGCAGGTACGGGATGTAGTCACCGGCCGGTTCGGACCGCAGCAGGGGGACCCCCGGCAGCCGCTCGCCCACCAGCCGCGCCGTCTGCTCGGCGCGGGGGAGCGGGCCGTGGTGGATCGCCGTGATCGGGGCCCCGCGCAGCCGCTCCCCGAGCAGGGCGGCCTGACGGCGGCCGGCGTCCGTCAGCGCGGTCTCGTCCTCGGAGGCCTGACCGTGCCGGGTCACGTACAGATAGCGGGCAGCGGTCGTTGTCGTCATGGGCGGGTCCTCCGTCGCGGTTCATGATCGTACGAACGTGTGCAGGGACGTCGGCCCGCGCTCGGGCGGTTCCCCGGAGCGGGACGGGCGGACCGCCTCCCGGGATGCGCGGGGGCAGTGGTCGGGGCACCGTGGAGGCATGGCCGAGCACCCGCCCGTGATCGTCTATCCGCCGTCCGCGACCGGAGGGCGGCGGGTCACCGTGCACGGGCAGATCGTGGGCCTGGCGCACGGAAGGGGCGAGGTGGCCGCGCTGCTGCGGGCCGCGGGGTTCGCCCCGGGGCCCGACAAGGTCGTCGAGCTGGACCGGCCCGGGCTGATCGAGTGGCGCGGCGGCGACCTCGACACCTGGGAGTGATCCGAGACCTGGGTTGGGAGTGATCCCGTGAAGCGTCGTCGTACGGTGCGCGAGAGCGCCTCGGCCTCGGTCGAGCCGCCGCCCGGCTATTACGTGGCCGGGGGCGAGCCCCCCGACGCTGCGCAGCGCGTCCTGATCCTGGACTGGGTGGTGAGCCGGCGCATCGCGAGCGGCTGGCGGGTCGAGTCGCGCTCCGGGAGCCAGGTGGTGCTGGTGCGCGGGCAGCCGGTGAACCATGTGCTGCACGCCTTCCTCACCGTCTTCTCGTGTCTGGTGTGGGGCATCGTGTGGGCCGGTGTCGCCCTCACCAACCGCGTCGAGCGCGTGGCTCTCACCGTCGACGCCCAGGGGCGCATCGTCACGGTCAGCGCACCATGACGGCGCCATGACAGTGTCATGACCGGTCACCCGAACGGGTGCGTCCGGGTGGCTGTGCCCAGGGGGCGCGGGGAACGTCGGAGCTGATCTGCCCGCATCACCAGGGCAGGTCGGGACAGCAGACGCCCGGCGTCTGTTCCGACCAAGGAGTCCTCATGTCGCAGCCCAGCACACCCACACCCGGCTCCTCACGCCCCGCCGATCCCCGTCCGGGCGGCGGCTCCGGCAGCCCGTGGGCGGCCGGAGGCACGGTGTTCGCGGGTGTCCTGCTGTTCGTGGACGGCATCCTCGGCGTGCTGAAGGGCATCGCGGGGATCGCCTCGAACGACGTCTACACGCGGATCAACGACTACGTCTTCAAGTTCAGCGTGACCTCGTGGGGCTGGATCCACCTCGTTCTCGGTGTGATCCTCATCTTCGTGGGCTGGGGCATTCTCCAGGGCGCGGCCTGGGCCCGCGGCGTGGGCGTCGCCTTCGCCGCCCTGAACCTCATCGCCAACTTCATGTGGCTCCCGTACACCCCGGTCTGGGCCATCGTCACCATCGCGATCGACGTGTTCATCATCTGGGCCCTGTGCACCGACCGGTCGAACCCGAGCGACGCGGTGCGGACCAGCTGAACCGGCGGGAGGGCGGAGGAGAGGGGCGGGCGGGCGGCGACGGGTGTCCGTTGTCAGTGGGGCGGTCCACACTGGAGTCATGTGCCGCAGTATCAAGACGCTCCGCCCGCCCGCCCTCCCCGAAGAGGCCACCGAGGAGGACATGCGGGCCGCCGCCCTTCAGTACGTACGCAAGGTCTCCGGGTTCCGCGCGCCCGCCGCGCACAACCGGGAGGTCTTCGACCGGGCCGTCGACGAGATCACCGCAGCCACGATGAAGCTGCTCGACGGCCTGGAGATACGGGGCGCGGCCAAGGGCTGAGTTCAGCCCGGCCCTTCGCTCAGGGGGCGGCCGGGGCGGGCGCCGACACCGGTCCGGGCCCGCTCGGGGGAGCGGCGCCGGGGGCAGGCGTGGGCGCCGGTACGGAGACGCGGGGTGCCGCCTTGGGAGCCGCTGCGGCGGCTGCCGCGGACGCGGTCGCGGAGGTCGTCCCGGCTGCCACCGCGGCTGCTCCCGGAGCCTCCGCCTCCCCGTCCGCCATCGAGGGCACCGCCGCTGCCCCGGCCGTCGCCGCCCGCGTCGCCGGGCGCTTCACCACGAACGCGGCCAGCGCGCCCGCCACGAACAGGGCCAGCACCGAAACGGCCGTGCCGAACCACGTCGAGCCCAGCCACCGGCCGCCGAAGTAACCGAGCCCCACGCTGTAACCCGCCCAGGCCAGGCCCGCCAGCGCGGACCAGGGAAGGAAGTCCCGCTTCCTGCGGTGGGCGGCGCCCGCGCCGAGGGAGACCACGGAGCGGCCCGCGGGAGCGAACCGGGCGATGATCACCAGTGCGCCGCCGCCCCGGCTCAGCGCCGCGCCGAGACGTTCCTGCGCCGTGGTGAGACGCCGGGAGCGGGCGATGGCCCGGTCCAGCCGGTCGCCCCCGCGCCAGGCGAGGCGGTACGCGACGAGGTCGCCGAGGACCGAGGCGGTGGCCGCGGACAGGATCAGCACGACGAGCGAGGGGACCTGTCCGCCGGTGCCCTCGCCGGCGCCGCTGACGGTGGTGGAGCCCGCGGCGGCCGCCGTGGCGGCCGTGATGACGAGAACGCCGCTGGGCAGCAGGGGCAGAAAGACGTCCAGGAGAACGGAGAGGGCGACCACCGCGTAGATCCATGGACTGCTGGTCAGCGCGGCCACACTCTCTAGCACCGTCTACTACTCCCCGATCGTGTCAACGCCGCGACGTCGCAGGGGAGCGGCAGGGGCGGCAGGTTCAGCTGTACAGCGTACGCGTGAGGGGTCTCCGGGCATCGGCCAGGGCGGGTGATGTTGTGCAGGTCACGTACACCTGGAGGCCATGTGCCCGTTAGGCGGGGAGAACGACCGGCACGCGAGCGAGGAGCAGCACATGACGGCATGGATGGTACGGACGGGACACGGGTCGTCGCACCCGCATGCGGGGCGGCCCGCGACGGCGGCCCGGGAGGGCGACGCGACCGCGCGGGTCCGGGGGGTCCCACGGGTCCCGGGCGTACTGGCGGGCACGGTGGCCCTGTTGACGCTGGCCTGCGGTGTGGGCGTCGCCCAGGGAACGGACGACGGGGTGTCCGGCACGACCCTCGGCGGCCACGGCGGCCACGGCGCGCACGGCGCGCACGGCGCGCACGGCGCTCCTGCGGAGGGGGCCCCGGCGCAGGGGCCCGGCGGTGGTGGGGACCCGAGCGGCAGTGGAGACCCGAGCGGCGGTGGAGCCCCGAGTGCTGGTGGAGACCCGAGCCGCACCGACGATGTCGCCGCGGCGGGCGACAGCTCGTGGATGCGGGCCGCAGGGGTGTTCTCCCCGCCGGGTTCCTTCGTACAGTCCGACGCGCTGACGTACGACACCCGGCTGGTGCCGGCGGGCGCGCGGATCGAGATCACCCAGTTCGCGGACCCGTCCGGTACCCGGGTCGGGGCCCGTCTGCGGGGGCTCGTGCCCGGCCGGGCGTACGGGATGCATGTGCACACCTCGCCCTGCGGTGCCGATCCCGCCGCGGCCGGGCCCCACTACCAGCACCGTCCGGCGGCGACCGCCGACCCGGTCAACGAGGTGTGGCTGGACTTCCGGACGGACGAGGACGGCGACGGGCGGGCCGAGGCCCTGCACGGCTGGGGCTTCCGGGAGGGCGGAGCGCGGTCGGTGATCGTCCACGACCGGCAGGGCGGTGCGGGGGAGCGGGCGGCCTGCTTCACGGTGCCGTTCGCGCCCCACGGGCGGGGGTGACGGGGCCGCCGCACCCTCGGGCGGAACACGCCGTACGGCGGTTGCCCCGTTCCTCCGCGAGGAGGGCGGGGCACCGCCGTACGGCCCACCGGTCAGACCGGGACGGCCGGGGCCTGCTGACGCCGGGCCGTGCCCTCGGCGGTGTCCGCCGTGTCACGCGAACCGAAGAAGCGGTCCAGGGCGACGGCTCCCGGGCCGGTGAAGACCAGCAGCAGGAACGCCCAGCAGAACATCGCCGACGCCTCGCCGCCGTTCTCGATCGGCAGGAGCGCCTGGGGCTGGTGCACCTTGAAGTACGCGTAGGCCATCGACCCGGAGGCGAGGAAGGCCGCGGCACGGGTGCCGAGGCCGAGGGCGACCAGGGACCCGCAGACCAACTGGATCAGAGCGGCGTACCAGCCGGGCCAGGCACCGGTCTCCGCCTGGTTGCCGCCCAGCACTCCGAAGAGCGTGGCGGCGCCGTGGAAGGCGAAGAGCAGGCCGACGACGAAGCGGAAAAGGCTGAGCACATAGGGCTGTGCCCGGTTCAGGCGGATGAGCATGGGGGGTGGGCTCCTTCGGTCGGGGTGGGGACGTGAACCGACTGGGCGCCTCAGGTTAGGGAAACCTCATCAATGCTTGCAACTTCAACATCCTGTCGAGTGGCCGAAAATCGCCTCACTCTCAGGGGTGAGTGAACGCTCAAGAACCGCTTCTAGCTGGGCCCCCTGCTTGCTCGCCTTGGCCTGTACCAATGTCAGCGCAGACTTCCGGCCAAGTAGCGTGAGTGTCATGAGCTGATTGCCGAACCAGGGGCCGCCCGCCCTGCTCCAGGTCACCGGCGACGCTCCCGTACGGCCGTGGCGGGCCAGCACCCGGCCGATCCACCGGCCCGCCCGGCTCCAGCCGAGACGGAAGCCCGTCCGGATGGACCGGGGGATCGAGTTGTGCACGGGGGAGCAGGTCAGCTGGAGGACGCGGGACACCGGGGCGCTCCCGGGGGCAGGGCCGGGTCCGGGGCCCGAATCGGCGTCCGGCCACCGGGACCGGGTGTCCGGCCACCGGGGTTCGGTGATATAGGCGTGGTGCACATCGCCCGAGAGGACGCATACCGTCGCCGGGGCGTCCGGGCCGCTCCCCGCCTCCCGCAGCAACTCCGTGAACCGGTCGAAGGACTCCGGGAAGGCGGCCCAGTGCTCCAGGTCGGACGCGCGGCGCAGCTTCTCGCCGAACCGTGCCCAGCGTGGCCCGCGTACGCCCGCGCACAGGGCGGCGTTCCAGCGTTCCGCGTCGTGGACGAGCGGGGGCAGCAGCCACGGCAGTGAGCTGCCGATGAGGAGATGGTCGTACGAGGCGGGGTCGTCCAGGACCGCTTTCCGCAGCCAGCCGGCCTCCTCGGGGTCGAGCATCGCCCGCTGTTCCTCGGCCAGGACGCGGGCCGCGCGGGTATCGACCATCACCAGCCGTACTCGGCCGAAAACACGCCGGTAGCTCCACCGGGTACGGGCGGGATCCGCGTCCGTTTCGGCGGCGAACCGGCGCAGCGCCTCGGTGCCGTCGGGCGAGGCCCTGACCGCCGCGTACACGGGGTCGGCGGCCAGTTCGGCGGGGGAGAGGTTGCCCAGATGCTGGTAGACCCAGTACGACATCAGCCCGCTGACGATCCGTTCGTGCCACCAGGGCGTGGCGCGCATGTCCCGCTGCCAGGCCTCACTGGTGTTCCAGTCGTCGATGACGTCGTGATCGTCGAAGATCATGCAGCTGGGAACGGTGGAGAGCAGCCAGCGCACCTCCGGGTCGCGCCACGACTCGTCGTAGAGGTAGGTGTACTCCTCGTAGTCCGCGATCTCCGCGCCCGGCGGCTCGCGCAGGTCCCGGCGGGCGGCGAGCCTGCGCCGGGTCGCCCCGGAGGTCTCGTCCGCGTACACCTGGTCGCCGAGCAGCAGCAGGACGTCGGGCCGCTCGGCCGCGGGATCCGCGGCGAGGCGCGCGGCCAGCGTGACCAGGGCGTCCGGCCCCACGGGGTCGTGCCCGCCGCCGGGAGCGGCCGCCCAGCGGCACGACCCGAACGAGATCCGCACGCCGTCCGGCTCCGCCCCGGAGCCCTCCGCCCCGGCACCCTCCGAGCCGGCACCCTTGGCCGCGACCGCCGAAGTCGCCGGGGCCGACGGTGTGGTGATGGTGCTCGGCGGGAGGCGGGCGTCGTCGGGCGGCCAGACACGCCGGGAGCCGATCAGCACCTCGTACGCCGTGGTGGTGCCGGGCGTCAGACCCGTCACCACCACCAGGGCGTAGTGGTGCCCGGCCACCGCGAAGGTGGGCGAGGAGCCCGAGGCGCCGTCCGCGCACCGGACTTCCACGGTGCACGGGCGGCTTGCCTCGACCCAGACGGTCGCGGTGGATCCGGTCTCCCAGTCGACGTACCGCAGTAGTGGTCCCAGGCGCAGCCCGGCCATGTGATGTCTCCTCGCTACGCCGTCACGGATGGGCTCCGTAACGTACAGAACGAGGAAGGGCGGCGCACGGGTTCCGGCGGGTCAGCAGCCGTTCAGGGCGGACTGCAGGGCGCTCTTCTCGGCCGAGTCCACGCTCAGGTTGTAGTGCTTCTTGACGTGGACCCAGGCGCGGACGTAGGTGCACTTGTACGAGGAGCTCGGCGGCATCCACTTGGCCGGGTCCTTGTCGCCCTTGGACTGGTTCACGTTGTCGGTGACCGCGATCAGCTGGGGGCGGGTCAGGTCGTTGGCGAACGACTGGCGTTGGGCGGTGGTCCAGCTGCTCGCGCCGGAGCGCCAGGCCTCGGCGAGCGGGACCATGTGGTCGATGTCCACGTCGGACGCGGCGCTCCAGGTGGCGCCGTCGTACGGCGAGTACCAACTGCCGCTGACCGCGGCGCAGGCGGCGTCCTGCTGGACGTTGGTGCCGTCGCGCTTGAGGACGACCTCGCGGGTGTTGCAGGCCCCCGACTGGGTGATCCAGTGCGGGAACTTGTCGCGGCTGTAGCCGCTGGACGAGCCCTCCGCGCCGACGGTGAGCTGGCTCAGATAGGTGCGTGCGGTCGCCGCGCTGACCGGGGTGGGCATGGCGGCCTGCGCGCTCGGGGCGCTGAACAGGGCGGACGTGGCGGCGAGTGCGGCGGTTGCGGCGACGACGGAGAGGCGACGCGCGTAGACACCGGACATGCGAACTCCCTTGATGTGGGGGGGCTTGGGCGGGCGGTAGGTGGGGCCCGGCCATCGTGGCGACGCCAGGTTTCTGTGGGGTGGGCGTCAGGTAACAGAGTGGCGACATGTGCACGTCACATCAAGGGGTGTGCAAGGGGAGTGACGGATCGCGGGAGCGCGCGGATCCGTCACGGGGCAGGTGTCCGGGTGCTGTTGGGCGTCCGGCGGGGGTCCGGGGGCGCTCGGTGTCCCTGGTCGCGCTCCCCGGTCGCACTCCCGGGGGGTGACGGTGCGGGAGGTTTCGCCAGGGGCCCGGGCGCGGGGAGTGTCGCCGGGGGGCTCGGGCGCGGCTCTATCGTTGCCGGGTGCTGCTTCCGGTCTCCCTCACCCTCGGCGTCGTCCTCGCCGTCCTGCTGGTTCTCACCGCCGCCGTCGCCGCGTGGGCCTCGCTGGGCCGGTCGCGCGAGATCCTCGTCGCCGGGGTGCGGGCGGCGGCCCAACTCGCCGCCGTCTCCCTGCTCATCGGCTGGGTGGTCCGTTCCCTGGCGCCGCTTCTCGGGTTCGTGGCGCTGATGTTCGCCGTAGCGGTGTGGACCGCCGGACGCCGGCTCACCGGCAATCGCACCTGGCGGTGGGCGGCCGTGCCGATCGGGGCGGGCGTGCTGCCCGTGGTGGGGGCGCTGCTGCTCACGGGGCTCGTGCCGCTCCGGGGCCTGGCGCTCATTCCGGTGGCCGGCATCCTCATCGGCGGGGCGCTCACCGCGACCGTGCTCGGCGGGCGGCGGGCCCTGGACGAGCTCACCGGCCGGCGCGGTGAGGTGGAGGCGGGCATGGCCCTCGGGATGCTCGACCGGGACGCCCGGCTGGAGATCGTGCGGCCGGCGGCGTCGGACGCGTTGCTGCCCGGGCTCGACCAGACCCGGACGGTCGGGCTCGTCACCCTGCCGGGGGCGTTCGTGGGCATGCTGCTGGGCGGCGCCTCACCCGTGGAGGCGGGCGCCGTGCAGCTGTTCGTCCTGGTGGCGCTGATGGCGGTGCAGGTGGTGGCCGTCGCGGTGGTCCTGGAGCTGGTCGCGCGCGGGCTGCTGCACCGGGGCTGAACCCCCGGGCCGGGCCAGGGGGTTCAGTGGGGAGGTGGAGCGGAGAAGTCTCAGGCCTCGTTGATGTGCAGGCGGATCGAGCCGTCCCCGGCCGCCTCCACCCGCACCTGGGTCAGGTCCTCGACATGGGCGTCCGGCGCGAGGGCCGCAGCGCGCGGGCCGACGCCCACGACGCGCATGCCCGCCGCCCGGCCCGCCGCGATGCCCGCCTCGGAGTCCTCGAACACGATGCAGTCCGCCGCGTCGAAGCCCAGCTCCGCCGCGCCCTTGAGGAAGCCCTCGGGGTCCGGCTTGCTGGCGCCGACCTGCTCGGCGGTGACGCGGACGGCGGGCATCGGCAGTGCGGCCGCGCCCATCCGGGCCGTCGCGAGCGCGGTGTCGGCGGAGGTCACCAGCGCGTGCGGCAGCTCGGTGATCGCGGCCATGAATGCGGGCGCCCCGCCGATCGGCACGACGCCCTCGACGTCGGCGGTCTCCTGGGCGAGCATCACCCGGTTGTCCGCGTAGTTCTCCTCCACCGGGCGGTCCGGGAGCAGGACGGCCATCGTGGCGTACCCCTGCCGGCCGTGCACCACCTTGAGCGCCGCCTCGGGGTCCAGCCCATGCTTGATCGCCCAGCGCCGCCAGCAGCGCTCGACCACCGCATCGGAGTTCACGAGGGTGCCGTCCATGTCGAGCAGGAGGGCTTGTGCGGTGAGGACGGTGGCCGGCATCGGCTGCTCCAGAACGCGGGGAGGTGTGCGGTACCGGGGAGGTGTGCGGTACCAGAGCAACCCCCGCCCGCCGGTCAGGGAGTGCGGGCGGGAGCTACTTTGTTCCACCACGATACAAAAACCGGGGTCGGAACGCCAATCCCTCTGCCCGGCGTCCGGGCGGCCCGGGCTCAGTGACGTCCGCGGCCGCTCGTCTCCGCCTCCAGCGCGCGCCGGGTGTTCGGTCCGTACACGCCCGCCGGATCGCCCTGGATCGCCTTGTACGACTGGTAGACCGCCACGGCGTTCTCCACCTGGTCGTTGTAGTTCGCGTCGGCCGGCCCCGCGTAGAGCCACACCTCCATGAGCCGGTTCTGCAGCTCGACGACCTCCGGGCCGCGGTCGCCGGGCCGCAGCGAAGGGCCGGCCAGGTCCGCGGGCGGGGCGTCGGACGGCGCGGCCGGGGGTGCGCCGTCGCCGTCCGGGGTGGGCGACGCGCTCGCCGTCGGCGACGCGGACGCGGTGGCGCTCGGGGTGGACTGCGGGCTCCGCGTCGGCGAGGCGGACGCGGACGGCGTGGCGGACGGCGTGGCCGACGCGGACGGCGTACGGGACGGAGTGGCCGACGCGGAGGGGGACGGGGCCACCGACGCGGCCGGTCCGTCCTCGGTGTCCGGGACGCTCGTGGTGGCCTCCGGCAGCGCCTCGTCCCGGCTGTCGTCGCCGCCGAACAGCCCACCGGCGAAAGCCGCCGTGCCGACCACCGCTGCCACGGCCGCCCCCACGGCGAGAGCCCCGAAGGGGCGCCTGCGGCGCGGCTGCACGGGGTCGGGGCCGGGAGCGAAGACGGGTTCCGCGCCCGCCGTACGTCTACGGCTTCCGTCCGGCGCGGAGGACGCCGCACCGCCCGCGCCGCCGGGGCCACCTGTGCCGCCGGGGCCGCCGGGGGCGCCCGCGCTCATGCCCGTACCCACGCCCGTACCCACGCCCGGGCCGTCGCCGCCCAGGAACAGCGGCATCGTGGTCGCCGCCGCCCCCGGAGTGTCGTGTTCCGAGACGTCATGTTCCGAGACGTCATGTTCCGAATCGGCGTGTGCCGAGACGCCGTGCCCCGAGACACCGTGTTCCGGAACGTCATGTTCTGGAACCTTGTCCTCCGGGCGGCGGCCGGTTCCGGGGTCCGTCAGCGTCACGTACGGCCGGATGCGCAGCGGGTCGAAGTCCTCGGCCGCGGCGATCTCCGCCGTACGGGCGGCGCGCTGCTCGTCCTCCGTGAGCTGCGCCGGACGCGCGCCCGCGCCGCACCGGCACGGCACCCGGTGCTCCGTGCCGGGCTCCCCGGCCGTCCGTCTCCCGCACTCCGGGCATGCGTGTCCGGTCATCGTGGGTCCCCTCCCCTTGAGCTGCCTGCGATTATGCAGCCCGCTCCGGGGAAGCCCAACGGCCCTCCGTGGCTCGGCCCGTCCTCGGCAGGCCATAACGGGGTGAAACGTCCAGGATGGGGGTGTAGTGGATCAGTGGATCAGCGGATCAGTGAATTCAGCGGATCGAGGAGACGCCCATGGCCCAGCAGCTGAGCCCGTCACCCCCGGCCCCCGGTGAGGGACAGTCCCACCGGAGCGTCCTGGTGGCGATCGGAGCGCTGCTCCTCGGCATGCTGCTCGCGGCACTCGATCAGACCATCGTTTCCACGGCGCTCCCGACGATCGTCAGCGAGCTCGGCGGGCTGGACCATCTGTCCTGGGTGGTGACCGCCTATCTGCTGGCGGCGACCGCGGCGACCCCGCTGTGGGGCAAGCTCGGCGACCAGTACGGCCGCAAGAAGCTCTTCCAGACCGCGATCGTGATCTTCCTGATCGGCTCCGCGCTCTGCGGAGTCGCCCAGAACATGCCCCAGCTGATCGGATTCCGGGCCCTCCAGGGACTCGGCGGCGGCGGGCTCATGGTGCTGTCGATGGCGATCGTCGGCGACCTCGTCACGCCGCGCGAACGCGGCAAGTACCAGGGGCTCTTCGGTGCGGTCTTCGGCGTGACGAGCGTCCTCGGTCCGCTCCTCGGCGGCTTCTTCACCGAACACCTCAGCTGGCGCTGGGTGTTCTACATCAACCTGCCGATCGGCGTCGTCGCGCTGGTCGTCATCGCGGCCGTCCTGCACATCCCGGTCCGCCGCGAGAAGCACGTCATCGACTACCTCGGCACCTTCCTCATCGCGTCCGTCGCCACCGCCCTGGTGCTCGTCGCCTCCCTCGGCGGTACGACCTGGGCCTGGAGCTCCCCGCAGATCATCGTGCTCGCGGTGCTCGCCGTCGTGCTGCTCGTGGTCTTCATCGCCGTCGAGCGGCGCGCGGCCGAACCCGTCCTGCCGCTGAAACTGTTCCGGATCCGCACCTTCAGCCTCGTCGCCGTGATCAGTTTCGTCATCGGCTTCGCCATGTTCGGCGCGATGACCTACCTGCCGACGTTCCTCCAGGTGGTCCACGACATCACCCCGACGATGTCCGGCGTCCACATGCTGCCGATGGTGTTCGGCCTGCTGATCACCTCGACCGGCTCCGGCCAGATCGTCAGCCGGACCGGCCGCTGGAAGGTCTTCCCGGTCCTGGGCACGGCCATCACCGCCGTCGGGCTGCTGCTGCTCCACCAGCTCGACGAGAACAGCTCCACCTGGCTGATGAGCGCCTTCTTCTTCGTCTTCGGCGCCGGTCTCGGCCTGGTGATGCAGGTCCTCGTCCTGGTCGCCCAGAACTCCGTCTCCTACCAGGATCTCGGCGTCGCCACCTCCGGCGTGACGTTCTTCCGGTCCATCGGCTCCGCGTTCGGCGTGGCCATCTTCGGGACCATCTTCGCCAACCGGCTGACCGGTCAGCTGACGGACGCGCTCACCGGGCAGTCGCTGCCGCCGGGCGTCGACGCGGGGCGGCTGGCCGCCGACCCCCGGGCCATCGGGCAGCTCCCGGCCGACCTGCGGCCCTCCGTCCTCAGCGCGTACTCCACCTCCATCACGGACGTCTTCCTGTACGCCGTCCCGGTCGTCCTCCTGGCCTTCGTCCTCGCCTGGTTCCTCCGCGAGGACAAACTCCGGGGCTCGGTGACCGCCCCGGACGCCGGCCAGACCCTCGCCTCCAACCCCGTCGAGCGCTCCTCGTACGACGAGTGCGCCCGCGCCCTGTCGGTGCTGGCCACCCGGGAGGGCCGCCGCGAGATCTACGAGGAGATCACGGCACGGGCCGGATACGACCTGCTGCCCGCGGCCAGCTGGCTGCTCCTGCGGATCAAGCGGCACGGCACCGTCGAACCCGCCCGGCTCGCCGAGACCGCTCCCGTACCGCTGCACGTGATCACCGACGCCGCCCGGCAGGTCGAGGAGCGCGGACTGGCCCGCCGGGAGGGCCTGCAGATGATCCTCACCGACGCGGGGGCCGAGGCCGTCGTCCACCTCTCCCAGGCCCGCGAGGACTCCCTCGCCGAACTCCTCGGCGACTGGTGGGGCCCCGAGCGCCCCACCGACCTGGTCAAACTCGTCAGCGAACTGACCGCCGAGGTCAGCGGCTCGACCAAGGAGCGCCCCCACTCCCCGACGCCTCCCCGCGACCACGAGGCCCATCTGCGCCACGACGAGCGCGAGGCGGAGGCCCACCGCCGGAGCCGCGACGACCGCGACGACCACGGCCACCCGCACCCGCCCGCCTGAGCACCCGGCGCCCGGCACCCGGGCCGGGGCGCCGTGCGGTTCGCCGTACGCCGGGTCACAGCTCCTTGGCGAACCAGTGCTCGGCGTACTGGTTGCGGCGGTGGAACGCCGGCACCTCCCGGTACCCGTGCTTCGTGTACAGCCCGCGCGCCTCGACCAGGTCGTTGCGGGTGTCCAGCCGCAGCAGCCGTACGCCGTACGCCCGCGCCGCCTCCTCCACCGCGGCCAGCAGCAGCCCGCCGCCGTCCGTGCCCCGGAACGCCGGCCGCACGTACACCCGCGTCAGCTCCGCCGTACCCGGCCCGGCGGCCTCCGTCAGTACCAGCCCGGCACAGCTCGCGGCCTTGCTCCCGTACCGGCCGACGACGAACTGGCCGGTCGGCGGTACGAGCAGGTCGGCGCCGTCGTCGGCGAGCCCGTCGTCGATCTCCTCGGCGGTCGCGGGCCGCTGCCAGTAGCGGCTCGCGACCTCGTCGTAGTAGTCGCGGCGTAGTGCGCTCGCGTCGGGGGAGTCGAATCGTTCGACGGTCACGGTCCAGGTCATGTGGGGCATTCTTGCTGCCGCGCGGTCCGAACGACTACGCGATTTATATGTGACGACGCAACTTACGTGCAGGGGGCAGCAGTGACTGAGGTATCCACTCCATCCACTCCACCCACTCCATCCACGCCATCCACCGCATCCATGACCGGTGCGATCCAGCGCCTAGCCGAGCGCTGGATACGGGACGGCGGCATGGCGGCAGGGGAGGGCCGCGACCGTACGGAACCCGGCACCGGCTTCGTGTGCTCGCCCGCCGGGCTGTGGCTCGCGCTGGCCGCCGTCGCCGCCGGAGCGCGCGGTGCGACCGCCGCCGAGCTGCGGGCCCTCCTCGGCACCGCGGACCGGGAGGCCGCGCCGGCCGTCACGGCGGTGGCCCGCGAGCTGGCGGGGACCGGGGCGCTGGGCGTGGCCACCCGGGTCTGGAGCCGGGTGCCCGTGCTGCTCGCGTACCGGGAGGCGCTGCCGGACGTCCGCTTCGACCCGATGGACCCGGCGGCCGTCGACGCCTGGGTCCGCGAGGCCACCGGAGGGCTGATCGAGCGGCTGCCGCTGGAGATCACCGACGAGATCCTGCTGGCCCTGGTCAACGTGCTGGCGCTGAAGGCCCGCTGGGAGAAGCCGTTCGAAGCCTGGCGGACCCAGGACCTGCCGTTCACGGACGAGGCCGGGGCGGTCACCTCGGTGCCGACCATGTTCGCGTACGTGCCGCTGTCCGACGCCTGGACGGCCGGCGGGGCGTACGTCGTCGAGCTCCGCTGCGCACCGGAACCGGACGGCCGCCCCGGCGCCCGGGTCCGCCTCGTCCTCGGGGAGCCGGGCGCGGGCCCGGAGCGGGTGCTGCCCGTGGGCTGGGCGTCCCGGCCGGCGGGCGGCGCGCTGGACACCGACCGGGTGACGATCGGGCTGCCCCGGCTCGCCCTGCGGACCTGGGTGCCCGTCACCGGGCAGCTGCCCGCCCTCGGCGTACGGCTGGCCACCTCCGACGCCGCGGACTTCTCCGGCCTCTCGCCCGAACCCCTCACCATCTCCGACGTGGTCCAGGAGGCCGTCCTGAAGATCGCCGAGGAGGGGGTGGAGGCCGCGGCCGTGACGGTGGTCGCCATGGCGCCGGCGGGAGCCGCCCCCCGGCCGCAGCGGGTGCGGCACATCGCCTTCGACCGGCCCTTCGGCGTCGTCGTGCTGGCCGGAGCCGAGGACGTACCGCTGTTCACCGCCTGGCAGGCGGACGCCCCCGCCGCCGCCCCGAACGCCTGAGAACCGGGCTCCGCGGGCCGCCCCCTCATCCCCGCGGACGACATCTTCCGGACCGCAGCAGGATGACAGTCAGGCAAAGAGGGGGTTGATTGTGTCTACCTCGTAGGGCAATGCGAGGCTTCATCCGGCATGGCCCCCAATCGAAGGGGCGGTGCATGGAACGGTGGGAGGGTCGGCGCAGCGTGGCGAATGCGGATCACAGTGTGCGCGGTGACGCGGCAGCGGACACAGGAGCGAGGACCGGGCTGACCCGGGCCCTGCTCTGGCTGGTCGTGGCCGTGCTGGCGGTACGGCAGGTGGCGGTGGTGCTCCGGCAGCCTCCGGGGGAACGGCTCCTCGATCTGGAGGCCTGGACCGGGGAGAACGGTGTCCTGCGTCTGACGGGCTCGCTGTACGACGGCGGCCGGTTCACCGGGACACCCTTCGCCGGGGTGGTCCTGAAACCTCTCACCGCCTCGGCCCAGCCGGCCCTGGGCGTCGTGTGGACGTCGGTGTCCCTGCTGCTCGTCGTCGCCGTCGGCCTCGTCGTGGCCCGGGCCCTGCCCACACCGGTGGGCCGGCGGACGGCCCTGTTCGCGGCCCCCGTCGCGATCGGCCTGCTCCTGCTGTCGCTGCCGGTCCGCAACACCCTGCACCTGGGCCAGACCAGCGTCCTGCCCGTCCTGCTGGTGCTCCTGGCCTGCTTCGTCGTCCGGGAGCACCGGGCGGCGGGCGTCCTCGTCGGCCTCGCCGCCGCCTTCCAGCCGGTGCTGCTGCTCTTCGCCGCCCTGCTCTGGCTGACCGGCAGGCGGCAGGCGTCGGTGAGCGCGGGGGTGACCTTCGCCCTCGCCACGGCCGCCGCCTGGGTCGCGGCGCCGAAGGACTCATGGACGTACTGGGTGCACCATCTCGCGGGCGCCGGACTGGGCGAGCGGCCGGACAGCCTGGCCAACCAGTCCCTGCACGGGGCACTGCTCCGGCTCGGGCTCGAAGGGCCGGTCGAGATCGCCCTGTTCCTGGTGGTCTCCGCCGCCGTCGTGGTCATCGGCCTGCGGCGCGCGGTGCGGTACGCCCAGGACGGGCAACTGCTCCTCGCGGTGGCCGTGACCGGCTGCGTCGTGGCCGCCGTCACGCCGACCGCCTGGCAGCACCAGCTCCTCTGGGTGCTCCTCGCGGTCGTCGGCAAGGTCGGCAAGCGGGCCTCCGACCGGCTGGTCTGGCCGTCCGTGGTGCTGCTGGCCGTCACCCTGCCGGCGACGATGCTGCTGCCGAACCTCGAGACGCTCTTCCCCGTACGCGACAACGTGCTGCTCCTCGCGGCGCTCGGCGCGGCCTGCCTCGCCCCGTTCCTGCCCCGCACCTCGCCGTACTGGCAGCACCCGGTCCCCACCGACTACGCGAAACCGGTCGCGGCGCGCTGGAGACGCGTGCCGCTCCTGCCGTTCTGGCGCCGGGTCCTCACCCGCCCCAACCTGCTGCTGGAACTCCTGCTCATCCGGGTCGTCTACGACGCCTACGCCCAGGTCCGCCTCGCCGCCCGGGCGGGCCGCCCGCTCGCCGAGGAGCACGGCCGGCAGATCCATGCCATCGAGCAGTGGCTGCACATCGACATCGAGCACTGGGTCAACCACACGGTCGTCCAGATCACCTGGCTGCGTGATTTCTTCGACTACTACTACTCCACGTTCCACTTCATCGTCCCGCTGACGATCCTCGGCGTGCTGTACGTGCGCCGCCCCGCCGACTACCGCTGGGTCCGCTCGTCCATCGGCTTCGCCACCCTGCTCGCGCTCGTCGGCTTCTGGCTCTACCCGCTGGCCCCGCCCCGGCTCATGCCCGGCCTCGGCTTCATCGACACCGTCCACGGGGTGCAGGACTTCGCGAAGCCCGACTACGGGACGCTGACCACCGTCACCAACCAGTACGCGGCGATGCCGTCGCTGCACTTTGGCTGGTCGCTGTGGTGCGGTGTGGTGATCGTGATGCTGGCCCCGAAGCTGTGGATGAAGGCGCTGGGCCTGCTGCACCCGCTCTTCACGATCGCCGCGATCGTGGCCACCGCCAACCACTGGGTGCTCGACGCGGCCGGCGGCGCCCTGGTCGTATCGCTGGGCTTCGGGCTGACGTATCTGCTGTCGGGGCCGCGCAGGCTGGCGACCGGGGAGCGGGAAGCGGCGGCGGAATCCGTGGAGCCGTCTCCCGCGGAACCCGCGGCCGAGCCGGAGCCCGTACCGGCCGGGAAAGCAGCAGGCGGCGCATAGCGGGAAAGCAGGCCGAAGGAGTGCCGGGACGACGTTCACCGTCCCGGCACCCCTTCGGCATGGATCGCCGCGTCCTTACATGGTCCGCCCGCCGCTCCCACTCCGCCACTCGGCGGACGGTGTCAGGACCCCTGGGCCACGCTCACCTGAAGCTGTTTGATGCCGTTGAGCCAGGCCGAGCGCAGCCGTCGCGGGTCCTCCAGCAGCCGCAGATCCGGCAGCACGTCGGCGATCGCGTTGAAGATCAGGTCGATCTCCATCACGGCCAGCGACTTGCCCAGGCAGAAGTGCGGACCGCCGCCCCCGAACCCGAGGTGCGGGTTGGGGTCGCGGGTGATGTCGAAGGCCTCCGGGGCGTCGAACACCTCGGGGTCGTTGTTGGCCGAGGAGTAGAACAGCCCCACCCGCTCGCCCTTCCTGATCCGCTGACCGCCCAGCTCCAGGTCCTGGGTGGCGGTCCGCTGGAAGGAGACCACCGGGGTCGCCCAGCGCACGATCTCCTCGGCCGTGGTCTTCGGGCGCTCCCGCTTGTAGAGCTCCCACTGCTCGGGATGGGTGAGGAAGGCGTGCATGCCGTGGCTGATCGCGTTACGGGTCGTCTCGTTCCCGGCCACCGCGAGCAGGATCACGAAGAACCCGAACTCGTCGGACGACAGGTTCCCGTCGCCCTCCGCCGCGACGAGCTGGCTCACGATGTCCTGCGCCGGGCACTCCTTGCGGGCCGCCGCCAGGTTCATCGAGTACGCCACGATCTCCATCGCCGCCTCGGCGCCGACCTCCTCGGTGATCGCGTACTCCGGATCGTCGTACGCGGCCATCTTGTTGGACCAGTCGAAGATCTTGGAACGGTCCTCCTGCGGTACGCCGATGAGCTCGGCGATGGCCTGGAGCGGGAGCTCCACCGCGATGTTCGTCACGAAGTCGAAGGAGCCGTCGGTGTCCGCCGACGCCAGGGCCGTCTCGACGATGCCACGGGCCCGGGAGCGCAGGGCCGCCTCCAGGGAGCGCACCGCGCGCGGGGTGAAGCCGCGCTGGACGATCTGCCGGACCCGGGTGTGTTCCGGCGGGTCCATGTTCAGCATGATCATCTTCTGGACGTCGATCTGGTCGCGGCTGATCGTCTCGTTGAAGCGGATGACGGCGGTGTTGGTGTTCGAGGAGAACAACTCGGGGTGCGTGGAGACGTACTTGACGTCCGCGTGCCGGGTGACGGCCCAGTAGCCCTCGTCGCCGAACCCGGAGATGTTGTGCGGCTGGGTGCACCACCAGACCGGCGCGGTCTCCCGCGCCAGAGCGAACTCCGGGTGCGGCACGCGGGATTGGAGGAGATCGGGGTCGGTGAAGTCGAACCCGTCGGGCAGATGGGGGCAGCGCATGGGCACCTCTCCACTCCGGATCTGGCGGCGAACCGTCCGACGGCCGCAACTGTCTGGCAGCCGCAACTATCTGACGGCCGCAATTGTCTGACGCTCCATCAGAAGGTGACCGCAAGGTAGTAACGAGTTCTACAAGTGGCAAGAGCCGTGGCCGGATCTGTTGCCTCCGGTGTCGGCGCGGGCCCGCGGTCTCTTCGCAGGGCGCGCGCACAGTGCGTGCACGCCCCTTGCGCAGCCGGGCCGCCGTCACGAGACTGCTTGCAGAACTAGAACGCGTACTAGTTCCTTCCGTGGGCGCCGGGACGCCCCCTGCGGAAGCGCGAGGAGAGGACGAGCTCATGGCCGCGGAACCCGTCATCGTCGAAGCCGTACGCACCCCCATCGGCAGGCGCGGAGGCGCACTCGCCAATCTGCACCCCGCCTATCTGCTGGGCGAGACCTACCGTGAACTTCTCGGCCGCACCGGCATCCAGGCCGACTGCGTCGAACAGATCGTCGGCGGCACCGTCACGCACGCCGGCGAGCAGTCGATGAACCCGGCCCGCAACGCCTGGCTGACCGTGGGCCTGCCGTACGAGACCGCCGCCACCACCGTGGACTGCCAGTGCGGATCCTCGCAGCAGGCCTCCCACATGGTCGCCAACATGGTGGCCGCCGGGGTCATCGACGTGGGCATCAGCTGCGGCGTCGAGGCGATGTCCCGGGTGCCGCTGGGCAGCGGTTCCAAGCACGGCCCGGGAAAACCCTGGCCCGACGAGTGGAACGTGGACCTGCCCAACCAGTTCGAGGCCGCCGAGCGCATCGCCCGCAAACGCGGCCTGACCCGGGAGCGGGTCGACGCGCTCGGCCTGCTCTCCCAGCAGCGGGCCGCCGAGGCGTGGGCGGAGGAGCGCTTCAAGCGCGAGACGTACGCCGTCCAGGTCCCGACCACCGAGGAGGAGCAGGCGGCGGGCCAGGGCATGTGGCGGCTCGTCGACCGGGACGAAGGGCTGCGCGACACCTCGATGGAGGCGCTCGCCGGGCTGAAGGCCGTCATGCCGAGCGCGATCCACACCGCCGGGAACTCCTCGCAGATATCGGACGGGGCCTGCGCCATCATGTGGTCGTCGAAGCGCATGGCACGGGCCCTCAAGCTCAAGCCCCGGGCCCGGATCGTGGCCCAGGCCCTGGTCGGATCCGACCCGCACTTCCACCTCGACGGCCCGATCGACGCGACCCGGGCGGTGCTCGGCAAGGCCGGTATGTCGCTGCGGGACATCGACCTCGTCGAGATCAACGAGGCCTTCGCCTCGGTGGTGCTGAGCTGGGCGCAGGAGTTCGAGGCGGACCTCGACGGCCTGGAGAAGGTCAACGTCAACGGCGGTGCGATCGCGCTCGGCCACCCGGTCGGCGCGACGGGCGCCCGGCTGATCACCACGGCCCTGCACGAACTGGAACGCCGCGACAAGGAGTTCGCGCTGATCACGATGTGCGCGGGAGGAGCCTTGGCGACCGGCACGATCATCCAGCGGCTGTGACCCGTAGTCCTCTTCGACCGGGGAGCCCGGGGCCCAGCGGCTCAGCCCCCGTAACGGCATTTCATGGTGAGCCCGGGGCCGTCCCCTCGGGCCGCCTCCGCGACTCCTCCGGCTCCCCGAACGCGGCCCGCGCGTCGAACGCGGCGCGGCGGGTGGCCCGGCGCAGCGCCTTCAGCAGCGTCGGCCCGATCGTCACCGTCAGGACCACGGTCAGCACCGCCCGCCCCAGGTCCCAGCCCAGCGAGGTCGCCGCACAGTAGGCGAGGAACCGCACCAGGTTCTCGTGCAGCGGGTCGCCCGCGACGAACGAGATGCCCGACCCCAGACCGGTGATCAGTGTCCAGCCCTGCAGATTCATCACCGTGCCGTACGCGAACGCCGCCACGCAGCCGTACGCCGCCAGCATCGCCAGCTCCGCCCGCCCGCGCAGCCGGTCCGCTCCCGGCAGCAGCCCCGCGCCCATGGTGAACCAGCCCATCGACAGCATCTGGAACGGCATCCACGGCCCGACCCCGCCGGTCAGCAGCGCCGAGGCGAACATGGTCACCGAGCCGAGGACGAAACCGAAGCCGGGGCCCAGCACCCGGCCGCTCAGCACCATCAGGAAGAACATCGGTTCCAGCCCCGCCGTCCCCGCCCCCAGCGGGCGCAGCGCGGCACCGACCGCCGCCAGCACACCGAGCATCGCGACGGCCTTCGCGTCCATCCCGGACTCGGAGATCGTCGCCACGACCACCGCGACGAGCAGCGGCAGCAGCGCCGCGAACAGCCAGGGCGCGTCCCGCGCGTGCGCGAGCCCGGACCCGGCGTCCGCCAGCAGCGGCCACCCGAAGGCGACCACACCGACGGCCCCGGTCAGCAGCAGTACGGCGACCGACTTCGGCCCGAGTCGCACGGGCCGGGCCGCCCGCTCCCGTACGACGACCGGCTTCCGGCTCATGCGCCCGCCTCCAGCGCGCCGCGCACCTGGGACACGGTCAGCCACTCCTGCGGGGCGAGGATCTTCGCCGTCTGCGGGGCGAACGCGGGGGAGGAGACCACCACCCGCCCGGTCGGGCCGTCCGCGACGACCTCCCCGTCGGCGAGGATCACCACCCGGTGCGCCAGCTCCGCCGCCAGCTCCACGTCGTGCGTCGCCAGGACGATCGCGTGCCCCTGGGCCGCGAGCCCTCGCAGCACGCCGACCAGACGCGCCTTCGCCGCGTAGTCCAGCCCCCGCGTCGGCTCGTCCAGCAGCAGCAGAGGCGGCCGGCCCGTCAGCACCAGCGCCAGGGCGAGCGCCAGCCGCTGGCCCTCGGAGAGGTCCCGGGGGTGCGTGTCGTCCCCGACGCCCGGCAGCAGCTCCGACACCAGCGCCCGGCAGGAACCCTCCGCCGCGCCCGCGTCCCGGTCGGCGGCGGCGCACTCGGCGGCCACCGTGTCCGCGTACAGCAGATCGCGCGGCTCCTGCGGTACGAGGCCGACCCGGCGCACCATCGCCCGGGGGTCCGTCCGGGCGGGGGCCAGGCCGCCGACGCGCACGGTGCCAGCGGTGGGCTCGATCATGCCGACGAGGGCCCCGAGCAGCGTGGACTTGCCGGCACCGTTCCGCCCCATCAGGGCCACCGTCTCGCCCGGGGCCACGGTGAGCGTCACCCGCCGCAGCGCCTCGACCCGGCCGCGCCGCACCCCGAGCCCCTCGACCCGGGTGACCGGATCGGCGGCGGGGGCGACCCGCGCGTCGGCCGCACGACGGCCCAGCAGCCGGGCGAACCGTCCGGGCCGGGAGGCATGCGGTACGGGTACGGGCACGGGCGCGCCCGACAGCCCCGCCGACGACTTCGAGGGCCCCGACGCCTCCTCCGTGAGCGTCGACGACTCCGACGCCTCCGAGACCGGCGGGGCCGACGACGCCCCCGGATCCCCCGGATCCCCCGGCGGCACCGCGTCCGCCAGCCGCTCCCGCAGCCCGCCCGCCCCGCGCCGGGCGTCCCGTACCGACAGGGGCAGCGGGTCCCAGCCCGCCAGCAGCCCCAGCTCCGCCACCGGCGGCCGAACCGGCGACACCTTCATGATCTCGGCGGGCGGCCCCATCACGGGAGCGGTGCCCGGGGCGGGCAGCAGGACGACCTGGTCCGCGTACTGCACCACCCGCTCCAGCCGGTGCTCGGCCATCAGCACGGTCGTGCCCAGGTCGTGGACCAGCCGCTGGAGCACCGCGAGGACCTCCTCGGCCGCCGCCGGGTCCAGCGCGGAGGTCGGCTCGTCCAGCACCAGCACCCTCGGGTGCGGGGTGAGCACCGAACCGATCGCCACGCGCTGCTGCTGGCCGCCCGACAGGGTCGCGATCGGCCGGTCGCGCAGCTCGGCCAGGCCCAGCAGATCGAGCGTCTCCTCGACCCGGCGGCGCATCACGTCGGGGGCGAGGCCGAGCGATTCCATGCCGTACGCGAGCTCGTCCTCGACCGTGTCCGTGACGAAGTGCGCGAGCGGGTCCTGGCCCACCGTGCCGACCAGATCGGCCAGTTCGCGGGGCTTGTGCGTACGGGTGTCGCGGCCGCCCACCGTGACCCGGCCCGACAGCAGCCCGCCCGTGAAGTGCGGGACGAGCCCCGAGACCGTACCCAGCAAAGTCGACTTGCCGACACCAGAGGGGCCGACGAGCAGGACCAGTTCGCCCTCGGGGACCGTGAGGTCGACGCCGGACAGCGTGGGGTGCTCCGTGCCCTCGTACCGCACGGAGACCCGCTCGAACCTGATCACGCCTGCTCCTTGCTGGGATGCGCCGGTTGTCCGTGTGCCCGGGTCGACGGCGGTAGGGGAGCGACGAGCGCGGGCAGCAGCCCGATCAGCACCGCGGCGGCGGGCCACAGCGGCAGCACCGGCGCGGTCAGCGGTACGACCCCGGGGTGCAGCGCGTCCGGATCCACCGCCCCCGCCCAGATCATCGCCGCCGCGACCGCCACACCCGAGCACGCCACGAGCCAGGCCCGGGCACCCCACCGGTCCGGCCGGTAGCGGGTGCGCACCGAGCGCCGCCCGCCGAGCCGCAGCCCGGCCATCGCCGTGACCAGCCCGGCCAGCAGCAACGGCAGCCCGTACACCGCCCCCTGCGCGGCCAGCAGCCCGTACGTCCCGGCGCACACCCCGAGCAGCCCGCCCAGGGTGAGCACATTCGTGGTGTGCCGGACGGCGGCCGGGACCTGCGCCGTACGCCCGTACCCGCGCGCGTCCATCGAAGCGGCCACCGCCACCGACCGCTCCAGCGCGCCCTCCAGCACCGGCAGCCCGATCTGCGCCACGGCCCGGACCCCACCGGTCGGCCGGCCCCGCAGCCGGCGCGCGGTGCGCAGCCGGACCACGTCGGCCACCATGTTCGGCGCGAACGTCATCGCGACGACGACGGCGACCCCCGCCTCGTACAGCGCGCCGGGCAGCGACTTCAACAGCCGCGCCGGGTTGGCCAGCGAGTTCGCCGCACCGACACAGATCAGCAGGGTGGCCAGCTTCATCCCGTCGTAGAGGGAGAAGACGAGCTGCTCGGCGGTGACCCGGCCACCGATCCGCACCCCCTGCGCCCAGTCCGGCAGGGGCAGTTCGGGAAGGACGAAGACGGTGTGCGAACCGGGGATCGGCGAGCCGAGGAAGACGGAGAAGACGAGCCGCAGCGCCACGACGAACAGCCCGAGCTTGACGAACGCGCCGTAGGAGCGGGCCCACGGCGCGTCCGTGCGCCGCGCCACCACCACATACCCCGCCACCCCGACCAGCAGCCCGAGCAGCAGCGGGTTCGTGGTCCGGGACGCGGCGGTGGCGAGCCCCAGCGCCCACAGCCACCACGCCCCGGCGGGCAGCGCGTTGCCGCGGTCCGCCTCGGGGGCGTGCAGGGCGCGGCGCAGCAGCCGGGCCGGGGCCGGGGCGGGGGAGGCGGTCACCGGCGGCGGCGGGCCTGGACCACGGCGGCGATGCCCAGCAGCAGGACGGCGCCGATGCCGACGAGAAGCCCGGCGGAGGGACCGCCGCCGTCACCTTCCTCGCCCTTCTCCTGGCCGTCGACGGTCTTGGCCGGCTCGGACGGCTTCGCGCTGCCGCCGTCGCCGGACACCTGCTCGCCGCAGCCCGACTTCGGATAACCGGAGATCGCGCAGAGCATGGCGCTGCTGTCGTACCGCAGCGGCTTCGCCACCGCGGCGAGCGCCTCCGCACTACTGGCGTCGGGCGCGACCTGCGCGCACGCCGTGCGCGGGGCGGGCGGCTTCTCCCCGTCCGGGGCGTCCGCCGCCGTACCGGGGTCGATCACCAGCGCCACCCGCTTCTTCCCGTCCTCCGCCGGGGTGTCCGCGCAGATCGCTCCGAAGTCCGGGGCGCGGCGTGGCTGGTCGGAGTCGCCCGAGTCCTCGCTCACGGCGAACCGGAAGCCCTGGACCGTACCGTCGTCCGGGCGCAGGAGGGACGGCCCCTGGGTGGCGTACTCCCAGTTCTTGCCGTTGCCCTGCCAGAAGGACCAGTAGCGGTACCCGGCGGCCTCCGCGCTGCCCGCGCCGAGCAGCACGGCCGAGGCGGCGACCAGGGCGGCGAGCAGCGCGACGAGCGGATTCCGCAACCGCGCGGGCACCGGCGTACGCGGCGCACTCGGCGTACGCGCTGTACTCGGCCTACCCGGTGTACGCCTCACGGCTGCTGCTTCTTCCGGCGCATGCTGAGCAGGAAACCGATGCCCGCACCGGCGGCGAGACCGATACCGATCAGCCACCCCAGGCTCAGCCCGCTGTCGTCGCTGTCGGTGCCGCTGGAGGGCTGCGGACCGCTCGGCGTCGGCGAGGGGAGGGCGGTGGCGGCCGGGGCGGGGCCGGTCGAGTTGAGCTGCCTGACGAGGTCGACGCCGCCGAAGTCGCGGGCGTCCGCGCCGGTGGCGTGCGCCGCGAGGATCAGCTGCGCGGTGGCGGCCGGACCGCCCTGCCTCGCCCAGTCCCTGGCGTTCGTCCGCAGCCAGGCGACCGAGGCCTCGGCCTTGTCCGTGTGCCCGGAGGCGGCGAGCGCGACGACCGCGTCCGCGGTGTTGCCGAAGTCGGGCTGCGGCTCGGTGTCCTCCGCGCCGGGCATCGGGGCCTGCTCCAGATAGGGCGTCTTCTTCAGCGTGTCCGCGAGGAAGAAGGCGCCGTTCTGGGCGGACTGCTCCGGGCTGAGGTCGTCGCCCTTGGTGCAGGAGGGGTCCTTGACCGCGTTGGACGTGCCGGAGGCGATGCCCTTGCCCATCAGCCCGAGCACCGAGGCCGCGGTGGCGTCCAGGTTGGCGGTCAGCTCGCCCTTCTTGCCCGGCTGGTAGGCGAACGCGCCGCCGTCCTTGTCCCCGCAGGGGATGGCCAGGGCCTGGAGCGCGGTGTACGGGGTGCTGCCGTCGGCGGTGGTGATCTCGCCGACCGGGACACCGGTCCGGGCGAGCGCGCCGATGACGATGGACGTGGAGTTCGCGTCGCTCGGGCTGCCGGGGTTGTAGCCCCAGCCGCCGTCCTCGTTCTGCACGGACTTCAGCCAGTCCGCGCCGTTGTTCGCGGCGTCACGGTGCTGGTTCACCTCGACGAGGGCCTGCACGGCGGCGGCGGTGGCGTTGGTGTCCATCACCGTGGAGGCGTCGCACGGCTTGGAGGCGTCGCGGTACGAGGTGAACGCGCCGCTGTCGCACTGCTGGCCCACCAGCCAGTCCACGGCGGAGGTGGCCGGCGTGACGTACTCGATCTTCTGCGCGAGGAAGGCCAGCGACTGCCGCCACACCCCGTCGTACGTGGGGTCCGTGGTGCCGTAGAGCCCGGCCGGCAGCTCCGCCGACGGGGAAGGACTCGGCGCGGCGACCGCTACGGGTGCGGCCGCGCCCAGAAGCACGGCGGTGGTCGCGAGCGCGGCTGCGCTGCGGCGTACGGTCATGGCTGGCTGGGCCTCTCCTGCGAGGGCCGGACTCCCCGGGCGCACGAGGGCACCGGGCTCCGGCCCCGTATGCCTCGACGGTGCCGGCCACCGGGGTTCCGGTGGCCCGAGCCGGTCACGCTCCGCGGAGGGCGGTCCGGCTGCCGTCGGGCGGACGGGACACGGCTGGGGCGCTGCGCCGGATTCGCACCGGCTTCCCCCTGTACGGGCATGATGACGACCTGCTCACTCTACCGGTCCGTAGGGGAGGGGCCGGGGGATCACACCGCGATGTAGGTCACCGTGGACCGGGGGCTTCGGGTGGCAGTACGGCGCTCCGGGCGCGCAGGGGCTCCGCGGGCTGCGGGCTCAGACCGCGATGTACGTCACCGGGGGCCCGCCCGGGACGGCCTCCGCGCGGCCGAGCTTCACGAGCCGCCGCAGATGGGACTCGGCCTCCGACACGGCGATGGACCGCGACCCGTGCGGGATCTGCTCCCAGGGCCGGTTCCACTCCATCCGCTCGGCCACCTGCCACGGCGTGAGCGGCGTGGCGAGCAGCGCGAGGAGCCCGGTCAGCCGCTCCTCGTGATGGTCCAGCAGCTCCCGCACCCGCCCGCCCGCATCGGTGAACGCGTGCTGGTGCGCGGGCAGCACCTCGGCCACCCCGAGCCGTCCGATCCGCTCCAGCGAGGCCAGATAGTCCCCGAGCGGATCGGTGACGGCGGTGTCGTCCGGGTCCTCGTACAGCCCGATGTGCGGACTGATCCCCGGCAGCAGGTGATCCCCGGAGAACAGCCGCCCGTGCCCCGCCAGATCCGCCGGATGCCGCTCCTCCAGATGGAGGCAGACATGGCCCGGGGTGTGCCCGGGCGTCCAGACGGCACGCAGTCGCCGCCCGGCGAGGTCGAGCAGCTCGCCGGGGACGATCTCCCTGTCCGGCAGGGCGGCGCGCAGCCCGGGCAGGGTCCGCAGCCGCCCTCCGCTGCGGGCGGCGCGCAACGGGGCGAGGTGGTCGTCCGGCGCGCCGACGGCGGCGAGCTTGCGGGTGAGGTAGTCGAGCCAGGTGCCGGGCTCGGATTCCCGGGTGCGCCGGACGATCGCGGTGTCGGCCTCGTGCATCGCGATCCAGGCCCCGGAGGCTTCGCGGACCTGGCCGGAGAGGCCGTGGTGGTCGGGGTGGTGGTGGGTGATGACGACGCCGTGGATGTCGGTGACGGCGGTGCCGAGGGCGGCGAGCCCGGCGACCAGGGTGTCCCAGGAGGCGGGATCGTCCCAGCCGGTGTCGATGAGGACCGGGCCCCGGTCGGTGTCGACGAGATGGACGAGAGTGTGTCCCAGCGGGTTGTCGGGGATGGGCACCTTGATGCTGTGGACGCCTCCGCCGTGGTCGGTCACCTGCGGCACCTGCGGCACCTGCGGCACCTGCGGCACATGCGGCACCTGCGTCATGGGCTCCCCATCTCTGCTCGGCGGCGTGCGCTGAGCCAACTGTAACGAGAACTCGTTCCAGTGGTAGCCCAGGTCTACCAATTATTCGCTGCCCGGGTGCGGTCCGCACCGTGGACTCCTGAAACAGGAACTGGTATCAGTTCTGACGAACAGTCAGTTACGGGTGTGCGGGTTCGCGGGAGGCGACAGCCATGACGGAACGTACGGAGCTTGTGGAACACGGACACCTGTTCATCGGCGGGGAGTTCACCGATCCGCTCTCCACCGAGGTCATCGAGGTGATCTCCCCGCACACCGAACAGGTCATCGGCCGCGTGCCGCACGCCTCCGAGGCCGACGTGGACCGGGCGGTGGCCGCCGCCCGCCAGGCCTTCGACGAGGGCCCCTGGCCTCGCATGCCGCTGGATGAGCGGATCGCGGTGATCACCCGGATCAAGGACGCCTTCGCCGTACGCCACGAGGAGTTCGCGCGTCTGATCAGCGCCCAGAACGGCACTCCGTACAGTTCGAGCGTCATGGTGCAGGCGCTGGCCGCGATGATGGTCTGGGACTCGGCGATCACGGTGGCGCGTACGTTCCCGTACGAGGAACGGCGCGACGGAGTCCTCGGCCCGCTCCTGGTCCGCCGCGAACCGGTGGGCGTGGTGGCCGCGGTGGTCCCGTGGAACGTCCCGCAGTTCACAGCGGCGGCGAAACTGGCCCCTGCCCTCCTGGCCGGCTGCACGGCGGTCCTGAAGGTCTCCCCGGAAACCCCGCTGGACGCGTACCTCTTGGCGGAAATCGCGGCAGAGGCGGGCCTGCCGCCCGGCGTCCTCTCCATCCTCCCGGCCGACCGGGAGGTCAGCGAGTACCTGGTGGGCCACCGGGACGTGGACAAGGTCTCCTTCACCGGCTCGGTGGCGGCGGGCCGCCGCGTCATGGAGGTGGCGTCGCGCAACCTGACCCGCGTCACCCTGGAGCTGGGCGGCAAGTCGGCAGCGGTGATCCTGCCGGACGCGGACCTGGAGGCGGCGGTGGCGGGCATCGTCCCGTTCGCCTGGATGATCAACGGCCAGGCGTGCGTGGCCCAGACGCGCATCCTGGCCCCGCGCAGCCGCTACGACGAGATAGCGGAGGCTTTCGCGGCGGCGGCCGGAGCGCTGCGGGTGGGCGACCCACTGGACCCGACAACAGAACTCGGCCCCTTGGTGGCCCAACGCCAACAGCAACGCTCCCTGGACTACATCAAGTTGGGTCAGGAGGAAGGCGCCAAGATCCTCACGGGCGGCAACGTACCGGCATCGCAGGAACGCGGCTGGTACGTAGAACCCACCCTCTTCGGCTCGGTCGACAACTCCATGCGCATCGCCCGCGAGGAGATCTTCGGCCCGGTGATCTGCCTGATCCCGTACGGAGACGAGGACGAGGCGGTCCGCATCGCCGACGACTCCCCGTACGGCCTCAGCGGCAGCGTCTGGACGGCGGACACGGAACGCGGCATCGACGTGGCCCGCCGCGTCCGCACGGGCACGTACAGCGTGAACACCTTCAGCCTCGACATGCTCGGCCCGTTCGGCGGCTACAAGAACTCGGGCCTGGGCCGCGAGTTCGGCCCCGAGGGCTACGGCGAGTTCTTCGAGCACAAGATGATCCACCTGCCCGCCGGCTACCGGGAGGCGTGATGGGCGACCGCTGGCACGTGGAGGTGGACCGCTCGGTCTGCATCGGCTCCGGCATGTGCGTCAACCACGCGGGAGACGCCTTCCACCTCGACTCGGCCCGCCAGTCCCACCCGACGGAGGAGGACCGCGACGCGGGCGAACAGGTCCTCGCGGCGGCGGAGGGCTGCCCGGTGGAGGCGATCACGCTGACGCTGGCGGGGTCGGGGGAGGTGGTGTTCCCGCCGGAGGAGTGAGGGGTGCCCGGAGCCCGGTCCGGAGCCTTGTGGGTACGCGCCAGGCTGCACCCTGAACGACGCCGCCCCCGAGCTGACACTATCCAGCTATGGGAAACATCTACGACTACTACGCGGCGACCGACGACAGGCAAGCCCTCGCGCTGTTCGAAGCCGATAGTGCGGACGACCCATTCGGCACGCTCGGCCTCAAAGGGGCAGACCCCTACCTGCTTCTCGGAACCGTCGAAGCTCACCTGACAGAAGTATCCGAGGAGCAAGTGGAAGCTGACCCTCGCTTCTGCGAACTGCTCAACGACCCCGAGAGCGAAGGGCCCTGGCTCGTCTCGCTCACGGACGGCCTCCGTGACGCTCTCGCGGCGGCCACCCCGGGGCGCCTTCTGGAAGCCGCCACCGCGTGGACCTGCACGGAGGACGGTGACGGGCAGGACCCAGGGCTCTTGGCCGACTTCCTGGAACGCCTCAGCGAACTTGCCCGCGACGCCGGGCCGCGACAACGCCTGTACTGCGGCATGTCGCTGTAGGGAACTGCATGTCGGGAACAAAGCCGACGGCTGAACCACCGTCAACCCGGACAGTTCCTCTGAACTTCGCCGCCCTGGCCTGAAGCCCGGGCAGAGGCGGCAGGGCCGGCGCCGGCGACAATCGCTAGCCCATGAAGCCTTCCGCCCAGCTCAGTGCAGCGGACGCACGATGATCCAGTACTCATCCTCTTCCTCTGACACCGCGCACAGATTCATTCCGTCTGCGGACAACGCCACGAACTCATGAGAGCCCGTCGCCGCGGCAACGCGCGACGGCAGACCAGGCGTTGCGATGTTATTGACGGGAATCCATCCGGCTGCAGCGCCACCGCTCCCTGGCAGCAGAATGAAGAACGCTCCAGATCCTGGAGCGGTGAGTACCGGCCACGCCTCTTCGTGCCATTGAAGTTCGAGCTGCTCCATGGCGTCGCACTTCGCTGCATCGATCGAGACGGTCGGCTCCACATCGATGCCCGCAACCATGTGAATGGCCTTGATCGCGGAAGGTGCCGTGGGCGGGATCTCGGTGTCAGTGACCTGCAAACCGCATGCATGCAGGATGCGTTGTCCGGCATCGGATACTCGCACCAGGACATTGGATGGACACCCTCCTGCGCGCCGGAGCCGATCATTTCTGCTGGGGTTCGAGAGCTGGTCATCCACTGCGAACGCCTGCACGTCTTACGGGCTCTGCGAGAGGAGTGATGTTTCCATCACGGATACGTTCGGGAATACTTGCAGTTCGAGAGTTCCCGCCGTGTCTTGAGTTTCAAATTCTACGACAAGTTCGGTAATTCCATCACCCTCCTGGATGCGTAGCAAAGTTGCTCCTTCTCTGAAAAGCTTCAGTGCCGGCTTGCCGGACTCTGTATTCCAGTGCACGCTGACGGACTGCCCGACCACGTTGTAAGAGAATGTGAGGTCCTCGCCGGTGACGTCGAAAAGCCTAACGGTCATTTGGGTTTCCCCTGTGGTCTCCGGTTCCACTCCCAGGGCGTTGACAAGATCTTGAGGGTCTGGTGTCACGAATTGCTTCTGCATTTGGTTCCCTTGCAGTTTCGTTTGGTAGTCACCGGTTCTCCCTGAAGGTCTATCTTCTCGCCCTGGACTCCACGGTCAGACCTTTCTCCCGTTTGGGGCTTGGTGCGCCCGGGGCGGCGGAGGCTAGAGTGCGTACGGGTAGATTGCGGCTGCGGGTGCGTAAAATCTGATTCGTTCTCCGACTGCCGCGCGTGCGATTGCTTCCCACTCCACCAGGATAATGTCCGATGCCAGCCGCAGAGATACGACTCCATCGGCATCCACGGAATCGACCACGGCGCAGACCGTCAGTTCCTTTCCAGGGTTCCCCGCCAATACGTCTTGAGTCCTGGCGTGCTCCCACGCAGTGACCGGCTCCGGGAGGTCGACCTCTACGCAGCAGGGGCTGCTGATTGGGAAGGCTCCACACCATCGGCCCCATGCTTGTCCTGCGGGCCCTGTGAATGTGACGAGGTCGGTGCTGCCAGGAATTTCGATAATCTCGGTAATGCGCATCACTGGGATTCTTCCCGTTCGCGCAATACGCGTGCGATATTGATGTCGCTTTGGAGTGCGCTCAGCCGGGGTGGAGTTCTCGTGTCATCCAGCACGACTGTGTGCAGGCGGTCGCCTACCTGTGGGGAAGCCGCGTCACTGGACCACCAGGATGGGTGCTTGACCTGGTCGATGAAGCCTGTGGCGCCGTCAGCGCCGCAAGCCTGGGATCCGACCCGCGAGACAAGCGTGATGACGACATCGACCTCCTCTTCGTTATTCCAAGCCATGATGAACCTCCAAAGATCGAAACAGATGGCCTCACTTTCATTCGAGGCATGCGCAGCGTCAGAAGTATTCGCTCGCGAGGTCCTCGGCTTCCACCAAGCCGGATGCGGTGAGTTCGATGAGGGCGTTCAACTCGCTCTCCCGGCGGTCAGTTTCGGGTTCCACTCACCCCGTCCGGGTGTCCATCTCCGGATCACGCCAGGTCGCCGACGAAGGCCTGCCAGGCATCGTGGCCGAAGGCGATGACGGGGCCGGCGGGGCGGGTGCTGTCGCGGACCGGGACCAGGTGGGGGAGGTTGTGGGCAACCTCTACGCACTCGTTGTTGCCGCCGCTGTACGAGCTGGTGCGCCACCGTGCGCCCGACAGGTCCGGCGTGCTGTGGCGTGCGCTGTTCATGTTTGATGCTCCTCGGCCCGGCGGTGGATGACAGCGCGGGACTCGGCCGGGGAGAGCGCGGACGTGCGCGCGGCGTCGAACAGGTCTTGGTAGCGCGAGACGTCCGTCTCCCGTTCCAGCCACATGGAGCCGGACGGGTTGTCCGCCAGGACCACGTCGAGCGCCCCCTCCTCGGGAAATCCCAGCACTACGTACGGGCCGAACATACTCGCATGCGCCCCACGCGAGAACGGCAGCACCTGCACCGTCACGTTCGGGCGCTCGGAACTGGCCAGCAGGTGCTGAAGCTGCGCGTTCATCACCTGTGCACCACCGACTTGCTGGAGAAGGACGGCTTCCGACAGCACGGCCCACAGCTGTAGCGGGGTGTCGTCCAAAAGACGTTCCTGTCGTGCCAGGCGGACTTGGACGAACTTCTCGATCTCGTCCGCCGTCTGCCACTGGCGTGAGGCCACGGTGACCGCCCGAATGTAGTCCGGGGTCTGGAGCAGGCCGGGAATCAGTTGTGCCTGGAAGGTCCGGATGGAGCCCGCCATGGCTTCCAGCGCGATGTAGTCACGGTAGGTGTCGGCCAGCACGTCGCCGTACTGGTTCCACCAGCCCTCCCGACGCCTGCGGTTGGCCTTTCGTGCCAGTGAAGCGAGGCGGTCCCGGACCTCTTGGTCGGAGAGCTGATACGCGTGCAGCATCGCTGTCAGGTCGGGGAGCCGTACCGCCACGCGGCCGTTCTCGATCCGGCTGATCTTGCCCTTGGTGCAGTCGAGGGCCTCCGCCGCTTGGCTGGTGGTCAGGCCGGCCTTCTCCCGCAACCGCCGGAGTTCGTCCCCCAGTTGGCGTCCGAGGACGGTCGAAGTGTTGGCGGCGGTGCTCTTCGTGTGCATGTGAACACCTTTAGCAAAGTAGAGGCTCTGTTGGGGTGCGGTTACCCGAAAGGAGGAAAAATGATGTGGAGGCTATCAGCAACGTTGCATTTTCGGATGGTGCGCACTCATCCTGCTGGTGACGGGTTGGGGCCACGAACCAACTGATCTCGCCCGCACTGGACTTCAGCCGAGCTCCGACCAATGGGGACTGTGATGGGTGAACTGTGTGAAGTGAACTTTCGGCTCGTCCGCAGCCGCAGCAGCGTTCCCCGGGCGCGTGCCCTGCTTCGCGCCAGGCTCGGTGAGTGGCGGGTCGGGCAGGAGACGGTCGAGACGGCGGAGTTGCTGCTCTCCGAGCTGGTGACCAATGCCGTGCGCGTCGTCGTCCCCGGTGACCGGATGATCGGTGTGCGCATCGAGTGCCGGGAGCGGGGTGCGTGGCTCCGGCTGGAGGTGAGTGACGCCGGTGACGGCCGCCCCGAGGTGCGGTGGCCCGATGAGCTGGAGACGGGTGGGCGCGGGCTGCTGATCGTCGACGCGTTGGCCTTCTGCTGGGGGGTGAAGGAACGGCCGGCCGGGATCGGGAAGACCATCTGGGCGGAGGTCGTGACTCCCGCTGCCGTTCCCGCGCCGACGATGGCCGGCCCCTCGGTGATGTCATGAGGTGGTTCTGGCGTGTCCTCCGTCGGCGTTCGGTGCCGGCTGTCGGGCCATTGTTTCGCGGCACTCTGATCCAGCTCGTCGACCGGCGGGCGGTCGTGATCAGTGGGGTGGGTGAGCCTGTCCTGCCCGTACCGGAGTCGACTGTGCCTGCTGTGCGGCGCTGCGGGCGTGGCTCGTTGCGTGGGCAGGTCCGGATCGCTCGTCACTTCGATGAGCTTCACCCCTGTATCGCATCCGCCTTCGGGATGGCGTGATGCGCCTTCTCCTCGACACACCCGTGATCCTCTGGTGGCTCGACGATTCCCCGGAGCTGTCCGAGGAAGCCAAACGCCTCCTCGATTCCGCGCACGCCGTACACATCAGCGCCGTCTCGCCCTGGGAGATCACCTTCCACCAGCACTTCGGCATGCTGGAAGGCCCGGGCGACCTCGCCGAGCGCGTGCGCGACCTCGCGTTCCCGAGCCTCCCCGTCACCGCCGCCCACGGCGTACGGGCCGGGCGGCTGCCCATGGTCCACGCCGACCCCTTCGACCGGCTGCTCGTCGCTCAGGCGCAAGACCATCGGCTGGTCCTCGTCACCCGTAACGCCTGGATCCCGCAGTACGACGTACCGGTCGTGCGGGTCTGACCACCGGTGTGCCGTACCCAGGTGGTCAGACCGCCGGTTCCCCCGCCACCTTGCTGAGCACGCCCTCCGGCGCCCGTCGCAGTGCCCGGATCGCCGGGACGCTCAGCATCACCGCCAGCAGCGCGCACGACATCACCGACGAGAAGATCAGCACCTCGTTCGCGCCGAACGCGTCCGCCGCCGGGCCCGCCAGGGCGCGGCCCAGAGGGATGACCATGATGGAGCCGGCGACGTCGTACGCCGAGACGCGGCTCAGGACCGTCAGGGGGATGTGCGACTGGACGCTCGTCGCCCACATCACCCCCCAGAACGCGAAGCCGTAGCCCGCGATCACGTGGGCGATCGCCGTGGCCGCGAAGGACCATTCCAGCGCCGGGGCCAGGGGGTTGAGCGCGAAGCAGAGCATGGCCAGGGCTCCTGCGACCAGGGGGCGGCGCGGGCGGACCCGCATGCCGATCAGGCCGCCGATGATTGTGCCCGCGCCGTCCGCCGAGGCGATCCAGCCGTACCCGCTCGCCCCGTGCTGCTCGATCATCAGCGCCGCGCCCAGCGGCAGCGCGGGGCCGAACACGAACAGGCCGTAGACGGACCAGACCGCGATGACGCCCCACAGCCACTGGCGCGACCGGAACTCCTGCCAGCCCGTCGCGAGCCTCCGCCACATCGGGGCGTCGCCCTCGTCGCGTTCCGTGTGCAGCTTCCGCAGGGGGAGGAGGACGAGGGCGCTCAGCGCGTACGCCGCCGCGATGACCAGGTACGAGCCCGAGACCTGCCAGTACGCGACCAGGATGCCCGCCAGGCCGGGGCCCAGCAGCGTGCTCAGGGCCTCGGAGATCCGCAGCAGCGCGTTGGCCTTCTGGATGTCCTCGGCGACCCGGGGGACCATGCTCGCCATCCCGGGCTGGAACATCGCCGTCGCGGCCCCGCTCAGCGCCATCAGGCCCATGATCTGCCACAGCGGGACGCTGTCGGAGGAGAAGAGGAGAGCGGCCAGCGTCAGCATCGCCAGCATGCGCACCAGGTCCGCGCAGATCATCATCAGCTGCGGGGTGAACCGGTCCGCCAGCACCCCGCCGAACAGCACCAGCAGCACGATCGGGGTCATCCACGCCGCGAGCGCGTACCCGACGCCGCTCGCCCCGTGGCCCGCCCCCAGCACCGCCGTCGTGAGGGACACCATCAGCATGCCGTCGGCCAGCAGCGACGCGCTGCGGGCCGTGAAGAACAGCCGGAACCGGGTCGACCGCCAGGGGCTCGGCAGCGGCTCGGGCTTCTGCTGGAGGGTCGTGTCGTCAACGCTCATGTCGCACCTGCCGGCTCCTGCCGGTCCCTTCCTCGATGATCTGCAGCCGACGCCAGGCGTCGCTCCGGTCGGGCGTGGCCGGTGGGTGCTCGACGAGTACGTAGCGGCTCGGTGCGAGGACGCCCGAACCGGCGGCCGGGATGAGGGCGGTCAGCGCCCGGTGGGCCTCGGTGGGTGTCAACGAGGTGTCGCCGAGGGCGATGTACGCCGTCAGGTACGGCTCCGCGCCGGACACCTCGGTCACCTGCACCCGCACCGGCAGTCCGCCCACCGCCCGGCCGAGGGTCTCGCGCACGGCGTCGGGCGAGACCCAGCAGCCGTCCACCCGGAGCCAGCCCGGCCCGCGTTCGGCGGGGCGGACTCCCGTCACCTCGGCCAGCGCCTCCATCGGTACGTCCCCGGCGGCGGCCGCCTCCAGGAGCAGGACCAGCCCGGCGAGGAACCCCTCAGCCTCCTCGGGGGTGAAGAGCGAGGGGGCGGCCCACAGGGAGATGTGGAGCTGGGGAGTCGTCCGGTACGTGAAGGCGAGCATCCGGGTCGGCAGCGTCTGGGGCGGCCCCCAGGTCAGCTCCTGCTCGGCGTCGCCGCCGTTCTGCGCGTCGGTGCCCAGGAGCGGGGCGGGCAGGGCGCTCACGTCGTTGAACACCACGTCCCGGCCGAAGTGGCTGCCGCGCTCGGCGGTGACCCGGTCGATCATCTCCCACAGCCGTACGGAGTCGAACTGGCTGTGCCGGTAGGCGTTGAGCACCGCACCCCAGGTCCGGGCGACCAGGGCGTCGAAGGCGGGCACCCGGACGTCCAGGTGAAGCAGTGCGTCCTGGGACGTGGTGGTCACCGAACGGGCGACCCGGGCGTGGAACCGGTTGGCGCTGGGGACAGCGGTGACACAGGTGTCCTGGCCCGCCCGGTGGGCCACCAGGGCGCACCAGGCGGCCATCAGCACGGTGGCCTCGGGGTGCCCGGTGCGGCGGGCCGCCCCGGCGAGCGCCCGGCCGCCCCGACGGGAGCGGAGCGTCAGCTGCCGGGCCTCCTCGTCGGTCCCCGGCCTCCTGCCGCGCGGCTCCGCGAACATCTCCTGCGGCCCGGTGCGCAGGATCCGCTCCCAGTACCGCAGGGAGGCCTCCGACTTCCGCAGCCCGGCCGGGGAGGCCTCCACGGCGGCCAGGTCGACCGGGGGAAGGGAAGTGAGCCCCGGCAGCTCCTTGCCCGCCAGCAGTTCGGCGAACTCCTCGCGCAGGATGGCCATCGCGCTGCCGTCGGCGACCGCGTGGCTGAACGCCAGTGCCACGTAGGCCGGTTGTCCGGCCGCGGTGAGCAGCGTGATGCGCATAGGGAACTCCCGCTCCAGGGCGAAGCGCCCGGCCCGCGCCGCCCGCGCCACCGACTCCGCGTACCCCGCCGGATCGGCGGGGAGTTCGGCGTGGTCGAGGACGGTCACCGTGAACGTGCCCTCCGCTGCCACGACCTGGTCGACCGGTGCGGCCCCCGGCGGGTGCGGGAAGGTGGTGCGCAGCCCCTCGTGCCGTACGGCCAGGGCGCGCAGGGCCTCGGTGACGGCCTCCGAGGTGGTGCCCTCGGGCACGGGCCACACATCGTGGATGTTGATGTGGGTGGGGTCGTCCCGCAGGATGCAGCGGATCATGTTGGCCTGGCCCATGGTGAGGGGGCCGCGGCGCTCGTCACCACCCGCGTAGGCGACGGTGACCGTACGGGAGAGGTGGGGCGTGTGCGGGGGGTTCCGGTGCATGGTGTCCTTGCCGGCTGCGGAGTTCATCGGGTCACGGCCAGGCCCACTTCGGCGCTCGCGCCGGTCAGTGCCTCCCAGTGGTCCATCAGGAGGGCGAAGTCGGCCATGTCGTCGCGGGCCTCGTCCAGGAGCCGGGAGCGGCGGTCGGCGAGCGTGTCCGCGACCGTCGTGTAGCGGTCGCCGAGCCGCCGGCAGGCACGGTCGAGGACGTCCATGCGGCGGGCGTTCTCAGCCCGGTCGAGGCCGACGCTCTCCCGGACGAAACCGGCGACCACCGAGGCCCGGAGGTGGCCCTCTCCATCGAGCAGCGCGTCACCGGCCGCCGCCGTCCTCGCGTACACGGCGTTGAGGTACGTCTTCGACAGCAGGAACTTCGCGAAGCGCAGCTGGTACGCGAGGAACCCGGCGTCCGTACGCCGTTCCGGTGTGTGGAAGTTGACGATGTGCCGGTTGTGCTGGAGGCCGGGGAGCTGTGCGTTGTGGGTGAGGTGGAGCAGGAAGTAGTCGCTGCCGATGGTGTCAGTGGCGGGCGGCAGCGGCACCCTGCGGTAGACCTCGTGGTCGAGCCCGATGTTGCACATGTCCACGTGCATCGGGCTGATGGGGGCGAGAGTGGTGCGGTCGCCGCTGAACGCCGTGTCCCCGGCGCCCCGGAAGGACGCGTCGATCAGATGGTTGCGCCAGATCTGTGGGGAGCCCTCGGGCAGCGACAGGCCCACCAGTTCGCGGTACGTGTCCGGGTCGAGCTCGCGGATCTCCGCGACGTCCACCGACATCTCGCCCACGAAGGAGCCACCGGCTATCGCCACCCGCCGGCCCTCGGACCCCGGCGGCAGCTTGCTCCTCGTCGCCGACTTCCCCGCCACGTCCGCCCGTTGGCCCAGGTAGGTGAGTTCCTGGTGGAGGGGGAAGACCGGTTCGCCGTCGAGGCGCTGGTAGCGGCTGTCGGAGTCCCGGCGGTGGACGGACGTGCAGCCGAGGGCCTGGGCGATGAGGAACGCCCGGTCGGTGCAGGCGCCGTAGGAGACGCGGGATGGCAGCAGCAGGTCCAGCAGCCGGTCCTGCAGCTCCCGTTCCGCGCCCGACCGGACGGTCACCTCGCGCAGGAAGGCGCGCTGCTCGTCCTCGTCGAGGTGGTGGACGGTCACACCGGGGGACGGGGGCAGCGCGGCCACCGCCTCCCGGTGCCGGTCGAGCACCGGTGCGGCGGAGGAGTCCAGGACCAGGAGGTGCACCTCGACGCCGAACTGTCGTGCCCCGTACGCCGCTTCCTCGCCGACCGCCGCGATGGTGCCGGCGCAGGCCCGGTGGGTGGGCAGGGTCAGACAGACGCGGCGCACGAAGGCTCCCCGCTCGGAGCGGCGGGTGCCGTACCGGCTTCACCCGTGACACCCTCGGTGTCCTCGACCGGGTCCTGCCACGAGGCGAGGCCCAGCAAACGACTGCCCAGAGCGTTCAGCTCGGCCGTGGGGTAGCGCTTGGCCTCGGGCAGTACCGGGTCGCCGACCAGGGTGCGGTTCCAGCGTGGGGTCCGCAGATGGCGCCAGGACTCCACCCGGGACTTCCGCAGCCGCTCGTGCTCCTCCAGCGCGGGCATCATCGACAGGTACTGCACGGCCCGCACTCCGTTCTCGGAGAGGTTGCGGGCTACCCCGTGGGCCAGCAGGCCGTTCCAGATGAGCAGGTCGCCGGGGCGCAGATCCGGCCGTACGACCGGGAGTTCGTCCCGGTCGATGTCCGGGCGCAGCGGGTCCCGGTCACCGGGCTGGCCGGTCTTCCAGGTGTCGAACTGCCGGAACAGCTCGGGGCAGCACTGGAAACCGCCGGTCTCCGGCCGGGTGTCGTTGAGCGCGATGATGCCCTGCACCCGCTGCGGCGGCACGGCGAGCGTGGTGTCGATGTCCCAGTGGAGCTCGATGTCGAAGCCCCGGTCCGTCGGCTCGATCAGGGCGCGGTCACGGTTGCCCCGGTTGGGCGGGTTGAGATTGAGCCGGTCCAGGGTGACCCACAGCTCCTCGCAGTCCCATACGTCGACGAACGCGTCGTACACCCGCTGCGACTGCCGGTTGTCCCAGAGGAGTTGGTGGTGGTACGCCTCCACGAAGCCGTAGATGTGCAGCTGCTGGTCCAGCTCGGAGCGCAGCGGCCGGTCCTCGTACCAGCTCTCCGGACGGTCCGGGTCCAGGCCCTGGAACTCCCACGTGAAGTCGAGCAGTTGGCGGGCCGTCGCCGCCGGTATCGCCTCTCGGACGATGACGTAGCCGTACGTCTGCCAGTGGGCGAAGTCCTCCTCGGACAGCACCCGCAGCGGACGCGACTTGTCGAGCTCCCGCAGGGCGGTCTGCGCGAGGTAGGCCTCGCCGTCCGCGCTGAAGTACGGGACGTCCGACGCCGCGCGGTGCAGGCGGGGCCGGCGGCGAGGGGCGGGTGTCGTCATGAGGTTGATGGCAGGTCCTTCTCCTCGGCCGGGCGGGGGGGGGGGGGGGGGGGGGGGGGGGGGGGGGGGGGGGGGGGGGGGGGGTGTGTGGGGGGGGGGGGGGGGGCCCCGCCCGGGGGGGGGGGGCCCGGCCCGGGGGGGGGGGGGGCCCCCCCCCACGGCGGGACGGATGGCAGTGCCGTGGTGGGAGGAGCTGTGACCACGTCGATCAGCAGGATTGGTCCAGACCGCCCGGACTGTCAAGTGCCCGGCACATATGGGGATATGGGATGCCGTCCTGTGTCTGGTGGCCACGGAACCGATACCTGGCGTTCGGTATTTTTGGTCTAGACAACAAGCGAGCTACGGGCCTAATGTCCAAGGGCGCGGTCGGGTTCGTGACGGGCTGTCAACCCGTTTTCCTGCCCGCGCTCCGGCCGGTGACGGCCCTGTTGACGGCCCTGCTCGGGGCCGCCGCCGTCACGGCGATGCGGTTCGTACATCCGGTGGGTCGCCGATGGTCGGCCCGACCGAGAAAGACGCGGTCTCATGAACACATCCAGCATCACGGCCCTGCCGGGCATCGAGCTGAAGAGCCCCGGTGCCGGGCTGATCACGCTGGACCCGGTCCGCACCGCTCTGCTGCGGGGGCTGGACGATCTGCTGACCGGTCTGGCCGCGCGGCTCTCCGCCCCCGAGGTCGTGGGGCCGCCCCTGCTGTCCGTCGACGGACTGGCACGGCTGGACTTCTTCCGCAACTTCCCCCATCTCGGCGTGTCCGCAGGGCGGTTCGGCCCGGACGCGCTCGATGGACTGGCCTCCGGCGGCTCACCCCAGGACCTTCCGCTGCGGCCGACCGGCCATGTGCTGCCGTCCGCCACCTGCTACGGCCTGCTGCTCTCCCTGGAGGGCGAGGACGTCGGCGAGGACGGGCTGCGGCTCTCGGCGGTCGGCCGCTGCTTCCGCAACGAGACCCACTACGACGGCCTGCGTCGCCTCTGGGGGTTCCACATGCGTGAGGTGATCTACCTCGGCACCAAGGACGGCGCCACCGAACACCAGGCACGCGGCGGCGAGTTCGTCCAGGAGGTGGCCGGGCGGCTCGGTCTGACCCTGACCCGGGCGGCGGCCGACGACCCGTTCTACGACAACGGGGGATCGCGGGCCCGTCTGATGGCGCTGGACCCGGTGAAGTACGAGTACAGCGCCCCCGACGGCACGGCCATCGCCTCCGTCAACCGGCACCGCAACTTCTTCGGCGAGCGGCTCGGCATCCGCGCCGGATCGCACGGTCCCGCCTACAGCTCCTGCGTCGCCTTCGGCGTCGAACGCTGGGTGCACGCGATGATCCTCGCCCACGGCACCGCCGAGCAGGCCCTGGAGCGGCTCCGTGCCGCCGGTTCCTGACCTCCGGCAGCCACCGGAACCTTCGAGAACAGAGACAAGAGGAGCGATTTCTCCCATGGAACGCGTCGTAGCGTGGCTCAACGAGAAGAATCCCGGCCTCGACGGCCCGATCGGCGTCGACGAGGACCTCATCGAGGCCCGCCTCATCGACTCGATGGACTTCCTGGAGTTCATCGACCTCCTGGAGGAGATCTCCGGCGACAGCATCGATCTGCAGGAAGTCACCATCGACGACTTCCGCACCCTCGCCCGCGTCAAGGAGCGCTTCCTGGGCTCCGTCGGCCTCGCCGAGGCGTCCGCCGGGTGAGCACGGGCCGGTGGTGACCCGCCTCCCGCCGCCGTACGGGAAGAGCGCGGCCACCGTCGCGCTGGTCGCCACCACCGCCGAGGTGCTGGCCTGCCCGGAGCTGGACGAGGACATGCTCGCCCCGTGGGAGCGGCACCGGCTCGCGGGCATCCGGGTGCCCGCCCGGCGCGACGACGTCGTGGCGGCCCGGCTGCTGCTGCGGCTGTGCGCCTCCCGGGCCACCGGGCGGCCGCCCCACGAGGTGGAGCCCGCCCAGCGCTGCCCCGGGTGCGGGGAGAGCGGACACGGTCGGCCGTATCTGCCGGACCGCCCCGGCCTGGGCGTCAGTCTCAGTCACGCCGACGGGCTGGCCGCCGCGGCGGTCGGTCCGGGCCCGGTCGGTATCGACGTGGAGCCCCTGACGCGTCGGCCCGGGCCCCTGCCCGTACTGCGGCGGCTGCTGCCGGCGGACGAGGTGGACGCCGCCGGCGCCGGGCCGGACCCCGGACCGGCGCTGCTGCGGTTGTGGGTCCGGCGGGAGGCGCTGTTCAAGGCCGGGGTCACTGCCGGGCTCACCGCCGAGTTCGAGGCCGGGCGGGACGACGTCCGGCTGACCGAGTGGACGGACCACCGCCGTGCGGCCGTGGTGGCGCTCGCGGCCGCCCGGCCTTCGACGAAGCACCCAGCCGCCGGGCTCCCCGGGCGGCCCGACGCCCCGCCGCTCGGCCCCGTCGCGCCGCTCAGCCCCGATCCGGCTCCGGCTTCGCCTCCGCCGTCAGGTCGATGAGGCGGCAGACCGTCTCGATGTCGATCTTCACCTGGGCGATCGAGGCCCGCCCCGACAGCCAGGTGATCAGCGCCGAGTGCCAGGTGTGCTCGATGACCCGGACCGCGGAGAGCTGCTCCGGGGTCGGGTGCTCCAGCCCCATCGCGTCCAGGATGATCGCCGTGGTGAGCCGCGAGACGGTGTCCACCTCGGGGCTCACGCTGCGGTCCGCGAAGGTGAGGGCCCGGACCATGGCGTCCGCGAGGTGCGGCTCGCGCTGCAGGGCGCGGAAGGCGCGCATCAGCGTTTCGGCCACCCGCTGGGCCGCGTCGTCGCCGGCCGGCGGGCGTTTGCGGAGCGTGGTGTGCATGTGCTGGAGCTGGTCCTGCATGGTCGCGACCAGCAGATGGATCTTGGACGGGAAGTAGCGGTAGAGGGTGCCCAGCGCGACCCCGGCGGCCTCGGCCACCTCCCGCATCTGCACCGCCTCGAACCCGCCCCGGCTGGCCAGCTGGGCGCTGGCGTGCAGGATGCGGCGGCGACGGGCCTCCTGGCGCTCGGTCAGCGGAGGCGCTGCCGGTCTGGCGTCCGCGGTCATGCTGTCCCCGATCCACGATCCGTGATCCATGGCTTGATCCCGCACCCGGACGGACGAAGCGGCCCGGCCGGGCGCGCACAGCATGCCAGGGCGTCCGTCGTGGCGCGAATCACCTGATCCGGCCGTCCCGCCGACGCTACCTGCCGGTAGATTCGATGCACGTCAAACGATCAAGTCTGCAGCTTGTTCCGAGCTAGTTCCGAGCTTGTTCTATCAAGTCTGAAACTTGTTCTAGATTAGCGCGACCGGTTACGCTCCGGCGAACACGCAGTCAGAAGGGGGCCGAGTGTGACCGCTGAGGCCATAGAGACAGGCCCCCGCACGGGCGACGGCAGCTCCGCCGGGACCGGCGACCGGCCGTTGCGCATCGCACTCCTCACGTACAAGGGCAATCCGTTCTGCGGTGGCCAGGGCGTGTACGTCCGCCACCTCGGCCGGGAGCTCGCCCGCCTCGGCCACAGCGTCGAGGTCATCGGCGCGCAGCCCTACCCGGTGCTCGACGAGGGCGTCCCGCTCACCGAGCTGCCCAGCCTCGACCTCTACCGGCAGCCCGACCCCTTCCGTACGCCGAAGTGGGGCGAGTACCGGGACTGGATCGACCTGGCCGAGGTCGCCACCATGTGGACCGGCGGCTTCCCCGAGCCGCTCACCTTCAGCCTGCGCGCCCGTCGCCATCTGCTCTCCCGGCGCGGAGAGTTCGACGTCGTCCACGACAACCAGACCCTCGGGTACGGGCTCCTCGGCGAGCTCGGGGCCCCGCTCGTGACGACGATCCACCACCCCATCACCGTGGACCGCAGGCTCGACCTGGAGGCTGCGACCGGTCGCCGCCGACGCGCCTCCGTACGCCGCTGGTACGCCTTCACCCGGATGCAGAAGCGGGTCGCCCGCAAGCTGGACACCGTCCTCACCGTCTCCGGCTCCTCCCGCGACGAGATCGTCGAGGACCTCGGCGTACGCCCGGACCGGATCAGCGTCGTGCACATCGGCGCCGACACCGACCTGTGGTCGCCCGACCCCTCCGTCGCCGAGGTGCCCGGCCGCATCGTCACCACCTCCAGCGCCGACGTCCCCCTCAAGGGCCTCGTCCACCTCGTCGACGCGCTCGCCAAGCTCCGTACCGAGAACCCCGCCGCCCACCTCGTCGTCGTCGGCAAGCGCGCCGAGAACGGGCCGGTCGCCCGCGCGATCGAGCGGCACGGCCTCGCGGACGCCGTCGAGTTCGTCAAGGGCATCAGCGACGCCGAGCTGGTCGACCTCGTGCGCAGCGCCCAGGTCTCCTGCGTGCCCTCGCTGTACGAGGGGTTCTCGCTGCCCGCCGCCGAGGCCATGGCCACCGGCACCCCCCTCGTCGCCACCACCGGCGGCGCGATCCCCGAGGTCTCCGGCCGGGACGGGGAGACCTGCCTCGCCGTGGCGCCCGGCGACCCGGACGCGCTGGCCGGGGCGCTGGCCCGGCTGCTGGGCGACCCGGAGCTGCGCGCCCGGCTCGGCGCGGCGGGCCGTGAGCGGGTGCTGGCCAACTTCACCTGGGCCAGGGCGGCCGCCGGAACGGCCGAGCTGTACCGTCAGGCGATCGCCGCCCGCGGAGTCCGCAGGTGACTGCGACCGCGTTTACCGGAACCCGTACCTCCGACCTCGAAGGCAGGCCCTCGTGCTGACCGTCGACTTCACCCGCTTCCCGCTCGCCGCCGGCGACCGAGTGCTCGATCTGGGCTGCGGTGCCGGCCGGCATGCCTTCGAGTGTTACCGGCGCGGTGCGCAGGTCGTCGCCCTCGACCGGAACGGCGAGGAGATCCGCGAGGTCGCCAAGTGGTTCGCCGCGATGAAGGAGGCCGGGGAGGCCCCCGAGGGCGCCACCGCCACCGCCATGGAGGGCGACGCCCTCAACCTGCCCTTCCCCGACAACTCCTTCGACGTCGTGATCATCTCCGAGGTCATGGAGCACATCCCGGACGACAAGGGCGTCCTCGCCGAGATGGTCCGGGTCCTCAGGCCGGGCGGCCGGATAGCGATCACCGTCCCGCGCTACGGCCCCGAGAAGGTCTGCTGGACCCTCTCCGACGCCTACCACGAGGTCGAGGGCGGCCACATCCGCATCTACAAGGCCGACCAGCTCCTCGCCCGGATCCGCGAGGCCGGACTCAAGCCGTACGGCACCCACCACGCCCACGCCCTGCACTCGCCGTACTGGTGGCTGAAGTGCGCCTTCGGCGTGGACAACGACCAGGCGCTGCCGGTCCGCGCCTACCACAAGCTGCTCGTCTGGGACATCATGAAGAAGCCGCTCGCGACCCGGGTCGCCGAGCAGCTCCTCAACCCGGTCGTCGGCAAGAGCTTCGTCGCCTACGCCACCAAGCCGCACCTTCCGAAGGCCGAGGCGTGAGCACTCCCGAACAGACCGAACACCTCGTCCTGCCCGGCGTCCTGACGGCGGATCAGGCCGCCGAGACCGTCGCCGCCCTCCTCGCCGTGCAGCGGGAGGACGGGGCGCTGCCGTGGTTCCGGGGCCACCACCTCGACCCGTGGGACCACACCGAGACCGCGATGGCGCTCGACGCCGCCGGCGAGCACGGGGCCGCCGCGCGTGCCTACGACTGGCTCGCCCGCAACCAGAACGCCGACGGCTCCTGGTACGCCGCCTACCACGACGGCGACCCGGGGCGGCCGACCGACCGGGGCCTGGAGAGCAACTTCTGCGCGTACGTGGCCGTCGGCGTCTGGCACCACTACCTGGCCACCGGCGACGACGCGTTCGTCGACCGGATGTGGCCCACGGTCTTCGCGGCCGTCGAGTTCGTCCTCGGGCTCCAGCAGCCCGGCGGGCAGATCGGCTGGAAGCGGGAGCCCGACGGCACGCCCGTGAACGACGCGCTGCTGACCGGCTCCTCCTCGATCCACCACGCGCTGCGCTGTGCGCTGGCCATCGCCGAGCGCCGCGAGGAGCCGCAGCCCGACTGGGAGCTGGCGACCGGGGCGCTGGCCCACGCGATCCGCAGCCACCCCGAGCGCTTCCTCGACAAGAACCGCTACTCGATGGACTGGTACTACCCGGTCCTCGGCGGCGCGGTCACCGGGGCCGAGGCCACCGCCCGCATCCAGGAGGGCTGGGACCGCTTCGTCGTCCCCGGCCTCGGGGTGCGCTGTGTGCTGCCCAACCCGTGGGTGACCGGCGGCGAGAGCTGCGAACTCGCCCTGGCCCTCTGGGTGACGGGGGAGTCGGACCGGGCGCTGGAGATCCTCCAGTCCGTCCAGCACCTTCGGGCCGAGGGCGGGCTGTACTGGACGGGGTACGTCTTCGAGGGCAACCGGGCGTTCTGGCCCGAGGAGCTCACCACCTGGACGGCGGGCTCCCTGCTGCTGGCGGTGGCCGCGCTCGGGGGGGACGAGGCGACCACCGCGGTCTTCTCGGGCGAACGGCTGCCGGTCGGCCTCGAGCCGGACTGCTGCCGCTGAACGCGCCCTGAGGCGGAGCCGGTTCAGCCGCGGCGGAGCCGGCCCGCCACCGCGTGCCCGATGAACAGATAGACCACGGCCGCCAGACCGTAACCGGCCACCACCCGCGCCCACGCCTTGTCGAACGTGAACAGGTCGTACGACCAGCCGGCCAGCCAGCGGGCCGCGTCGTGCACCCACTGCACGAAGTCGTTGCCGCGGTTGGCGTCGAGCAGGTACATCAGGATCCAGAGAATGATGATGAAGGCCAGGATGTCGGCCACGACGGCGATGACACGTGCCGCTGTACTGCTGCCTGAACTGCTTCCTGAACGGGTTCTGGGAGACATGGAACTCTGGTTGCCGCTTTACGCAGGGTGAAACCCGTACGGCCCCACCGGGTGGCGACCGGGGAGGGAACGGGCGAGGCTGATCCGGAGTGCCGAGGTCCGTCACTCGCTGTGACATGCCCGGGTTGGCCCGTTTCAGTCCGGTCAGGAGGCCCGCCGTGCCCCGTTCCGTAACGCTCCGCCGAACCCCGGCAGCGCTGCTGCTGTCCTGCGCCCTGCTGGCGGGCACCACCGCGTGCGGCGACTCCGGAGACACCGCCGGCGGCAACGCGGCGAGCGCGTCCGCGGCGGCCAACTCCTCCGGGGCCAGCCCCTCGGCGTCCGCCGAGAAGCAGCGGCTCGCCAAGACCCGGTTCGTCGCCAACGCGGGGCTCGCGGCGGGGGCCACGTACCAGTGGATCGTGAAGCCGTACCGCGCAGGGACGTTCAAGAAGGGCGCGGAGGGCCGGAAGTTCGCCCTCGTGAAGGCGGGCCTCGCGGGCGGGTTCGCCTACAACCGGCTCAAGGCCGCGACGGAGAACGCCAAGGGCGACCCGCTGCTGTCGAAGGCGGTCGCCCCGCTCACCGCCGGGATCGAATCGCTCAAGGGGCTGGGGACGAAGCTCCGCAAGGGTGAGGCCGGCGAAGGCGACATCGGCGCGTTCGAGAGCGTCATCGACAGCATCAAGAACGCGGGCAAGGACGCGGGCGCCGAGGTGAAGGACAAGGTTCCCTCCACCTCCCAGCTGACCGGATAGCGGCGGCGGACTTCACGGGCCGGGCCCGCCCTCCTCCCGCCGGCGGTGAGCGGTGGTGAGCGGCGGTGACCGGCGGATATTCGGGTGAGCACGCTGGGTACCGCCGGTTAGGGTGCGCCGCATGACGCCTCTCTCCCCTCTCTCCCTTCTCTCCCACGACCGCTATTGCGACGAGATCCTGGCGCAGACCGACGCCCTGCGCGCGGTGCTGACCGGCGCCGATCTCACCGCGACCGTCCCCACCTGCCCCGACTGGACCCTGCGGGAGCTCGCCGTGCACGTCGGCGGCGCGCACCGCTGGGTCGGTGAGATCGTCCGCACCCGCGCCGCCGACGCCGTCCCCGAGGACAAGGTGCCCGGCATCGAAGGGCCGGCCGGCGACGACCCGGCCGCGCTCGACGCCTGGCTCGCAGAAGGCGCCGCCGCCACCGTGGACGCGCTGCGGGAGGCGGGGCCGGACACCGAGGTGTGGACCTGGGCGTGGGAGCGGCGTACGGCGTTCTGGGCGCGGCGCATGACGCACGAGACGGCGGTGCACCGGGCCGACGCGGCGCTCGCCGCCCGCGTCCCGTACACGGTCGACGCCGACGTGGCCGCCGACACCATCGAGGAGTGGCTGCGCATCGTCTCCTTCTCCCAGGAGGACGGCGACCCGGAGGCGGCCGAACTGCGCGGCGGCGGGCGCTCGTTGCATCTGCACGCCACCGATGTGCCCGGCGCGGAGTGGCTGATCGAGTTCGGCGAGGACCGCTTCACCTGGCGGCACGCGCACGAGAAGGCCACGGTCGCGCTGCGCGGGTCGCTCACCGATCTGATGCTCGTCTTCAACCGCCGCCTGGAGCCGACCAGTTCACGGGTGGAGGTGCTCGGCGACGCGGCGCTGCTGGACTTCTGGCTGGACCGCTCCTCGTTCGGCTGAACCGCCCGCCCTAGGCGTTGAGTTCCGCCAGGACCCGCAGCGTGTGCGGGTCCGGGGCGGTGACCAGCAGATCCGTCACCGGGCCCGTGCGCCACAGCTCCAGCCGCTCCGCGATCCGGGCGCGCGGCCCGATCAGCGAGATCTCGTCGGCGAACGCGTCGGGCACCGCCCGTACCGCCTCCTCCTTGCGGCCCTGGAGGAACAGCTCCTGGATCCGCCGGGCCTCCTCCTCGAACCCCATCCGGGCCATCAGGTCCGCATGGAAGTTGCGGGCCGCGTGCCCCATCCCGCCGATGTAGAAGCCGAGCATCGCCTTCACCGGCCACAGTCCCTCGGCCACGTCGTCGCAGACGTGCGCACGGGCCATCGGCGCGATCATGAAGCCGTCCCGGAGCCCGGCGAGCGAGGCCCCGTACACGTCCGTGCGCAGCGGCGACCAGTACAGCGGCAGCCAGCCGTCCGCGATCTCCACCGTCTGCGCGATGTTCTTCGGGCCCTCCGCGCCCAGCAGGACGGGGAGCGAGGCGCGCAGCGGGTGGGTGATCGGCTTCAGCGGCTTGCCGAGGCCGGTGGCGTCCGGGCCGGTGTACGGGTGGGAGTGGAAGCGGCCGGCCAGCTCGACCGGTCCCTGCCGCGCCAGGACCTGCCGGATCACCTCGACGTACTCGCGGGTCGCGGTCAGCGGGCTCTTCGGGAACGGTCGCCCGTACCACCCCTCCACCACCTGCGGCCCGGACAAGCCGAGGCCGAGCAGCATCCGGCCGCCGGAGAGATGGTCCAGGGTCAGCGCGTGCATGGCCGTCGCGGTGGGCGTACGGGCCGCCATCTGGACGATGCCGGTGCCCAGCCTGATCCGCGAGGTGTGGGCGGCGATCCAGGTCAGCGGGGTGAAGGCGTCCGAGCCCCAGGCCTCCGCCGTCCACACCGAGTCGTAGCCGAGCCGCTCGGCCTCCTGGACCAGGGCGAGCTGGCCGGGGTCCGGGCCGCGGCCCCAGTATCCGAGCGCGAGTCCGAGCCGCATTCCGTTCCCTCCAGTCCCTCCCACCGAAACTGACGATGCGTCAGGTTGCGGTGTCCGGGTTGGACTGTACGACAACGGCCCCCCGCCCGGAAGGGTGAGGGGCCGCGGCGTTCGTGCGTACGGGATCAGCCGCGCTGGATGCCCGTGGTGTCCTGCAGGACGCCACGACGGCCGTCCTGCGTCTGCGCGATCAGGCTCTGGCCGCGCTGCTCCACCGCGAGGTACCAGGTGCCCGGCGCCAGCTCGGCGATCGGGTTCGGCGAACCGTCCTCGCCGTACAGCGGGCGCGCCACCGGGACGGCGAACCAGAACGGGGTGAAGTCGCCCGCCGGGGCCGCGCCGCCCTGCGCGGGCTGCGGGGCCTGGGCCTGCTGCGCCTGCGCCGCGTCGGCCGGGGCGGGCTGGCCCTGCTGGGGGGCGCCGGGGTAGCCGTAACCCTGGCTCGGCTGGGCGCCGTACGGCTGCTGCTGCTGGCCGCCCGGGAAGCCGTAGCCCTGGCCGGGCTGCGCGCCGTACGGGGGCTGCCCGCCCTGCACGGCCTGCGCCGGGCCGGCCGGGCTGAGGAGCGGGGCCTTGAGGAACGGCACCAGCGGACCGGCGATGGCGCCCGCGGCGAGCGCGATGGTGGCGAGCAGGCCGAGGATCAGACCCGCCCCGGCGCTGCTGACGTCGAGGATCGTCCAGAAGGCGGTCCACACGGCGAACACGCTGAGCGCCACGCTGAACTGACCGAGGTCGAGCCCGGCGACCTTGCGGCCCGGCATCGCACGGCTGACGATCAGCAGCGCCGCGGCGATGACGCCGGCGAGGAAGATGCTCATCAGGGGCCCGAGCAAGTCCCAGGCGTTCGCGTTGTCGACCCGCGAGCAGTCGATGCCCGACGGGCAGTAGCTGGAGTAGTCGAGGAAAGAGGCGATGAACAGCACGACCGCTGCTCCGATCACCACGCCGTCGCCTCGAGTGAGGGATCGGATATTCACGTGAAGGTCCTTAGTCGGTCGTCTTGTCGGGGCGGTCGTCGCTGCCGCCGGTGCGGCGGGCACGGCTTGAAGCTCGGGAGCGGCTCCCCATCGTACGGATGAATCTATCGTCTGCCCGGGCGGGTTGCGCCCTCGCCCGGATCGTGAGCGGCTATCCCCCCAATATCACCGCAGAACTACCCCTTCAGGTAGCTGATAATGCCGCCGGCCAGCCCCTGGGCGGCCTTCTGTCGCCAACTCGCGCTGGTGAGCAGGGCGGCGTCCTTCGGATCACGCATATTGCCGCATTCGATGAACACCTTGGGCACGGTCGACAGATTCAGTCCGCCGAGATCATTACGCGTGTCCAGACCGGTATTTCCACCGACGTAATTGGAAGGCGCGCTTCCGGTCGTGCGGACGAAGTGTCCGGCGATCCTCGCGCCGAGATCGGCCGAACTCTTCACGATCTTCGAGGTGTCGGCCCCGCCGCCCTTCACCCCGGCGGGCAGGATCACATGGAAGCCCCGGTTGCCCACGGCCGATCCGTCGGCGTGCACCGACACCACCGCGTCGGCCTTCGCCTCGTTCCCGATCCGGGCCCGCTCGTCGATGCACGGCCCGAACGGCCGGTCCTCGTCGTGCGTCAGCCGGACCCGGGCGCCCTCGGCCTCCAGGAGCGTGCGCAGCCGGTGGGACACGTCGAGGGTGAACCGGGCCTCCGCATAACCATCATTAGTGGATGTACCGGTCGTATCGCACTCCTTGCGGCCGGTACCGATGTCGACCTGCTGGTTGATCTCCCGGGTGTGATCGCGGTTACCCGGATTGTGGCCCGGGTCGATCACCACGGTCCGGCCGGTCAGCGGGCCCCTCGGCAGCGGTTTCCCGGAGGCCGGTCCGGAGCTCGGTCCGGAGGCGGATCCGGAGGGCGTGGCGTCGGTGGAACCGGACGGTTCGGGCTGCTCGTCGGTCGGCGTCGCGGCCGGAGAGGACGCACCGCCGGCACCCGGTCGCGGCGAGGCCGCACCCGCCTCGTCGGCGTCCGGGCCGCCGCCGCAACCGGCGGCGGTCAGGCATACGGCGGCCAGCGCGGCGGCCAGGGACAGGGGCCGGGCGCGGCGGGCGGGGGGAGGGCTGTCGTCGTACGGCACGCGGCGATGCTACCCACCCGGCTGTCCGGACGGCTCGGACAGCCGGCCGGTGCGGCCCGGAACCCGGTCCCGTACGGATCAGATGCCCGTCCCCGTGCGGCGCAGCACGCGCAGCGAGTCCGTCACCGACACCTCGGTGAACGCCCCGGAGGCCAGCGCCCGGAGGTAGATCCGGTACGGGGCCTGCCCGCCGTCGGCCGGGTCAGGGAACACGTCGTGGATCACCAGCAGCCCGCCCTCGGCGACATGCGGGGCCCAGCCCTCGTAGTCGGCGTTCGCATGCTCGTCGGTGTGCCCGCCGTCGATGAAGACCAGCCCGAGCGGCCCGCCCCACACAGCGGCGACCTGCGGCGAGCGGCCGACGAGCGCCACCACGTGGTCCTCCAGACCCGCCCGGCGCAGGGTGCGGCGGAACGTCGGCAGGGTGTCCATCAGCCCGACCTCCGGGTCCACCACGCTCGGGTCGTGGTACTCCCAGCCGGGCTGCTGCTCCTCGCTGCCCCGGTGGTGGTCGACGGTGAGCGCGGCCACCCCGGCGGCCCGGGCCGCGTCCGCGAGCAGGATGGCGGAGCGCCCGCAGTAGGTGCCCACCTCCAGCAGCGGCAGCCCGAGCGCACCGGCCCCGGTGGCGGCGGCGTACAGGGCGAGGCCCTCGTGGACCGGCATGAAGCCCTTGGCGGCCTCGAACGCGGCGAGGACTTCCGGGGAGGGAGCGGCGGCGGTCACGGGGTTCCTCCAGGTGGGGCGGGGTGCCTACGACGGCTGAGACGGCGACCCATCGTGCCGTACGCCCCCGCCGAAGGGATCGGCGGGGGCGTACGTGGGGTGAGCCCGGGTCGGGGCGGTCCCCGGCGGAACGGTGACCGGTCCTGAGGGTCAGCAGCTCTGCCAGAGGCGGGTCATGACGCGGACGCCGAAGCGCAGGCCCTCCAGCGGGACGCGTTCGTCCACGCCGTGGAACAGGCGCCCGTAGTCCAGGTCGTGCGGGAGCTTCAGCCCCTTGAAGCCGAAGCAGCGGATGCCCAGGTGGGTGAAGGCCTTGGCGTCGGTGCCGCCCGGATTGCAGTACGGGACGGGGTGGCCGTCCGGGTCCTCGGCGCGTACGGCATCGCACATCGCGTCGACCAGCGGGCCGTCGAACGTCGTCTCCATCGCGATGTCGTGGTTGACCCACTCACGGCTGACGGAGGGGAGCAGGAGCTTGTCGATCGTGTCGATCAGTTCCTGCTCGTGGCCGGGGAGGAAACGGCCGTCGACGCGGGCGGTGGCCTTCCCGGGGATGACGTTGGTCTGGTAGCCGGCGGTGAACATGGTGGGGTTCGCCGAGTTGCGGAGCACCACCTGCATGAAGTCCGCGACCGGGCCCAGCCGGGCGAGGCTCGCCTCGATGTCGTTCTCGTCGAACGCGACGCCGTAGAGCCGGGCGGCCTCCTCCAGCAGGGCGCGGACCGGTTCGATCAGCCGGATCGGGAAGGTCTCGCGGCCGATCCGGGTGAGGGACTCGGCGAGGTCGGTGACCGCGTTCTCGTCGTTGGGCGACGAGCCGTGGCCGGCCCGGCCGTTGGCGGTGAGCTCCATCCAGGCCATGCCGCGCTGGGCGTTCTCGATCGGGTACAGCCGGCGTGTGTCGTCGAGGGCGAAGGAGAAGCCGCCGCCCTCGCCGATCGCCTCGGTGACCCCGGCGAAGAGGTCGGGCCGGTGCTCGACCAGCCAGTGGGCGCCGAACTTTCCGCCCGCCTCCTCGTCGGCGAGGAAGGCGAGCACTACGTCCCGGGCCGGCCTCGTGCCGGTGCGGGCGAAGTGCCGGGCGGTGGCGAGCATGACCGCCACCGTGTCCTTCATGTCGATCGCGCCCCGGCCCCAGAGGTAGCCGTCGCGGATCTCGCCCGAGAACGGCGGGACCTGCCACTCCGAGGCGTCGGCGGGCACGACGTCCAGGTGGCCGTGGACCAGCAGGGCGCCCCGGGCGGGGTCGGACCCGGCGATCCGGGCGATGACACTGGCCCGGCCCGGGGCGGACTCGACCAGCTCGGACGCGATGCCCACCTCGGCGAGGCGGTCCACCACCCAGTCGGCGGCGGCGCGCTCGTCACTGGTCGGGTTGGAGGTGTCGAACCGGATCAGTTCGGCGCAGAGGTCCACGACCTCGGTCTGGGCCTGCTCGGAGGCGGGGGTGAGAGTCATGCTGCTCCTGCCGGAGTGGTCGCGCGGGCGGCGGGGGCGGGGCTGCTGCCGTCCTCGTCGTCCAGGGTGGAGGTGCCGTACGGCTTGACCCAGCCCAGCAGGCCGAGGGCGCAGTACAGCAGGAAGGCGGTGGCCAGCGAGTTGAGGGCCGGGATGCCGCCGTCGTAGAACTTGCCGACACAGAACGCCACGACCCAGATGACCAGGGACATCGGCACCCAGGTGGGCGAGGTCAGCGGCAGGGTCTCGGCCTCGCGGGTGTCGTCCAGCGGCTTGCGCATCCGCTTCACGACCCAGTACTCGGCGACGATGATGCCGCCGATCGGCGGGATCATCACGCCCAGCAGGGAGAGGAACTCCGTGAAGTGGGTCATGATGCCGACCGCGGACAGGAGCGTGCCGGCGATGCCGAGGACGACGGTGACCACGCCGCGGTGCAGCCGCTTGCGGAAGACGACCTGGAAGAAGTTGACGACGCCGAGCGAGGAGCCGTACAGATTCCAGTCGTTGATCTTCGCGGTGGACATCAGGACCACCATCACACCGAAGGCGCCCGAGGTGGAGAGCACGATGTGCGACACATCGCTCGACTTCACCAGGTGGCCGAGCAGCACACCGACCATGCCGACGATGTACTCGGAGAGGATCATCGAGGAGGCGCTCTGCACGAAGACGTGCGAGCCCTTCCTGTTGTAGCGGGTCATCTCCGGGGAGACGATCGCGCCGGTCATGTAACCGCCCGCGATGGCGGTGGCGGCGACGGCCAGCGGGATCGCCTCGCCGGGCGGCGGCGAGCTGATCAGCTCGCTGATCGAGTGGTCCTTCAGCGTCGTGATGATCGACCAGGCGACCATGCCGAAGAACAGCGGGGTGACGATCTTGGCGAACAGGGCCATGTACCGGAAGCCGAAGATCACCAGGCCGGTGATGGCGACGCCCGCGATCACGCACCACATCCAGGAAGGACCGCCGGCCAGCGCCGAGACGCTGTTGCCGAAGATCGTGTTCTGGACGCCGAACCAGCCGACCAGGCTGACCGCGATGACAAAGCTGACCAGCGCCGAACCGTTGCGGCCGAAGCCCGTCCAGCGGGTGAGCATCGGGGTCGCCAGGCCCTCGCGCATACCGGCCAGACCGATCGCGAAGATCACGATCTCCAGGATCACCGCGCCGAGCGTGAAGGCGAGGAACGCGTCCCCGAAGGTCATGCCGACGCCGATGGTGGCGCCCAGCGTGAACTGGGAGATCGAGCCGGACTGGGCCAGCCACTGCAGGAGCATGGACCAGAAGCCGAAGCGCTTGTCGCGCGGGACCCGCGAGAGCGCGTAGTCGTCGCTGCCGATGCTCTTGGCTTCGGGGGCCGTGGCGCCGGCCCGGTGGGCGGATGCCATCAGGACTCCTGGGTGGTGCGGCCGAGGGTCTGCAGGTGAGCCAGCGACCCGTAGCGGTGGACGAGGTTGTCGAACTCCACCGCGTCGTGGAAGTCCAGATTCCCGGCGCCGAAGGCCTTGGCGACCTCCACGGCGTAGCGGGCGGCGGACGCGATGTCGCTCTCGTGACTCGCGCCCGTCTGGCAACCCGGTACCGCGGCGGCCGACGTGACCGCGAGACCGACGACCGGAGCGGCGGTCGCGGTGGCGGGCTGGAGGATCGAATTGATGTGGTGTGCACCGTTACCGTACGGCGTGATGTCCTGGGTGGTCACCGGGTATGTGACCAACGGCTCACCGGTCACCACGGCCAGCAGCTCGCCGAGCTGCTCGCTGACCCGGAGCACCCAGCCCTCCTTGACGGTGGGCGACAGGGCGAGGCCCTTGTGGTTGATGATCCGGTTGCCCTTGGTGGTGTCGATGGAGAGCACGGCCTCCATGTCGGCGGTCACCTCGTGCCGGTTCATCGTGGCGATGTCCACGGGCGAGCCCATGAACGGCACCGGGTCGTGCGGCTCGGTCGGTGCGTCCGGGCAGATGTGGGTGGCGACGATCACGTCACCGGGCAGCACATCGCCGCGACGGCGCATGTCGAGCAGCTTGGCCGCCGTGGCGATGGCGGCGGCCGCGCCGTCGGCGTCGGAGACCAGACCGGTCACCCCGGGCCGGGCGCCGATACCGCCGAGCCGGCCCACCACGCCGAGGGTGCGGGCGCTGCCGCCCGCCGTCCGGCCGTGGGAGCCGGGGATGCGGACGAGCACGAAGTCCGTCGAGCCCTGGTCACCCGTGACGGTGGTGACCTGCGCGGACGAGCCCTCGGCCCCCGCTGAGGCGTCGAGGTACTCGACGACCGTCTTGCCATTGACCTGGGGATCGTCCAGAAGCTCGACGATGTCCAGTACGTACTTCAACATGGGGGCATTTCTCCTGATCCTGACACCCGCCCGGCGCTCGACGGGGGAGAGCGCGGGGCGGGGTGCTGAGGCAACATTCGGGATCGGATAGCGTTGAGCGCAACTGTTTCCCGTTATTTGCAATTCAGGTCTGAATGGTGAGATGACGATGGTCGAATCCGATCTGGACCGGCGTACGCCCGCCGGGGCGCTGCAAACCGTCGACCGGGCGCTCCTGGTGCTGCTCGCCTTCGAGCGCACCCGGCCCGACTGGGGCGTCACCGAGGTCGCCGAGGAGTTCGGCTGGGACACCTCCGTCGCCCAGCGGCTGCTCGCCACCCTGGCCGGCCGGGGCTTCCTGGTCTCCGACCCGGCCACCCGCCGCTACCGCATCGGCCCCGCCGTGCTGCGGCTCGGCCGGCTCTGGGAGCGCTCGGGCTCCCTGGAGCTGCTGGCCGGTCCGGTCCTGGAGGAGCTGCGCCGGACCACCGGCGACACGGTCCTGTTCTGCCTTCCGGACAGCTTCCACATGCGCTGTGTGGCCGCCGAGGAGGGCGAGGCCGGACCGCTGCGCTACTACCCGCTGGTCGGCGAGCTCTACCCGGCGCACGCGGGGGCGACCAGCAAGTCGTACTACGCGTATCTGCCCGACGAGCAGCGCCACCGGCTCTTCCGGGGCCGCCCCATGGCGCGCTTCACGGACCGCACCGTCACCGAACCGGACCTGCTGGAACAGGAGTTCCTGAAGATCCGGGCCCAGGGCTACGCCTGGACGGTCGGCGAGTACGACACCGGGATCGCCACCGTCGCCGTACCGGTGTTCCTGGGGCGCGAGCCGTACGGAAGTCTCAGCCTCGGCGGCGGGGAGGACCGGTTCCGGGGGGCGCCCGAGGACCGGCTCGACGCGCTGCGCCACGCGGCCCAACTGCTGGAGCAGCGCCTCACCCACCCGCCGCAGCGGCCGAAGCCCCGCGCCCGGCGGCCCCGCACCACCTGACCGACCCGATCCGCCCGATGCTCCCTACGTACCCGACGTACCCGACGTACCCGAGGAACCCCGTGAATCTGCTTCTGCTCTCCAACTCCACCCAGTACGGCCGTGGTTACCTGGAACACGCCCTGGACACCGTCACCGCGTTCCTCCCCGCGAACGCCCGACTCGCCTTCGTCCCGTACGCGCTCGCCGATCACACCGCGTACACCGCCCGGGTCCGCGAGGCCCTGGAGCCGTCCGGCATCACCGTGCGCGGCGTCCACGAGAACGCCGACCCGGTCGCCGAACTCGCCGCGTCCGACGCCGTGTTCATCGGCGGCGGCAACTCCTTCCGGCTGCTCGCCGCCCTCTACCGCACCGGTCTGCGCGAGGCCGTGCGCGACGCGGTACGGGACGGGCTGCCCTACATGGGCGCGAGTGCGGGGACCAACATGGCGGCCCCGACCCTGCGCACGTCCAACGACATGCCCATCGTGCAGCCGCCGTCCTTCGAGACGCTGGGCCTGGTCCCGTTCCAGATCAACCCGCACTACCTGGACCCGGACCCGGCCAGCACCCACAAGGGCGAGACCCGTGAGGAGCGGCTCACCGAGTTCCTGGAGGAGAACGACGTACCCGTGCTCGGGCTGCGCGAGGGCTCCTGGCTCCGCGTCGACGGGGACCGGGCCCATGTCCGGGGCGCCCGCCCCGCCCGGCTGTTCTCCCGCGCGGCCGAGCCCCAGGAGCTCCCGGCGGGGTCCGACGTGTCCGGGCTGCTCACGACGGCGCCGCGGTTCGACGCTCCGGTGCGCTGACCGCGGTCCGTGCGTCGTCCGGGGCCGGTGCGTCGTCCGCGCTGCTCGCCAGGAGCACCGGGTGCGCGGAGGGTCGCTGCGAGGGCAGGAACGCCGCCAGCACCAGGCCGACCAGCACCGCGCCCGTGGCGATCAGGAACGAGATCCGGAACCCCTCCATCGACGGCACCTGGACCGAGCCCATCGGCACGGAGGTGTTGGCCAGCACCATGCCGATGACGGCGCTCGACACCGACGTACCGATCGAGCGCATCAGGGTGTTCAGGCCGTTGGCCGCGCCGGTCTCCGACGGGTCGACGGCCCCGATGATCAGGGCGGGCAGCGAGGAGTAGGCGAGGCCGATCCCGGCGCCGAGCACCACCGAGATCAGCACGGTCTGCCAGGCGGCGCTGAGCAGCCCGAGCCCGGCCCCGTAACCGACCGCGATGACCAGCATGCCGAGCATCAGCGTGACCTTGGGGCCGCGGCGGGCCGAGATCCGGGCGTAGAGCGGGGCGACGAACATCATCGTCAGACCGAGCGGGGCCACGCAGAGCCCGGCGACCACCATGGACTGCCCGAGGCCGTATCCGGTGGACGTGGGCAGCTGGAGCAGTTGCGGCAGGACCAGGGAGACCGCGTAGAAGGCGACCCCGACCATGATCGAGGCGAGGTTGGTGAGCAGCACCTCGCGGCGTGCGGTGGTCCGCAGATCGACGAGCGGCGCCGGGGTGCGCAGTTCGAACCGGCCCCACAGCAGCAGGGTGGCGACGGACGCGGTGAGCAGCCCGAGGGTCGGGGCCGAGGTCCAGCCCCAGTCGCCGCCCTTGGTGACCGGCAGGAGAAGAAGGACCAGGCCGAGCGAGAGCCCGAAGGCGCCGATGAAGTCGAAGGTGCCGGGCGCGCGCAGCGGCGGTTCGGGGACGAGCGTGTACGTGAGCACCATCGCGAGCACGCCGAGAGCGGCCGAGCCGAGGAACAGGGCGTGCCAGTCGGCGTGCTGGGCGACCAGCGCGGCGGCGGGCAGGGCGAGGCCGCCGCCCACCCCGATCGAGGAGCTCATCAGAGCCATCGCCGAGCCGAGCTTCTCGCGCGGCAGCTCGTCGCGCATGATGCCGATGCCGAGCGGGATCGCGCCCATGGCGAAGCCCTGGAGCGCGCGGCCGGTGATCATCACGATCAGGTCGTCGGTGGACGCGCAGATCAGCGAGCCGACCACCATGACGGCGAGGGAGGCGAGCAGCATGCGCCGCTTGCCGTAGAGGTCGCCGAGCCGGCCCATGATCGGCGTCGACACGGCGCCGGCGAGCAGGGTGGCGGTCATCACCCAGGTGGCGTTGGCCGGGTCGGTGCTCAGCAGGACCGGCAGGTCCTTGATGACCGGGACGAGCAGGGTCTGCATGACCGCGACGGTGATACCCGCGAAGGCGAGGACGGGCACGATGGGGCCGGAGCGCGCTGGTCGCGGCTCGGAGAGCTCCCCGGTGTGCCGTATCTGTTTCGTCCGTCGCATACGTGGGGCCTCCGGGCAGCGTCGACCACCCGGGCTCCCCCCAAGTGTGTGCAGGGTGAACGCTTCTGGGCGGCGCTTCTATTCCGGCCCGGATCGGCAGTCTCCTGACCTTCCGTCAGATTGAAACGTGTTCTACTCTTGCGCCGTTCCAGTGGCTGCGACCGGCGAGGACTCGCATGGGCATCGGCACAGGCAGCGGTACCGGCACAGGCAGCGGTACCGGCATAGGCAACGGTATCGGTATCACCGAGGACCACCGCGCGCTGGCGCACTCCGTACGGGGGTGGCTGGCCCGCGCCGCACCACCCGGCGACGTGCGCAAGCTCCTCGACGCGGGGAGCCCGGCCGCCCCCGGCGTCCGCCCCGCCCACTGGGAGGCGCTCGCCGCGCAGGGGCTCACCGGCGTCCATCTTCCCGAGGCGTACGGGGGTGGCGGCGGCGACCTCCTCGACCTCGCCGTCGTCCTGGAGGAGGCCGCGTACGCCTCGCTGCCCGGCCCGTACCTCACGACCACGCTCACCTCCGCCGTGCTCCACCGCGCGGTGGCCGCCGGGGCCGGGGCGCTGGGCGGCCCGCTCCGGGAGCTCGCCGCGGGGGACCGCACCGCGGCCGTCGCCCTCACCCCCGGCACCCTCACCGCCACCCCGGCCCCGGGCGGCCACCGGCTCGACGGCACCGCCCCGCCCGTCCTGACCGCCGACGCGGCCGACCTGCTGCTCCTCCCCGCCGCCGACGCGTCCGGCGATGTGCGCTGGTTCCTCGTGGACGCCGGGGCCGACGGGCTCACCACGCGCCCGCACCGCAGCGCCGACCCGACCCGCCCCACGGCCGAGGTGCGCGCCGCCGCCGTCCACGTCCCCGCGCACCGGGCCGTGCCGGTGGCCGATCCGGCGCTCGTCGGCGACCTGGCCGCCGTCCTCCTCGCCGCCGACGCCTGCGGAACCGCCGCCCGCAGCCTGGACACCGCCGTCGAACACGCCACCGTACGGGAGCAGTTCGGGCGGCCCATCGGGGCGTTCCAGGCGGTCAAGCACCTCTGCGCCGACATGCTCGTCCGCCTCGAACAGGCCCGCGCCCTCACCTGGGACGCCGCCCGCGCCGCCGGTGAGGAGCCCGGGGCACGCGGGCTCGTCGCCGCGCTCGCCGCCGCCACCGCCCCCGAGGCCGCGTACACCTGCGCCAAGGACGCCATCCAGATCCTCGGCGGCATCGGCTTCACCTGGGAGCACGACGCCCACCTCCGGTTGCGCCGCGCGGTCCTCGCCCGCCAGCTCCTCGGGTCCGCCGACACCCACCGGCTGCGGGCCGCCCGCCTCGCCGAGGGCGGGGCCCGCCGCGAACTCTCCCTCGAACTCCCCGCCGATGCGGCCCGCCACCGCGCCGAGGCCCGGCCGTATCTCGCCGCCGCCCGGGGCCTGGCGCCCCGCGAGGCCCGCCGGGTCCTCGCCGCCACCGGCTACGCCGCCCCGCACCTGCCCGCCCCGTACGGGCTGGGCGCGGGACCCGTACAACAGCTGGCGATCCAGCAGGAGTCGAGCGAGCAGGCCATCCGGCTCAGCGATCTCTCCATCGCCACCTGGGTGGTGCCCTCGCTCATCGCGTACGGCACCGAGGAGCAGCGCGAGCGCTATCTGCCCGCGACCCTGCGCGGCGACCTCCAGTGGTGCCAGCTCTTCTCCGAACCCGACGCCGGCTCCGACCTCGCCGCGCTGCGCACCCGCGCGGTGCGGACCGACGAGGGCTGGCGGATCACCGGGCAGAAGGTCTGGACGAGCGCCGCCCGCACCGCCGACCACGGCATCCTGCTGGCCCGCACCGACCCGGACGCGCCCAAGCACCGCGGGCTCACCTACTTCCTGGTCGACATGAAGAGGACCCGGGGCATCGACATCCGTCCGCTGAAGGAGATCACCGGCGAGGCCCTCTTCAACGAGGTCCACTTCGACGACGTCCTGCTGCCCGCCGACGCCGTCGTCGGCGAGATCGGCGGCGGCTGGCGGGTCGCCCGCAACACCCTCGGCAACGAACGCGTCCACATGGCCGACCAGATGACCTTCGACAGCGGACTCGAAGCCCTGATCGCCCGCTCGGCCGGGCTGGACGACGCGACCCGGGCGCGGATCGGCGCGCTCGCCGCCGAGGCCCACGCGCTCGCCTGCACCGGGCTGCGCACCACGCTCCGGCAGGTCTCCGGCCGCGAACCCGGCGCCGGGGCCTCCGTACGCAAACTCGTCCAGACGCTCCACCAGCAGAAGGTCGCCGAACTCACCCTCGAACTCCTCGGCCCGGACGGCGCGGTGGACGAACCGTCGGCGGGCGAACGGGCCCTGCACGGCTTCCTGATGTCCCGCTGCCTGACCATCGCGGGCGGCACCACCCAGATCCAGCTCAACGTCGTCGCCGAACGGATCCTCGGCCTCCCCCGGGACTGACCACAGGAACGAAGAAGGGACTCCCCCTATGAAGGCCTACATCGTCGGCGTCGGCATGACGAAGTTCGAGAAGCCCGAGACCCGCGACTGGCAGTACTGGGACATGGTCCGCGAGGCGGGCACCGCCGCCCTGGCCGACGCCGGGGTCCGCTACGACCAGGTCGAACAGGTCCCCGTCGGCTACTGCTTCCAGGCCTCCACCGCCGGGCAGCGGGCCGTCTACGAACTGGGACTGACCGGCGTCCCCGTCTACAACGTCAACAACAACTGCGCCACCGGCTCCACCGCCCTGATGCTGGCCCGGCAGTTCGTCGAGGGCGGCGGCAGCGACTGCGTCCTCGCGGTCGGCTTCGAGAAGATGGCCCGGGGGTCGCTGGGCGGCGGCTCCGACGGCGGCGACTTCGCGACCTCGCCCGTCGCCCGGCACTACGGGATCATGGCCGCCGGCCACGGCTTCGAGATGTCCCCGCCCACCGCCCAGATCTTCGGCAACGCGGCCCGGGAGCACATGGAGCGGTACGGGACGACGCCCGCGCAGCTCGCGGCGGTCGGGGCCAAGAACCACCGGCACTCGGTGAACAACCCGTACGCCCAGTTCCAGGACCCGTACACGGTCGAGGAGATCCTCGCCGCCCGCACCGTCCACCGCCCCCTCACCAAACTCCAGTGCTCGCCCACCTCCGACGGGGCGGCGGCGGCCGTCGTCGTCTCCGAGCGGTTCGTCGAGCGGCACGGCCTGGGGGAGCGGGCGGTGGAGATCGCCGCCCAGGCCATGACCACCGACACCGAGGCCTCCTTCGCCTCCGGCAGCTGCATCGACGCGGTCGGCGCCCCGATGTCCCGGGCCGCCGCCCAGCAGGTCTACACCGCCTCCGGCCTCGGCCCGGACGATCTCGACGTCATCGAGCTGCACGACTGCTTCTCCGTCAACGAGCTCCTCACCTACGAGGCGCTGGGCCTGTGCGGCGAGGGGGAGTCCGGCAAGCTCGTCGAGTCCGGGGCGACCACCTACGGCGGGCGGTGGGTGGTGAACCCGTCCGGCGGGCTGATCTCCAAGGGCCACCCGCTGGGCGCCACCGGCATCGCCCAGGCCGCCGAGCTGACCTGGCAGCTGCGCGGCGAGGCCGGAGCCCGCCAGGTCCCCGGAGCGCGGACCGCCCTCGCCCACAACATCGGCCTCGGCGGAGCGGCGGTGGTCACGCTGCTGCGGCGCGGCTGAGGCGCCGGGGGCTTTCGGGGCCAGGAGTTTCCAGGGTTCCCGGGGCCAGGGGGCCTAGGTCCTGCGACCGGCGACCCCGGCCCGGGACCTGGATCCGATACCCGATGTACGGGCCGTTCGCCGCCTGGGACCATGACCTTCATGCCCGACGTCTCCGCGCCCGTCTCCGCCCCGCCCGCCTCCTCCCGAATACGGCCCAGCACCTGGGCCGTCGTGCTCGCCGCCTGCACCGGCCAGTTCCTCGTCGTCCTCGACGTCTCCGTCGTCAACGTGGCGCTGCCCTCCATGCGGGCCGACCTGGGGCTGAGCCCGGGGGGCCTCCAGTGGGTCGTCAACGCCTACTCGATCGCGTTCGCCGGGTTCATGCTCCTGGGCGGGCGGGCCGCCGACATCTACGGGCGCAAGCTGATGTTCCTCGTCGGGCTCGGCGTCTTCACCGCCGCCTCCCTCGCGGGCGGCCTCGCCCAGGAGGGCTGGCAGCTCCTCGCCGCCCGCGCCGTCCAGGGCCTCGGGGCCGCCGTCCTCGCTCCCGCCACCCTCACCATCCTCACCGCGGCCGTGCCCGAGGGCCCGGCCCGGACGAAGGCGATCGGCACCTGGATGGCGGTCGGCGCGGGCGGCGGCGCGGCCGGCGGGCTCATCGGCGGGGTCCTCACCGACGCCCTCTCCTGGCGCTGGGTCCTCCTGATCAACGTCCCCATCGGGGCCCTCGTCCTGATCGCCGCCGCCCTGCGGATCACCGAGGGCCGCGCGGGCGACCGCCGCCGCATCGACCTGCTGGGCGCGGTCCTCGTCACCGCGGGCCTCGCCGCCGTCGCGTACGGGATCGTCCAGACCGAGGCCGAGGGCTGGGCGGCCGCCGCCACCCTCGTGCCGCTGCTCTCCGGAATCGCGCTGCTGGCCGTCTTCGTCCTGGTCGAGGCGCGGACCGCCGTACCGCTGATCCCGCTGCGCGTGTTCTCCGTACGGGCGGTGTCATCGGCCAACGTATCGATGCTGCTCATGGGGTCGGCGACCTTCTCCATGTGGTACTTCATGACCGTGTACGCGCAGAACGTCCTGGGCTACACGCCGTTGCAGGCCGGTCTCGCGCTGATGCCGACCTCGGCCGCCGTCATCATCGGCTCCAAGCTGGCCCCCCGCCTCATGGTGCGCACCGGGGCCAAGAGCCTCGCCGTCACCGGGGTCCTGATCACCGCCGCGGGCTTCGGCTGGCAGTCCACGATGGGCGTGGAGGGCTCCTACCTCACCGCGATCATGTTCCCCGGAATCCTGATGATGGCCGGGGCCGGGCTCGCCTCCACCCCGCTCGCCACCCTCGCCACCTCCGGCGCGGAGCCGGGTGACGCCGGACTCGTCTCGGGCCTGGTCAACACCTCCCGGACCATGGGCGGTGCGCTGGGCCTCGCGGTGCTCTCCACGGTCGCCGCGGCGCGCACCGCGGGCTCCGGCGACGCGGCCGAGGTCACCGCCGGATACGCGCTCGCGTTCCGTACGGCGAGCGGGGTGCTGCTGGCCGGGGTGATCGTGATGCTGATCTGGCTGCCGAACCACCGCACGCCCCGCCGCGAGCGTCGAACGAAAGCAGCGATCTGACGCGACGTCAGTAGTCTTCCCAACTTCCGGGGCCTGCGTTATACATGGGCCATCGGCTAGAACGCGTTCTAGAAGGGGCGTGTCCTGCCGGTCACCGCACGACCTCGGTGCGGCCGACGGTGCGGACGGCCGTGCCGAGGTCTTCCCGTCATCGAGGACCGTCAAGGACCACCAAGGACCACCAAGGGACCAAGGACCAAGGATCATCAAGGAGCTGCTCCGTCATGCCCATTGATGCCTCGGCGGCCCTCGCCGCCGAACCCCGCCGAGCCGAGATCGGCTGGGACCACAAGGACGTCCAGCTCTACCACCTGGGTCTCGGCGCGGGCACCCCCGCCACCGACCCCGACGAACTGCGCTACACCCTGGAGTCCCGGCTCCAGGTGCTGCCGAGCTTCGCCACCGTCGCGGGCGCGGGAACGGCCGCCTTCGGCGGTATGGGCGCGCAGGGCATCGACGTGGACCTCGCCGCCGTCCTGCACGGCGGGCAGTCCGTACGCGTCCACCGCCCGATCCCGGTGACCGGCCGCGCCGTGCAGACCTCGAAGGTCGCGGCGGTGTACGACAAGGGCAAGGCCGCCGTCATCGTGCTGCGTACCGAGGCGGGCGACGACGACGGGCCGCTGTGGACCAACGACGCCCAGATCTTCGTACGCGGCGAGGGTGGCTTCGGCGGCGAACGCGGCCCGTCCGACCGGCTCGCCCCGCCGGACCGGGACCCCGACCGCATGGTCGAGCGGACCGTCCGCGAGGACCAGGCGCTGCTCTACCGGCTCTCCGGGGACTGGAACCCGCTCCACGCCGACCCCGCCTTCGCCAAGCTGGCCGGCTTCGACCGGCCGATCCTGCACGGGCTGTGCACGTACGGCATGACCCTGAAGGCCGTCGCCGACACCCTGCTGGACGGCGACGTCTCCCGGATCGCCGCCTACCGCACCCGTTTCGCCGGAGTGGTCTTCCCCGGCGAGACCCTCCGTATCCGGATGTGGGCCGGGGACGGCCGCGTCCAGGTGACGGTCACCGCCGCCGAACGGGACGACGCGCCGGTCCTCGCCGACACGCTCGTCGAACACTCCTGAACACATCAACACCACGATGAAGATGGCGATTTGAGGGGAGCCGTACCCATGCGCGCAGCCGTACTGCACGAGATAGGCCAGGAGAAGCTCGAAGTCCTCGACGACGTCGAGGCGGTGGGCTTCGGCCCCGGGAAGGTCAAGCTCCGCATCCGCGCCACCGGCCTCTGCCACTCCGATGTCTCCGCGATGAGCGGCGTCCTCCCGCAGCCCGCCCCCTTCATCCCCGGCCACGAGGGCGCGGGCGAGGTCGTCGACATCGGCGACGGGGTGACCGGGCTGAGCACCGGCGACCGGGTCCTGGTCTGCTGGCTGCCCGCCTGCGGGGCCTGTCCGTCCTGCAAGCGCGGCCAGACCCAGCTGTGCCTCGCCGGCTTCATGAACGCGGGCACCCCGAACTTCAAGCGCCCCGGCGGCGACGTCTTCGGCTTCGCGGGCACCGGCACCTTCACCGAGGAGGTCGTCGTCGGCGCGGGCTGCGCGGTGCCGATCCCCGACGACGTACCGTTCGAGATCGCCGCCCTGATCGGCTGCGGGGTCACCACCGGCCTCGGCGCGGCCATCAACACGGCGAAGGTGGAAGCCGGTTCGTCGGTCGCCGTGATCGGCTGCGGCGGCGTCGGCATCTCCACCATCCAGGGCGCCCGGGTCCAGGGCGCGGCCCAGATCATCGCCGTCGACCCGGTCGCCTCCCGCCGCGAGGCCGCCCTCCGCTTCGGCGCCACCGAGGCCGTCGCCCCCGACGGACTGGCCGACGCCAAGCAGCGGATCACCGGCGGCGAGGGCTTCGACTACGTCTTCGAGGTCGTCGGCAAGTCCGCCACCGCCCGCACCGCCTACGAGCACACCCGCCGCGGCGGCACCCTGTGCGTCGTCGGCGCCGGGGCGATGGACGACAACTTCCAGGTCAACATGTTCGAGCTGTTCTTCGACGAGAAGCGGATCCTGCCCTCGATGTACGGGGGAGGGGACGTCCTGCGCTCCTACGAGCGGGCCATCGCGCTCTGGCGGGCGGGCCGCATCGACCTGGAGTCGATGATCACCCACCGGGTCCGGCTGGACGGGGTCAACGACGCCCTGGACCAGATGCGCACGGGCGAGTCGCTGCGTACCTGCATCGAGCTCTGAACCCCGCCCGCATCCAAGGAATTCGAGGACCGTGATGTCACTTCCCCTCCCGCTGGACGGCCTGTCCGCGATCGTCACCGGCGCCGGCCGCGGCCTCGGCCGGGCCGAAGCCCTCGAACTGGCCCGTCTCGGCGCGGCCGTCGTCGTCAACGACTACGGGCAGCCCGGCCGCGACGGCTCAGGCGAGGCGTCCGCCGCCCCCGCCGAGGAGGTCGCCGCCGAGATCCGCGCGGCCGGCGGCCGGGCCGTCGCCCACCTCGGCGACGTCTCCGACCACGAACAGGCACGTGCGCTGGTCGAGTCGGCGATCTCGGCCCACGGCCGGCTCGACATCCTGGTCAACAACGCGGGCATCCTGCGCGACCGGATGATCTTCTCGATGACCGAGGAGGAATGGGACTCGGTCGTCCGCGTGCACCTCAAGGGCCACTTCAACACCACCCACTTCGCCGCCGCCCACTGGCGCGCCCGCTCCAAGGAGACCGGCGGGCCGGTCTACGGGCGGATCGTCAACACCTCGTCCGAGGCGTTCCTCGCGGGCTCGGCGGGGCAGCCCAACTACGCGGCGGCCAAGGGCGGCATCGTCGGCCTCACCACCTCCACGGCGCTCGCCCTCGCCAAGTACGGCGTCACCGCCAACGCCATCTGCCCGCGCGCCCGGACCCGCATGACCGAGGACGTCTTCGCGGGCTTCCAGGAACCGGCGGACGGCACCCTCGACCCGCTGGCGCCCGAGCATGTCTCCCCGCTCGTCGGCTATCTCGCCTCACCGGCGGCGGCCGGGGTCAACGGTCAGCTGCTCGTCGTCCACGGAGGCATGGTCGCCGTCGTCGAACGGCCCCGGGTGGCCGCGCAGTTCGACGCGGCGAAGGAGACCTTCACCTTCGCGGAGCTGGACGAGCTGCTGACCCCGTACTACGCGGACCGGCCCCCGAACGAGACCTTCGCCGCCGCGGAAGTCCTCGGTCTGAAGCGGCGGTAGCGACGGGGGCGGGCCGCACAGCAGAGGGCCCGGACCGGCTGTCCGCCGGTCCGGGCCCTCTCCTGCTCGCCTGTCGCGCGGCTCAGGCCGCCCTGGCTTCCTCTTCGGCCGGCCGGCGGTGGCGGCCGTGCGGCTGCACCGACGTGTTCTCCGCCGACGCACCCCCTCGGTGCTTTCCGGAACCGCCGGTTCCGGCCCCGTGGTCCGCCCCCGTCGGGCGCTGCTGGGTCGTGTCGGTCCGTGCTTCGGACATGTGGGAAGTCACCCCGTTGTGATCGCTTACCTGTGTCGCACCTACGTGTGTCGCAAGCCCCGCCACCGCCCCCCGACGCGGTCACCGTCGGTACCCGCGCGGTACGGCCGCGTAGCCCAGGGTCACGAGTCTAGTCAGATCGAACGGCTCCGTGCAGAGGCGCCTGCCCCAACGGAACGGGCTTGCACACAGCAGGAGCGGCGACGGCGGCGGACGGTTCCGTTCCGCCCTCACCGCCCTGCGCGGGGCCGGTCCCGGAGGAGGGTTCCCCGTCCTCCGGGGCGTCCAGCAGCGCCACGCCGCAGGGCGTCGCCCCGTTCGCGTACGGGAGGTGCAGCACCCCGTCCCGGCTCCAGTATCCGGCCCCCGGAGCCCAGCCCAGCGGGGCCGCGAACTGGTGCAGCCGCCGGCCCGCCGGACGCCAGACGCCCACCCAGCTGCCCGCCGCCCCGTCGATCCGCAGCGCCACCGCGCAGCTCTCCGGCATCAGCATCTGGCCCGGCTGCACCGCGAACGGTGTCACCGCCACGTCCGCGAGGCGCAGGCACTCCGGGAACCTGACCGGCAGACAGCTCCCCAGCACCCCCCAGCCGAGCCGGTCGTGGCCCGGGGCGTCGGAGCGGAGCAGCAGCAGCCCGCTGTCGGCGTCCGCGAGCAGCAGCCGGTCATTGCTCTCCGGCGCGATCTGGAGCAGCGGCGTCACCTCGGCCCCCCGCCCCAGGTCGACGGCGACCGCCTTGACCGGTCCGCCGCCCGGCGCCTGCCGGTCCAGCGCCAGTATCCGGCCCGCCCGGTCCAGCCACACCCCGCCCGAGCAGCGCCCGGGGATCCGCGCGACCTCCTCGGGTCCGAACGCGCCGCCCGCCACCAGCCAGAGCGACGCCTCGTGCTCGCCGGCCGCCAGGGCGTACACGCACCGGCCGTCCGGCGACGGCGGCAGCAGGACCATCTCCGTGGACTCGACCGCGCCCAGCGGGAGTTCGCCGGTCCCGGGCCCGGTCGGGTAGAGCAGCGAGAACATCTGCCGGTCCGCCACCCGCCGCCGGATCAGCACCCGCCCGTCGGCCAGCGGCACCACCTGGGAGTCCGGCTCCTCGGGCTGGTCGAGCGGGAGAGGCACCGCATACGGCTCGGGCCCGTCCAGCGTCCACCGCTCCGGATACCAGGCGCGCTCGCCCGGCGGGCCGGGAGCCGCTGTGAGCCGGGCGGCGTACGCCCCGTCCGCGGTCAGCGTGAAGCCGCCGGGAAGCGGCGCGACGTCGGCCGGCATCACGGTGGCGCTCGCGGCGGACGACGGTTCCGGTTCCTCGTCCGCGGTGGATCCGGGCAGGGCGGAGCCGTCCGTCCCGGCGGGCACTCCGGGCGCGCCGGACTCTTCCAGCTCTTCCGGATCGGGTTCCGCTCCGGGTTCCGCTTCGGGGTCCGCCGTCGTGGCGGCCCCGGCGGTTCCGTCCTCGATGGCACAGGCAGTCATGGACTCGTCACCTCCGGCTACGAAAGCTAGTTTTCGCACTTCCAGCCGAACAACACGAGCCACCGCACTTCACACATAAGGGTGGTGATGCCCGGATTCTCCTGAGGTGACAGGGGTGAGTGTGCTGTCGGGAGGTGGCCGTGGCTATGGTTAGGCAGCCCTAACCGAATACCCGTGCCCCCTCGCACGTATGTGGACCACTGGAGCAAGCGATGTCCCTCCGACCCCGCGGTACCGCCGCAGTCGCCCTGGCCGTGGCGGCCGCCCTCTCCCTGTCGGCCTGCGGGGGCGGTGACGGCGGGGACGCGGACGCGGCGAAGTCCGACGCGGGCGGCGGCAAGAAGGCAGCCGTCGCCACGGGCGGCAAGGACTTCGCGGACGCGGCGAAGAAGACGGCGGCGTACGGCACCGACGCCGCGGCCGGCGAGTTCCCCCGTACGGTCACCCACGCCATGGGGAAGACCGAGATCAAGGCCGCCCCCAAGCGCGTGGTCGTGCTGGACGTCGGCGAGTTCGACAACGTCGTCTCGCTGGGCCTGAAGCCGGTCGGCTACGCCCCCAGCGAGGGAGACGCGGCCATCCCCTCGTACCTGAAGAAGGACGCGGGCGAGCCGAAGAGCGTCGGCACGATCAACAGCCTCAACCTCGAAGCCATCGCGGGCCTCCAGCCGGACCTGATCCTCGGCAGCCAGCTCCGCGCCGCGGACAAGTACGACGAGCTGTCCAAGATCGCCCCCACCGTGTTCTCCATCCGCCCGGGCTTCACCTGGAAGGAGAACTACCTCCTCAACGCCCAGGCGCTGGACCGCACGAAGCAGGCCGAGGCGAACCTCGACGCGTACCGGGCGAAGGCGGCGAAGCTGGGCGAGGACATCGGCTCCGACAAGCCGACCGTCTCGATGGTCCGCTACATGCCCGACCGCCTCCGGCTCTACGCCAAGGCCTCGTTCATCGGCACGATCCTGGAAGACGTCGGCCTGCCGCGTCCCAAGAACCAGCAGATCAACGACCTCGCCGCCGAGATCAGCCCGGAGAAGATCGACGAGGCGGACGCCGACTGGATCTTCACCGGCGTCTACGGCGACGCCAAGGCCACCCAGCGCGACACCGCCCGCTCCAACCCGCTGTGGAAGAACCTGAAGGCCGTCAAGGAGGGCCGGGCCAAGGACGTCTCCGACGAGACCTGGTACCTGGGCCTCGGCGTCACCTCGGCCGAGCTGGTCCTCGACGACCTCCGCGCCGACCTGGTGAAGTAGCCGACCTGGTGAAGTGGCCGATCCGGTGAAGTGGCCGACCTGGTGAAGCAGCCGCCTCCTCGGCTCTCCGGCGACGGCCGGTGAAGTAACGATTCGTGTCCGGCCGCCGGTCCTGGCGTACAGGTCCGGCGGCCAGGGGCGGCGGACCACGCCGGACAGGTAGCCTTTGACCCGTGCCCCGTCTGTCTGAAGTCATCGCCGCACTCGACGCCCTCTGGCCCCCCGAGCGGGCCGAGGGATGGGACGCGGTCGGGACGGTCTGCGGTGATCCGGACGCGGAGATCGACCGGGTGCTGTTCGCCGTCGACCCCGTCCGCGAGATCGCCGACGAGGCCCTGGAGCTCGGCGCCCAGCTGATCGTCACCCACCACCCGCTCTATCTGCGCGGGACGACGACGGTCGCCGCCGACACCTTCAAGGGCAAGGTCGTCCACACCCTCATCAAGCACGACATCGCACTCCACGTCGCGCACACCAACGCCGACACCGCCGACCCCGGCGTCTCCGACGCCCTGGCCGGCGCCCTCGACCTGCGGATCACCGGCCCCCTCGTGCCGGATCCCTCCGACCCCGAGGGCCGCCGCGGACTCGGCCGGATCTGCGAGCTCGACCACCCCGAGACCCTGGCCGACTTCGCCGCCCGGGCCGCCGCCCGGCTCCCCGCCACCGCACAGGGCATCCGGCTGGCCGGCGACCCGGAGGCGCTCGTGCGCACCGTCGCCGTCAGCGGCGGCTCCGGCGACAGCCTCTTCGACGCCGTGCGCGCCGCCGGGGTCGACGCCTTCCTCACCGCCGACCTGCGCCACCACCCGGCGTCCGAGGCCGTGCGGCACTCGCCGCTCGGCCTCGTCGACGCCGCGCACTGGGCCACCGAATGGCCCTGGTGCGAGCAGGCGGCCGCCCAGCTCGACGCGCTTTCCGACCGCCACGGATGGGACCTGCGGGTCCACGTCTCGAAGCAGGTCACCGACCCCTGGACCACCCACCATTCCTCTGGAGCCCCCAACTGAACGCCGCGCCCGCCGACCAGATCCGACTTCTCGACGTCCAGGCCCTCGACCTCCGTCTCTCCCAGCTCTCCCACAAGCGCACCTCGCTGCCGGAGCACGCCGAGATCGAGCAGCTCAGCAGCGACCTCGCCCAGCTGCGTGACCTGCTGGTCGCCTCCACCACCGAGGAGAGCGACACCACCCGCGAGCAGACCAAGGCCGAGCAGGACGTCGACCAGGTGCGTCAGCGCGCCGTCCGCGACCAGCAGCGCCTGGACTCCGGCGCGGTCTCCTCGCCCAAGGACCTGGAGAGCCTCCAGCGCGAGATCGTCTCGCTCGCCAAGCGCCAGGGAGACCTGGAGGACGTCGTCCTGGAGATCATGGAGCGCCGCGAGGGCGCCCAGGAGCGGGTCGCCGAGCTGACCGAGCGGGTCGCCGCCGTCCAGGCCAAGGTCGACGACGCCACCGCCCGCCGCGACGCCGCGACCGCCGAGCTGGACGCCGAGGCCGCCACGGTGACCAAGGACCGCCAGGTCGTCGCCGAGGTCATCCCCGCCGACCTGCTGAAGCTGTACGACAAGCTCCGCTCCCAGCAGGGCGGGGTCGGCGCCGCCCGGCTCTACCAGCGCCGCTGCGAGGGCTGCCGGCTCGAGCTGAACATGGCCGAGGTCGGCGACGTGCGCGCCGCGTCCCCCGACACGGTCCTGCGCTGCGAGAACTGCCACCGCATCCTGGTCCGCACCTCGGAGTCGGGCCTGTAATGAGCGTCGCCCGCCAGGTGGTGGTCGAGGCCGACGGCGGATCCCGGGGCAACCCGGGGCCCGCCGGTTACGGCGCGGTCGTCATCGACCCGGCCACCGGCGAGCCCCTCGCCGAGGCCGCCGAGTACATCGGCGTCGCGACGAACAACGTCGCCGAGTACCGGGGCCTGATCGCCGGTCTGACAGCCGCGAAGGCGCTCTTCCCGGACGCGGGGGACACGTTGCGCGTCCACGTCCGGATGGACTCCAAGCTGGTCGTCGAGCAGATGTCGGGGCGCTGGAAGATCAAGCACCCCGACATGAAGCCGCTGGCGGCCCGGGCCGCCGCGGTCCTGCCGCCGTCCTCGGTGACGTACGAGTGGATCCCGCGCGCGCAGAACAAGCACGCGGACCGGCTCGCCAACGAGGCGATGGACGCGGGCCGCGACGGCAGGCAGTGGGAGGCGTCCGCCTCCACGGCCGCCCTCGACGCCCCGGCCCGCGGCACCGTGAGCACCCCGCCGACGCCCGCCCAGGGCCCGCCCGGCGACCAGGTCGCGGGTGCCGCCAAGGCCCGTGCGGCCCTCGCGGCCGCACGCGGCGCGAGCGCCCCGGCGGCCGACACGCTCTTCTCCGTGCCGGAGGCGGCCGTGCCGGAGGCAGCCGTGCCGGAGGCAGCCGTGGCTGAGGCGGTCGCGCCGGAGGAAGCCGTACCGGGGACAGCCGTTCCGGAGGCGGCCAGGGCTCGTTCCGATGCCGCCGGATCCGCGCCGGAAACGGCCGGAAGCAGTCCCCAGGCCACCGGAGCCTCGCAGCCCGGCTGGGGTTCGGCCCCCGACCTGGGCGCGCCCGCCACGCTCGTCCTGCTCCGGCACGGCGAGACCGCGCTCACGCCCGAGAAGCGGTTCTCCGGCAGCGGCGGCACCGACCCCGAGCTCTCCGCCACCGGCCGTGACCAGGCCGAACGGGCCGCCGGGCACTTCGCGGCCCTGGGCACCGTCCAGGAGATCGTCAGCTCCCCGCTGCGCCGCTGCCGCGCGACCGCCGCGGCCGTCGCCGCCCGCCTCGGCCTCGACGTCCGGATCGACGAGGGCCTGCGCGAGACGGACTTCGGCGCGTGGGAGGGACTGACCTTCGGCGAGGTGCGGGAGCGGTACGGGGACGACCTCACCGCCTGGCTGGCCTCCCCGGACACCGCCCCGACCGGCGGCGGCGAGAGCTTCGCGGAGGTCGCCGAGCGGGTCGCGGCCGCCCGGGACCGGATCGTCGCCCGGTACGCGGGCCGCACGGTCCTGCTCGTCACCCATGTGACCCCGATCAAGACGCTCGTCCGGCTCGCCCTGGGGGCACCGCCGGAGGCGCTGTTCAGGATGGAGCTGTCGGCGGCCTCGATCTCCACGGTCGCCTATTACGCCGACGGCAACGCCTCCGTACGCCTGCTCAACGACACCTCCCACCTGCGCTAGCGGCGGACGCGCGTGGGCTGGTCGACGGGGCTCCTCGGGTTCGCCGCCGGGCTGCTGATCTCGGTGGCCACCGCACCGGTCGGCGTGTCGGGTGCGGTGTTCCTGCTGCCGGTCCAGGTCAGCGTGCTCGGGGTGCCCAGCCCGGCGGTCACCCCGACCAATCTGCTCTACAACGTGGTGGCGGGCCCCGGGGCCCTGCTGCGGCACCACAGGGCCGGCACCCTGCGGGGGCCGCTGACCCGGCTGCTCGTCCTGGGCACCGTGCCCGGGGTCGTCGCCGGCGCGGTGATCCGGGTGTTCGCGGTGCCGGGCCCGTCGGTGTTCCGGCTGCTCATCGCCGTCCTGCTGCTGCCGCTGGGCAGCTGGCTCTGCCTGCGCACCCTGCGGCGCGCCTCCCGTACGGCCGACCCCGAACGGGAGCCCTCGCCCCGCGCCGTCACCCGGCTGGCCATGGTGGTCGGCGTCGTCGGCGGGATCTACGGGATCGGCGGCGGCTCACTCCTCGGCCCGATCCTGGTCGGGCGCGGCATGCCGGTGGCGAAGGTCGCCCCGGCCGCGCTCGCCGCCACGTTCGTGACCTCGGTCGTGGGCGCGGGGACGTACGCGCTGCTGTCCCTGACCACCACCGGCGACATCGCTCCGTACTGGTCCCTCGGCCTGGCCTGCGGCCTCGGCGGACTGTGCGGGGGCTACCTGGGCGCCCACCTCCAGCCCCGCCTCCCGGAGACGGCGCTGCGGCTGCTGCTGGGGGTGCTGGCGCTGGGCATCGGCGGGCTCTACGCCGTACAGATCCTGCGCTGAGGGCGTCCTCGCGGGGTTACGGGGCGAGCGCCGCCGCCTCGGCCGCCAGACGGGCCACCCGGTCCCAGTCCTTCGCCGCCACCGCGTCGCCCGGCACCATCCAGCTGCCGCCCACGCAACCGACGTTGGGCAGCGCGAGGTACGACGGCGCGGAGGCGAGCGAGATACCGCCGGTCGGGCAGAACCGGGCCTGCGGGAGCGGCGCGGACAGGGCCTTCAGATAGGCCGTGCCGCCCGCCGCCTCGGCCGGGAAGAACTTCATCTCCCGCACCCCGCGCTCCAGCAGGGCCACCACCTCGGAGGTGGTCGAGACACCGGGCAGGAACGGCACGCCGGACGCCTTCATCGCCTCCAGCAGCGCGTCCGTCCACCCCGGGCTGACCAGGAACCGCGCCCCGGCCCCGACCGTGTCCCGTACGTGCTGCGGCGAGATCACCGTGCCCGCGCCGACCACCGCGCCCGGGACCTCGGCGGCGATGGCCCGGATCGACTCCAGCGCGGCGGGCGTCCGCAGCGTCACCTCGATCGCCGGAAGCCCGCCCGCCACCAGCGCCCGCGCCAGCGGCACCGCGTCGGCGGCGTCGTGGAGGACGACGACGGGGACGACGGGCGCGAGGTCCAGCACGGAGGCGTCGGACGGGGCGGAGGGCGCGGCGGACGGCACGGAGGAGGTCATGGGGCCATCCTGCCGCGAGCAAGTCAATATCTGCAACGAGCGTTGCGCACTGTGCAACGCAAGCAAGCTCGCTTGCTTCCCCTCGGCCGGTCAGTGAATCTCCGTCACCACCACGTCCAGCGACCACGGCCGTCCGGCCCGTGCGGGGGCCGCGGCCTCCACCACGTACCCGAGGTCCCGCAACACCTCCACCAGCTCCGCCGGACCCTTGGGCCGCGCGCCCGCCAGCAGCAGATCGCGCACCAGCCGGCCCTTGGTCGCCTTGTTGAAGTGGCTCACCACGGACCGCTTCTCCACGCCGCCCACCAGCTGCGCGTGCAGCACCCGCACGCTCGCCGTGCGCGAGGCCACCTCGCCCTTCGGCTTCCACGCCGCCGTGTACGCGGAGGACCGCAGGTCCAGGACGAGCCCGTCCCCGGCGGCCTCGGGCAGCACGGTCTCCATCGGGGTGCGCCAGTACGCGCCGAGCGCGCCGAGACCGGGCAGCTTCACCCCCATCGAGCAGCGGTACGGCGGAATCCGGTCGCCGATCCGGACCGCGCCCCACAGCCCCGAGAAGACCAGCAGCGACGAGGCCGCCCGCCGCCGGGCGGCCGTCTCCAGCGAGGCCAGGTCGAGGGCGTCGTACAGCACGCCGGTGTAGAGCTCCCCGGCCGGACGGGTTCCGGCGGTGCGCAGCTCGGCGTTCTTGCCGACCTCGCCCCGCAGCCCCACGCTCAGGCCCAGCACCTCACGGGCCTTCTCCTCGTCCGCCTGGCACAGCTCGACCAGCTCGTCCAGCACCGCCGCACGGGCCGGGGCGAGCCCCGGGAGCGACAGCGACTCCGGCTTCAGGGAAGCCCCGCGCCCCGAGGCGGCCTTTCCTTCGGAGGGCGGCAACAGCACGAGCACGGCGGTTCTCCTTCGTACGTACGGCGCAAGCGCGGACCCGGGCGGCGTGCGGGCTCTCCGGGTCCCCGGCAAGGGTACGGGGACGGGCGGGCACCTCCCGTACGGCGACGGCCCGGACCGGCCGGTCCGCAGGTGAACGCGTACGGCGGTCGGTGCATGCGTACGGCGGCCGGTGCGCACCTCCGGCAGCAGGTGCACGCGTACGGCGGCCGGCCGCACACGTCCGGTCGCCGACACGCCCCGGATGCCGCCCGCCCCCGCCCGGCCTACGCTCGGTCCATGCCCCGCCGCCACCTGCGTATGACCGGCGCAGCCGACTGCTCGCTCGGGGCCGCCCTGCGGGCGCTGCGCACCGAGCTCGACCTGCCCGCCGCCTTCCCGCCCGAGGCACTGGCGGAGGCGGCGGAGGCGGCGCGGGCCCCGGACCTGGCGGCCCACGAGGACGCCACGGACCTGCCGTTCCTCACCATCGACCCGCCCACGTCCACAGACCTCGACCAGGCGATGTATCTGGAACGCCGCCGGGACGGGGCCGGCTACCGGGTGCACTACGCCATCGCCGACGTCGCCGCGTATCTCCGGCCGGGCGGCGCGCTCGACGCCGAGGCCCACCGCCGGGTCACCACGCTCTACTTCCCCGACGACCGGGTCCCCCTCCACCCCACCGTCCTCTCCGAGGGCGCCGCCAGCCTCCTCCCCGGCGAGACCCGCCCCGCCGCGCTGTGGCGGATCGACCTGGACGGCGACGGGCGGGCCGTCGCCACCGACGTACGCCGGGCCCTGGTCCGCAGCCGCGCGAAGCTCGACTACGCGGGCGTCCAGCGGCAGATCGACGCGGGCACCGCCGAGGAGCCCCTCGCCCTGCTCCGCGACATCGGACGGCTGCGCGAGGAACAGGAGCTGGCCCGGGGCGGCATCTCGCTCGACGTCCCCGAACAGGAGATCGTCGAGCACGACGGCGCCTACGGCCTCGCCTACCGCGCCCCGCTCCCCGCCGAGGCCTGGAACGCGCAGATCTCGCTGCTCACCGGCACGGCCGCCGCCCACCTGATGGCCGACACGGGCACCGGCATCCTGCGCACCCTCCCCGTCGCCCCGGACGGGGCCGTCGCCCGGCTGCGGCGCTCCGCCCGCGCCCTGCGCGTCGACTGGCCGCACCACGTCCCGTACGCCGAGGTCGTCCGCTCCCTCGACCCGGAGCAGGGCAACCACGCGGCGTTCCTCCAGGAATGCACGACCCTCCTGCGCGGCGCGGGCTACACCGCCTTCGACCACGGCGAACTCCCCGACCCTGCCGTGCACGCGGCGGTCGCCGACCTCTACACGCACTGCACCGCACCGCTGCGCCGCCTGGTCGACCGGTACGCGTCCGAACTCTGCCTCGCCGCGACCGCCGGGAAGGAACCCCCGGAGTGGGTCCGGGAAGCCCTCCCCGCCCTCCCGAAGGAGATGGCCGAGGGGACGCGGCGCGCCAACACCGTGGAGCGGGCCTGCGTCGACCTGGTCGAGGCGGCGCTGCTGGAGGGGCGGGAGGGCGAACTCTTCGACGCGTACGTGGTGGACATCCAGGAGCGGAACCCCACTACCGGCACGGTCCACCTCCGGGACCCGGCGATCGTCGGCCGGATCGAGGGCGGCACGGCCCCGCTGCCGCTGGGGGAGCGGCTGCGGGTCCGGCTCACGCGGGCAGGTCCGGCGTCGAGGACGGTGCTGTTCGCTCCGGCGTGAGCGGGGAAGCGAGCGGGGGCTTGAGAGCAGCGACGGCCGCCCGGGGATCGTCCGCGTTGAAGCGGAGCGTCCGGGCGCTCCCGCGCCGGCCGAGCGGCCGCACGAACTCCACCGGCTCCGTCAGCTCCACGGTCACCGTCGTCTGGCTCCCGACCGCCAGATCGAGCGTCCCGTCCTCGTCCACCCGGACCAGTCCACCACCCGGGAAGCGCCGGTCCACCCGGGCGGAGACGATGGCGGAGGCGGGCACCCGGAGGTCGAACAGGGCGCCGTAGCGCAGCCGCAGCGAACCGTCCGCCCCCACGAGATGCGGCCGGGTGACGCACGCCGCGTGGATCGCGAAGACCACGACGACGCCGTACACATCCACGACGAGCAGGATCGCGTGGACCAGCGGCCAGGGGATCACCAGGGCCAGCACCACCGTCTCCAGGACCGAGACGAAGGCGAAGGCGTACATCACCCCGGTCTGCGGCTCGGTGTACGGGACGGGCAGCGCCCCCTCCGGAACCCGGTGCCGGCGGCGTACGACCCACAGCCCGAGGCTGTGCAGGGCCCGGAACTCGTGCACCACGAGCCGCCGCAACGCCACCGGCACCAGCGTGCCCACCGCCGACCGCAGGGCCGCCCGCCGCCCGGTCCCGTCCCGCCGCCGGGCCGCGTACAGCCGCCACAGCACCGAGGCGTCGAGCACGAGCACGGCCACCACCAGGGCCTCGGCCCCCAGCAGGACCCCGACGGGTATCCGCACCCCGGCCACCACACAGACGACCAGCACCAGCTCGGCGGGCAGCACCGACCATGCGGCGGCCCTCGCCACCCGCAGCCCCGGCGTCATGACCTTCTCCCCTGGACCCGCAGGGCCAGCGCCTCCATCACCCGGCGCACCACCTCGCGCTGCGCGGGCGGATAGTCGTCGAGCAGCACCCGCCCGAACCCCGTCGCCGACGGCTCCCCTTCGGGGATCACCGCCAGCACCTCGTCCGGCACGGCCGCGACCAGCTCGGCCGCCAGGGGCGCGATGCGCGGGTCGTCCGTCCCGGCTTCTGCCAGCTCGTCGAGCCGCTCGTACAGCGCGAGCGCACCCGGATCCTCGGCCACCGGCCGCAGCGCGGCGAACACCTCGGACCCGGCCCCGTCGCCCGCCGCGTCCAGCAACGCCAGATGCTCGCGGTCCTTCGCGGCGGCCGGGGACGTGGTGTCGGGCGCGTTCTCCAGGAGCGCGGCGAGGGCGGGGGAGAGCGGCCCGTCCGAGGTGAGCGGCGCCTCCAGGAGCACGGCCAGGACCTGCCGCCGCTCATGGATCTCCCGCTCCTGCCGCGCCAGATCGGCGTCCAGCTCCCCGAGCACCTCGGCCAGCTCCCGCCCCGCGTCGTCGGCGAGCACGTCCCGCACCTCGTCCAGGGAGAGCCCGATCTCCGTCAGCCGCCGGATCCGGGCCAGCAGCACGGCATCGCGGACGGTGTACGCCCGATAGCCGTTGGACTGCCGGGCGGGCTCGGGCAGGAGGCCGATGTGGTGGTAGTGCCGGACGGCCCGGGATGTGACTCCCACGAGCGCGGCGATCTCTCCGATACGCATGTGGCCAGTAGAAACGTTGACGCTGCGGCAAGGTCAAGCGCCACGTTCCTTCCCGCGCTTTCGTCCACGCCGAGCGGTCCTGTGCCACGATCGGAGGAAGAACTCCCCTCTCACGGACGGCTGGTCCCCCGATGCCCCAGTCTGGCGAGCGACCGAGGAAGGAGCGTGACATGACTGCCATGGCGCACGAGCCGCTCACGCAGGCAGAAGTCCTTCTGGAGGGCTTCCTGGCCCTGGACACGCCGGAAGGCTTCCGGGCGGAACTGATCGAGGGGGAGATCGTCGTGACGCCGCCGCCGGACGGGGACCACGAGGACTACATCGGGCTGATCGCCGACCAAGTGGCCAGGCGCGCCCGAACGCGCATGCAGTTCTCCGGAAACAAAGGGCTGAGACTCCGCAGCGGCGGTGGCTGCCCGAAGAACCACGCCATCCCCGACGGCACCTTCGCCCCGCTTGAGCTCCGCCTCTTCCGCGGCGCCGACCCCTGGATGCCCTGCGATGGCGTCGCCCTGGTGGTGGAGGTGACCTCCACCAAGCCGCAGGCCGACCGCGAGGCCAAGCGCCGCTGCTATGCCCGTGGCGGCATCCCGCTCTATCTGCTCATCGACCGGGACCACGGCTCGGTGACGCTGTTCAGCGAACCGGAGAACGACGACTACCGCCAGCTCCTCACCATCCCGTACGGCAAGCCGCTCCCGCTCCCCGAGCCCTTCGCCTTCGATCTGGAGACCGGCGACTTCGGCTGAGGGAGACCGACCGGGCAGTCGGTCTGTACAGCCCGGTAGGATGGCGATCACGGCAGACGAGTCGTGCGGACGGCCGCGTGAGGATCCCCGGATCCTCCCGAGGAACGTCCGGGCTCCACAGGGCAGGGTGGTGGCTAACGGCCACCCGGGGTGACCCGCGGGACAGTGCCACAGAAAACAGACCGCCCGCGACTTCGGTCGCGGGTAAGGGTGAAACGGTGGTGTAAGAGACCACCAGCGCCTGAGGTGACTCAGGCGGCTAGGTAAACCCCACCCGGAGCAAGGTCAAGAGGGGGCGTGCCGGAAACGGGACGGCCCTGCGTGAACGTCCGAGGGCTGCTCGCCCGAGTTCACGGGTAGACCGCACGAGGCCGGCAGCAATGCCGGTCCTAGATGGATGGCCGTCTCCACGGCCGCCGCGAGGCGACCGTGAGACAGAACCCGGCGTACAGCACGGCTCGTCTGCCGGTGCGCTTACCAGGGCCTCCGGCCGGGTGTCTCACCTGGTCGGAGGCTCTTCCGTTGTCGTCGGCCCGATCGGCCAGCGGTCCGTCAGCTCCTCCGCGTACACCTGCGAGAGCGGCTGCGGGCCCACGTACTGCTGGCAGGTGCACTGCCCGGGCTCGTAGCGCAGCGGCTTCTTGTTCTCGTCCCAGGCCGTCGGCACCTCGACCTGCTCATGGCACCGGCCCTGCTTGTCGTGCTTGGCGAGATGGTGGGTGCAGCCGCACACCGGCTCCGGCGGCTTGTTCGCGGCCTCGAGCGCGAGCTGACTCCGCGTCGTCGCCTTCAGCAGTTCCAGCTTCCGCTTGTGCCGCTTGCGCAGGGCCTTGCGGAAGGTGTCCTGGGTCCAGGCGAAGCCCCCGACCCAGAAAAAGATGAGAATCCACCAGAACCAGCTCATCGCGATGTCCCCCTTGTGTTCCCCGTGTTCCCCAAGCCCTCTCGCCGCACCGGTATTTCACCTGCGCGACGACCCCTTGGCATGGTCTGCTGCCCGCGGCCATTGTTCCCCACCCGCACGGGCGGGGACGTACCGGCCCTGGGACGGGGAGTGATGCGGGTGACGGAGAGCATGTACGTGGGCGGGGCCATGGCGCCGGATGCGGTGCGGATACGTCGGGCGGCGGGCCGGGACGCGGAGGCTGTGACGAAAGTGTTCCTGGCCTCCCGTGCCGCCGCCATGCCGTATCTGCCCCGGGTCCACAGCGACGAGGACACCCTCGCGTGGATCACCCAGGTCGTGCTGCCCACCAGCACCGCGGTGTGGGTGGCCGAAGCAGTGGGCGAAGGCGGGGGCGGCGAGGTGCTGGGGTTCGCCGTGCTCGTCGGGGACGACGAGCTCGATCAGCTCTATCTGCGGCCCGACTCGTTGCGGCGCGGGATCGGGAGCCGGCTGCTGGCGGAGGTGCGCGGGGCGGTGGACGGGCCGATCGGCCTGTATGTGTTCCGGCGCAACGCCGCCGCCCGCGCCTTCTACGAGCGGCACGGGTTCACCGCCGTCGCGTTCGACGACGGCGGCCGCAACGAGGAGAACGAGCCCGATGTGCTCTACCGCTGGACGCCGTAGGCCCACCGGCCCGCGGGTCAGATGACCGGCGGGCGGCCCAGCCGTGTCATCTGCCACACCGTGGACCAGCGCATCGGGCGCCGCTCGCCGCACGGGGTGCGGACGCCCTCCGCGAAGCCGCCCGCCCAGGCGCGCAGGCCCTGCGGGTCGCGGGTGCGGGCCAGGGTCAGCAGGGTCCAGGTGCCGAGGTAGGCGGGGACCAGGGGGAGGGGCAGGTTGCGGCGGGCGAGCCAGACGCGGTTGCGGGCCGTCATCCGGTAGTAGACCGCGTGCCGGGCCGGCGACGTCTTCGGGTGCTGGAGCAGCAGCTCGGGCTCGTACAGCACCTTCCAGCCCGCGTCGAGCGCGCGCCAGGCGAGGTCCGTCTCCTCGTGGGTGAAGAAGAACTCCGCCGGCCACAGACCGGTCTGCTCCAGCATCTTCATGGAGAACGCGTGGCCGCCGCCGAGGAAGGCGGTGACCTCGCCGCCGCGCATCGGGTCGCCCGCGCGCAGGCGCGGCACATGGCGGCGCTGCGTCTCGCCGAGCTCGTCGGCGATCCGGAAGCCGACGATGCCGAGCCGGTCGTCGGCCGCGAAGTGGTCCCGTACCCGGCGGAAGACGTCCTTGTCGACCAGCAGCCCGTCGTCGTCCAGCTCGATCACCACGTCCACGTCGCCGATCTCGGCGAGCCTGCGCAGTCCCTCGTTCCGGCCGCCGGGGCAGCCGAGGTTCTCCGGCAGCTCGATGGTGGTGACCCCGCCGTCGAGGTCCTCCAGGCCGGGAGTGGAGGCGTAGTCCGGGAGCTCCGTACCGTTGCCGATGATCACGAGCCGGGTGGGCCGGACGTCCTGCATGGCGACCGACGCCAGCAGCGCCTCGACCGCCTGCGGGCGGTCCCCCATGGTCACGATGGATACGCCGATGCGTGGTGCGGACGGTGCGGACAAGGTCGGTACTCCTGGGCTCGGCTGCCGGTCGTCGGCTGCTGGTCGGCAGCGGTGCCCGCGATCGTAACGCCTCGCTGTTCAGTTCGCGGTCGCCGCCCGGTCATCTGCGGGCCCGTCGGTGTTCAGCAGCGCGTACACGGCCATGTCCCGCCGCTGGTCGCCCACCTGCTGCCAGCCGCGCAGCAGCCCCTCCCGCCGGAAGCCGACGTCCTCGGCGATCCGGGCGGAGGCGGTGTTCCACGGTTCGACGAAGAGCTGGAGGCGGTGGACGCCGAGGTCGTGCAGGGCCCAGCCCGTCACCGTACGCAGCGCGGCGCGGGCGACGCCCTGGCCGCGGGCGGGGGCGGTGAGCCAGTAGCCGAGGGAGGCGCGGCCCTCGGGCAGATCGCGCAGCCACAGCCCGATCGCGCCGACCGGGCGCCGGTCCCGGGAGCGGACGATGGCGAACGGGTACCCCGCGCCGGTGGCCGCGCGCTCCCACTGCCTGCGGACGAACGCCTCGGCGGCCGCGTCCGAGTAGCGGGACGGGATCGTGGTGATGAGCGGGATGTACGGGTCGAGCGAGGCCTCGCGGACCAGCGGGAGGTCGCTCATCTCCCAGGGGCGCAGGACGAAGTCCGGACCCGCGGACATGCTCGGGACGGTCAGGGGTTCGGGGCCGACGTCGGGGCCGGGGCCGGGCTCGGCATCGGAGCCCCGCCCGGTGCCGGAGCCTCGCCCGGTGTCGGGGCCCGGTCCGGTGTCGGTACGGGGGCCGGGTTCGGGACCCCGCTCGGGAGCAGCCATGTCCGTATCCTCCCGCTGTCGGTCCTGTTCCGCCCCCGGGGCGGAAGGCGGTGGCCGGTCCCGTCCTGCTCACGCCTCCGCCGCTGCCGTCCGGTCCCTCTCCGTCTCCCTCTCCGTCAGGAAGTACCCGGCGAGCAGGGCGCCGGCCAGGACCAGGGCGGAGTTCACGAGGATGGCGGTGGAGACGCCGGAGAGTATCGCCTCCGGCCCCGTCACGGCCCCCGTCCGGGCGGTGACGACCGCGCTCATCACCGGGATGCCGAGGGCGATGCCGACCTGCTGGGTCATCGTCGCCAGTCCGGTGGCCCGCCCCTGCTCCTCGTCGGGCAGGCCCGAGGTGGCCGTGACCATGAAGCCGACGATCATCAGCATGTTGCCCACACCGCCGACGAAGGTGGCCGTCAGCAGGAGCCAGATCCAGGAGCCGGACGTGCCGAGCGCGACGAGGGAGAGCGTGGCGACGGCCTGGACGGCCCCGCCCAGCACGATGGCGCGCCGGTTGCCGAACCGGCCCACCGCCCGTCCGCCGAGCATCCCGCCGACGACCGTGCCGATGCCCAGCACGCCGAACGCGAGGCCGGTGGCCAGCGCGGAGTAGCCGAGGACCTCCTGGAGATACAGGGTGAGCAGGAAGACCAGCGAGGTCTCCGTGACGAAGGCGATCAGCCCCGCGGCATTGCCCCAGACGATGCTGCGACGCTTCAGGATGTGCATCGGGACGAGCGGTGCGGCGGCCCGCTGCTCGATGCGGACGAAGGTGGCGAGCAGTGCGGCGCCCGCGGCCAGGGAGGCCAGTGTGGTGGGGGCGGTCCAGCCGGTCTCGCCGGCCTGCGTGAGTCCGAGGACGAGCAGCAGCAGCCCGCCGGTGACGGTGACCGCGCCGGGCACGTCCAGCCGGGGCCGCCGCTCCGGCCGGGAATCGGTGATCACGGACGGGGCCAGGAGCACGACCAGGGCCGCGACCGGTACGTTGATGAAGAAGGCCCAGCGCCAGGAGAGCAGGTCCGTCAGGAGGCCGCCGAGGATCGCTCCGGCGGTGAACCCGGCCGACATCAGGGCCCCGTTGAGCCCCAGCGCGCGTTCGCGCAGCGGCCCCTCCTTGAACGAGGTGGTCAGCAGCGCGAGTCCGGCGGGGGTGACGGCCGCGGTGGCCAGGCCCTGGAGCACGCGGGCGGTGAGGAGGACCCCGGGCGAGGTGGCGAGGCCGCCGAGCGCGGAGGAGAGACCGAGGACGACCATGCCGCCGATGAACAGGTTCTTGCGGCCGACGAGGTCGGCGACGCGTCCGAAGAGCAGGGTGAATCCGGCGGCGGCGAGCGCGAAGGACGTGGCGATCCACTGGAGGTCGCCGAGGGAGAAGCCGAGCCCTTCCCCGACGACGGGCAGTGCCACGTTCAGGATCGAGAAGTCCACCGCGATCATGAACTGGGAGCCGAGCAGCAGTGCCAGCACGAGCTTCTGGCGTCTCGTCATGCGGGGGCCGGCGGCGCGGGGGACGGCCGTCGGTCCGGTGGATGCGGGAGCGGTACGGGACATGGCAGGGACGCCTTCCTGAGCAGCACGGAATGACTTAACGGTTCTGTGGTTCCGTTAAGGTGGCGTCACCGTAACAGGGGAAGCGTTGTTAATGGAACTGGAGACCCGTTATGACTTCTGAAGGTGTCGACGCCGACGGTGGGGAGCCGGGCACCGTGCGCCCCGGCGGCCGCACCGCGCGGGTGCGGGAGGCGGTGCTGCGTGCGGCCGGGGACGCGCTGGTCGAGCACGGTTTCGACGGGCTCGACCTGGCCGACGTCGCCCGGCGGGCCGAGGTCGGCAAGACGACCGTCTACCGGCGCTGGGCCGCCCCCGCCGGGCTGGTGGCCGATCTGCTCACGGACATGGCGGAGCAGTCGCTGCCGCGCGCGGACACCGGATCGCTGGTCGGGGACCTCCGGGCCAACGCGCGCCTCGTGGTCCGCACGCTGACCGACCCCCGGCAGGGGCCTCTCTTCGTGGCCGTCATCGCCGCCGCCACCTGCGACCCGCGGGCCGCCGACGCCCTGCACCGCTTCTACGCGGTGCGGATCGGGGAGTGGTCCGGCTGCGTCGAAGCGGCGGTCGAACGCGGTGAACTGCCCGCCGGCACGGACCCCGGTGAGGTGATCGCGGCGGTGTCGGCGCCGCTGTACTACCGGCTGCTGGCCAGTGGCGCGCCGCTGGACGAGGCGGCGGCCGACCGTGCCGCCGACGCGGCGGTCGCCGCTGCGCGAGCCGGTGTGTTCGTACGGTGAGGAGAGCGGGGTGAGGGCGCGGAAACCCTACGGTGAGGAATGCGGCAGCCCTCGGTGGTGACCGGCTTCGCGGCGCCCGACGGCATGTCGATAAAGTGCCGGAATGATATTCGGTAAAGCCGGGTTCGGGGGTGCCGTCGCCGACTTCGAGGCCGCGGTGAAGGCGCGGGACGCCAAACGGTCCGGCAAGGCGTTCGCCCGGTTGCAGGAGACCTTCGGGCAGGCCAGGGAGTCGGAGCTGCTGGACGGCGGGCCGCGGCTCGCCGCCGTACTGGAGCAGGTGCCGCCCGGCCACCGTGCCGTCGTCGCCGTGCTCGTCGGGGCCTGCGTCGAACGAGGCGCGGACGCCGAGCGCTGCGCCCCGGGGGTGCTGGCCGGGCTGCGGTGGACCCTGGAGCAGGCCCTGGTGTGCACCGAGGCGTGGGCCGCGACCGGTGGCGGCGCGTTTCCCGCCCCCGACGGCGGCGAGCCGGGCCCGGAACTCGTGGAGCGGGCCGGCTTCGACGCCGCCGTCGGCTGGTGGACGCTTCCCCAGTGGGAGATGGCCGCCGTCGCGATGCTGAACCACCCCGGGGTGCGGCGGTCGGCCGGCTCCCGGGGCGAGGCGTTGCGGCTGCTCGGCGCGGTGGAGCGGGCCTCCGGCCTGGAGCTGAAGTCCCTCGCCCACGCCCTCCTGGTGCTGGACGACGAACCGCTCGTCGCCCTCCACCGGACGAGCGGCACCGGCTATCGCCTGCGGTTCTCCGGCATCGGGGACAACTTCCAGCTGCACACCCTGCTCGCCGACGCGCTCATAGGCGGCGGCCATGTGGAGGGCCGCGCGCCCTCGCCGCAGGAGGCGGCCGTCTGCCGGGAGACCCCCGGGCAGGTGGACGCCGTGGGCTCCTTCGACCTGGTCGCCCCGGACGGCGAACCGGTGTGGAACGAGGGCGCCCCGGCCGACATCCCCGTCGTCGACGGCGTCCGGCTGCTGGTCCTGGACGAGCCGTCCTACCGCAGGACCTGGCCCGCGGGCCGCTTCTTCCCCGGCATGCGCGGTGACGTCCTGCTGGAGCGCGCCCTCGACCCGGAGGAGACGGAGCGCTGGTACGCCCACGTCTCCCCGGTCAAGGACGCCACCGGCTGAACCGCGGCCGCCGCCTCGGTTCCGCGGACGCTCAGCTGATCCGGGCGCCCGTGCCGCTGACCCGGATCCGGGCGTCGTCCGCGCGCAGTTCGACGGTGAGCGTGCCGGGGCGGCCCATGTCCTCCCCCTGGCGCAGGGTCAGCACGGCGGCCTCCGGTACGAGCCCGAGCTCCCGTGCGTACGCGCCGAAGGCCGCGGCCGCCGCGCCCGTCGCCGGGTCCTCGACGACCCCGCCCACCGGGAACGGGTCGCGGACGTGGAAGAGCTCCGGCCCCTCGCGCCACACCAGTTGCAGGGTGGTCAGGTCCAGCCGGTGCATCAGCGCTTCGAGCCGCGCGAAGTCGTAGTCCAGGTCCGCCAGCCGCTCCCGGGTGGCGGCGGCCAGCACCAGATGCCGGGCCCCCGCGTAGGAGATCCGGGGCGGCAGGGCCGGGTCGAGATCGGCGGCCGCCCAGTCCAGGGCCGCCAGCGCCTCCGCCACATCGGCCGCGGCGGTCTCCTCGACCCGCGGGGCCACGCTGGTCAGGGTGGCGCGGAGCTCGCCGTTCTCGCGGACGACGGAGACCGGCACCGTACCCGCGGCCGTCGCGAACTCCAGCTCGCCCGGCCCGTCGCGCTCCGCCAGGGCGAGCGCCGTGGCGACCGTGGCATGGCCGCAGAACGGCACCTCGGCCTTCGGGCTGAAGTAGCGGATCGTGTACGCGCCTTCGCCGGTCCGCTCGGTCAGGAACGCCGACTCGCTGTAGCCCACCTCCGCAGCGACGGCGAGCATCCGCTCCTCGTCCAGACCGGAGGCGTCCAGGACGACTCCGGCGGGGTTTCCGCCCGCGGGGTCGGCGGAGAAGGCGGTGTAGCGCAGAACTTCGGGACCGTGATCATGTGTCATGCAGCAGTCAACCCGGCCGCCCCTCCCGTCATTCCCGGTACGGCGGTACGGCGGTACGACGGTACGACGCGCGAAAGGGCTGGTCGCGCCCCCCCCGGCCCGCGACCAGCCCTCCCCGGACAGTCCTCCCGGACGTGTCAGTGGCAGTTCTTGATGCCCTTGTTCGCCTTCGTGGACTTCTTCCAGGAGCAGGAGTCCTGGAGCTTCCCGTTCGGCTTGATCAGCCGGGCCTTGTCGCCGGTGTTGTTCCAGACGTACGCGCCCCGGTTCCAGTGCACGGTGCCCGAGACGTTCTTGCCCTTGCCGGTGCGGAGCTTGACCGTCTTGCCCGCGCCGATGGTGTAGCTGCCGAAGGTGTAGGTGAAGCCGGTGTTGTCCTTCACCTTGAAGCCCTTGAGCTGGACCTTCTTCTTGCCGTTGTTGTGGATGTTCACCCACTCGGCGTTCAGCGACTTCTTCGACCGGTCGTCCTTGCCGGGGCCGTCGTACTGAACCGTCCCGAAGTGCAGCCCGCCCTGGTGGGCGGCCGCCGAGGCCGGTGCCGCCGTGGCGAGGAGCGAGCCGGCCAGTGCGGTGGCGGCGGCCAGGGCGATCGGCGCAGCGGTGCGTATGCGCATGCGGTGTTCCTTCTGTGGTGTTCTGGTGAAGGCGTAACGAGATGCGATCATACGGACAGCACGCGCTTGCTCGGTCACAGGCGGATAAATTGGCAAATCCGGTCACTCGATGGCTAATTAGCGGCCGAATGTGATCGCATGCGGGCTCAGCCGCGCCCGACGTACGGCATGTTCGTCGCCATGACCGTGGCGAACGGGATGTTCGCCTCCAGCGGCAGTTCCGCCATGTGCAGCACCGTCCGCGCCACGTCGGACGCCGCCATCACCGGCTCCACCGCCAGCTCCCCGTTGGCCTGCGGGATCCCGGTCCGCATCCGCTCGGTCATCTCCGTCGCCGCGTTGCCGATGTCGATCTGCCCGCAGGCGATCCGGTAGGGCCGGCCGTCCAGTGACAGCGACTTCGTCAGCCCGGTGATCGCGTGCTTGGTCGCGGTGTACGCGATCGAGTGCGGGCGGGGCGCGTGGGCGGAGATCGAGCCGTTGTTGATGATCCGGCCGCCCTGCGGGTCCTGCTCCTTCATCAGCCGGTACGCCGCCTGCGCGCACAGGAACGCACCCGTCAGGTTCACGTCCACGACCGCCCGCCAGTCCTCGGCGGCGAGGTCCTCCAGAGGTACGCCGCCGGGGCCGAACGTGCCCGCGTTGTTGAACAGCAGGTCCAGCCGGCCGAACCGCTCCCGTACGGCGGTGAAGAGTGCGCCGACCTCGTCGGCGTCGGACACGTCCGTGGTGACGCACAGTGCCTCGGTGTCCCCGGCGGCGGCCGCCGTCTCCGCCAGCGGTTCGGCCCGCCGGCCCGCCAGCGCGAGCGACCAGCCCGCACCCGCGAGGGCGAGCGCGACGGCCCGCCCGATCCCTGATCCCGCACCCGTGACGACAGCGACCTTCTGCTCTGTGTTCATGGCCCGGCAGCGTACGGGACAGATCGGTGCACGGGGCACGCGGTGCTCATCGACCCGCCATGCGGATGTTGTGCACGCGACAACGGTGCGTCGTCGCGGGCGGCTGCCATGAATCCCGACAGCATCCGGGCTGAGGAGGGGCATATGACAGCCGCACAGACCATCATGACGCCCGATCAGAGCACCCGAGCGACCGAACTCCGCACCGCCGCCCGCTTACTCGAACCGGGGGTGGGGCGCAGGCGCTTCCTGACCGCGACCGGAGCCGCCGCCGCGCTCGCCTTCGCCGTGAACCTGCCCGCCGCCGGCACGGCGAGCGCCGCCGAGCTCGACTCCCGGCGGATCACCGAGGACCCGTTCACCCTCGGCGTCGCCTCCGGCGACCCGCACCCCGCGTCCGTCCTGATCTGGACCCGGCTCGCCCCCCGCCCCTACGAGCCGGGCGGCGGACTGCCGCGCGAGCGGGTCGAGGTGCGCTGGGAGGTGGCCCGCGACGAGCGCTTCCGCCGTGTCGAGCGGCGCGGATCGGTCACCGCCCACCCGGAGTTCGCCCACAGCGTCCGCGCCGAGGTCCAGGGCCTCGGCTCCGGCCGGGTCTACTACTACCGCTTCCGTACCGGCAGCTGGACCAGCCCGGTCGGCCGCACCCGCACCGCCCCGGCCCCCGGAGCCCGTAACAGCTCCCTGACCCTGGCCGCCGTCTCCTGCCAGGCGTACCACGACGGGTACTTCACCGCCCACCGCCACCTCGCCGCCGAGGACGTCGACGTCGTGTTCCACCTCGGCGACTACCTCTACGAGTACGCCGTCACCGCCACCGGCGGCGCGCGGAACTACACCGACCGCACCCTCCCCGCGCACTACAACCGCGAGACGGAGAACCTGGAGGACTACCGGCTGCGCTACGCCCTCTACAAGTCCGACCCGGACCTGCGCGCCGCCCACGCCGCCCACCCCTTCGTCGTCACCTGGGACGACCACGAGACCGAGAACAACTACGCCGGCGAGATCCCCGAGAACGACGTACCGCCCGAGGAGTTCCTGCTGCGCAGGGCCGCCGCGTACCGCGCGTACTGGGAGAACCAGCCGCTGCGCACCCCGCAGCGCCCCACCGGCCCGGACATGACGCTCTACCGCCGCCTCCGCTTCGGCCGGCTCGCCCAGTTCGACATCCTCGACACCCGCCAGTACCGCAGCGACCAGGCGTACGGCGACGGCTGGCGCACCCCGGGCCCCGAGTCCGAGGACCCCGCGCGCACCATGACCGGGGCCGCCCAGGAACGCTGGCTGACCGACGGCTGGCGCGCCTCGGACGCCACCTGGAACGTCGTGCCGCAACAGGTGACCTTCGCCCAGCGGCGCGATGTGCCCACCGACGCCTACAAGCTCTCCATGGACTCCTGGGACGGCTACCCGGCCTCCCGGCAGCGGGTGCTGGCCGGGGCCGAGGCCGCCGGGGTGGAGAACCTGATGGTCCTCACCGGCGACGTCCACGTCTCCTACGCCTTCGACCTCAAGAAGGACTTCGACGACCCCGCGTCGCGCACCGTCGGCACGGAGATCGTCACCACCTCGATCAGCAGCGGCAAGGACGGCGCGGACCGGCCCGCCAACTGGGAGAACCAGACCCGCGCCAACCCGCACCTGAAGCACTACAACGGGCGGCGCGGCTACGCGGTCGTCACCCTCGGCACGAAGGAGGCCCGCGCCGACTTCCGTACGGTGGCGGCCGTCACGACCCCCGGAGCGCCGCTCACCACGGCCGCCTCCTTCGTCACCGAGGCGGGCAACCCCGGGCTCACCCCCGCGTAACCGGGCTCAGCGGTCCGCCGGGTAGCGGACGCCGATGCGGTCCCGTACCGCGTCGAGCGTCCGCATCACCGCGAGCGAACCCTCCAGAGGGACGAGCGGGGACTCGGTCTCGCCCGCCCGCACCGCGCGCGCTACCTCGGCAGCCTCGTACTGCATGCCGGACAGGCCCACCGGGCCGGGGCCCGACGTGATCGTCTCCGGCTCCTTCCCCGCCCGCCGCAGCACGAAGTGGTCCGGGTGGAAGAAGTCGCGGGGGATGTCGATCCGCCCGGCCGTGCCGATCACGGTCGCCGCCGTCGGGTGGTGGCCGACGATCGAGCAGGACAGCAGCGCGTTCGCACCGGAGTCCCAGCCGAGCAGCATCCCCGTGTTCAGGTCGACACCCTCGGGGGAGAGCAGCGCGTCGGCCTGAACCCGGTCCGGCTCACCCAGCAGCAGCTGCGCGAACGACACCGGATAGACCCCGAGGTCCAGCAGCGCCCCGCCGCCCAGGTCCGGATCGCGCAGCCGGTGCCCCGGAGCGAAGTCGCCCGCGAAGCCGAAGTCCGCCTGTACGGTACGGATCTCGCCGATCGCCCCATCCCGGACCAGCTCGGTCAGCCGGCGGATCACCGGGTTGAGGTAGGTCCACATGGCCTCCATCAGGAACAGGCCACGGTCCCGGGCCAGCGCCACCAGCTCCCGCGCCTCCCGGCTGTTGAGCGTGAACGCCTTCTCGCACAGCACATGCTTTCCGGCCCTCAGCGCCAGCCCGGCCGCCGCGTGGTGCGCCGAGTGCGGGGTGGCCACGTACACCACGTCCACCTCGTCGTCGGCGACCAGCTCCGCCCAGCTGCCGTAGGCCCGCCCGATCCCGTGCCGCTCGGCGAAGGCCCGCGCCGAGGCCTCCGTGCGCGAGGCGACGGCCACCACCTCGGCGTCGGGGAGTTTCCGCACATCCGCCGTGAAGGTCGCGGCTATGCCGCCCGTCGCCAGCACACCCCAGCGCACCGTCCCACCCATGCCCGCCACCCCAGTCCGCCCAGTCCGCCCGAAAAAGGTATCGACCACTCCGGCCGAGCTGAGAGCATAGATGCGGATTCAACGATGTGGAGAAGAGAATGCCGGACAGCGGCGGCAGCCGGGCCCAGCGAGCACACATACCCACGACCGGGACCGGCGCGGGGACCGAGGACCGGCAGCCCCCGCACGGTGACGCGGGCGCCCTCGCCGTCGACCCGGCGGCCCCGCAGATCACCGCCCCCGCCGGCCTGCCGGGAACCCCTGGTCAGCCGGGAACCCCCGGTCCGCCGGGAAGCTCCGGCCGCTCCGGGCTCCCCGGCCCGGCGGCGAAGGCGGCCCGGCGCACCGGATTCCTGGTCACCATGGTCCTCGGCGGACTCACCGCACTGCCGCCGCTCTCCATGGACATGTACCTCCCGGCGCTCCCCGCGGTCACCGACTCCCTGAGCGCCCCCGCCGCCACCGTCCAGCTCACCCTGACCGCGTGCCTGGCCGGAATGGCGCTCGGCCAGCTCGTCGTCGGACCGATGAGCGACCGCTGGGGCCGCCGCAAGCCCCTGCTGCTGGGCATGGTCGTCTACGTCCTCGCCACCGCGATCTGCGCCCTGGCCCCCACCGCCGAACTCCTCATCGGCTTCCGCCTCCTCCAGGGGCTCGCGGGCGCGGCCGGCATCGTCATCGCGCGGGCCGTGGTGCGCGACCTCTACGACGGCGTGGAGATGGCCCGGTTCTTCTCCACTCTGATGCTGATCTCCGGCGTCGCCCCGATCATCGCGCCGCTGATCGGCGGCCAGGTCCTGCGGGTCACCGACTGGCGCGGCATCTTCGTCGTCCTGACCGGCGTCGGCATCGCCCTCACCCTCGTGGTCTGGAAGTGGCTGCACGAGACGCTGCCGCCCGCCGACCGCCACACCGGCGGGGTCACCGACGCCCTGCGCACCATGCGCGGGCTGCTCGCCGACCGGGTCTTCACCGGCTACATGGTCACGGGCGGTCTCGCCTTCGCCGTCCTCTTCGCGTACATCGCCGCCTCCCCGTTCGTCGTGCAGGAGATCTACGGGGCCTCGCCCCAGACCTTCAGCCTGCTCTTCGGGCTCAACTCGATCGGCCTGATCATCGTCGGGCAGATCAACGGCAAGCTGCTCGTGGGCCGGTTCCGCCTCGACAAGGTGCTCGGCTTCGGCCTCTCGGTGATCGTCCTGGCCGCCGTCGCGCTGCTGCTCATGACGACCGGCGTCTTCGGCGAGGTCGGCCTCGTGCCGGTCGCCGCCGGGCTGTTCGTGCTGATGTCGGCGATGGGCCTCGCGATGCCGAACACCAACGCCCAGGCGCTGATGCGGACCAAGCACGCGGCGGGCTCCGCCTCCGCGCTGCTCGGCACGTCCTCGTTCCTCATCGGCGCCATCGCCTCCCCGCTGGTCGGCATCGCGGGGGAGGACACGGCCGTACCGATGGCCGTCGTCCAGGTGGCGTGCGCGGTGGCGGCGATGGCCTGCTTCCTGCTCCTGTGCCGCCCCTGGCAGCGCACGGGGCGCGAGGGCGGCCTCTGAGGGAGCACCCCGGCTGAGGGAGCCGCCCCGGCCGGGGTGGCCCTCAGCCCGTGCGCGGGTAGCCGATCAGATGCGTGCGGTCCTGCCGGTCGGTCCAGCGGAACACCCCGACCCCCGTCGTCTCCGTCCCCGGCAGCCGGGCGTCGCGCGACAGCCGCTCGGTGCTCCAGGTGGCGAAGTCCATCGCGACCGGGAGCCCGCCGCCGGACAGCGCCTCCGAGGCGTCGCGCGCGTTCTCGGCCCCGTACGCGATGCCGTCGTCCGTCACCGTGGCCAGCGTCAGATGAGCCGTGCCGCCCTCGTCCTCGAAGCAGCGGCCCTGCTTCGCCTCCAGGTCGAAGGCCAGGTTCCCGGCGATCAGGTAGTCGCCCGAGGGGGAGAGGACCGCCTGCGGGTAGCGCCCCGGCTTTATGGCGGGCTTGTGGCACTCCACCGACGCGAGCACCTCGCCGGTCGCCGCGTCGTGCACCGCCCACAGCTCGTGGGTCGCCGCCCGCTTGGTCTTCTTCGCGGGCGCCCACTTCGCCAGCACCCGGTCCGGGGTCGCCGACGTCACCACCCCGCTGCCCTTGTCGGTGCCCTTGGGTGCGACGTTCCGGCTGAACCAGCCGCCGCGCACCCAGAACTCCCGTGCCCCGCCCAGCAGCAGCCCCCCGGCGGTCAGACCGTGCACCTCGGTGAGCTGCTTGCAGGCCGGGCAGCCCTTGGGGTACTTCAGCCGCGCGGCGTCCAGCTCGGACACCTCGCCGGTGACCGGGTCGACCAGGGTGCTGTTCGCCTTCGCGTCGCTGATCACGATGTCCGGACCGGCCGTACGGACGTCGGGGGCCCCGGACCACGGCACCTCGACGCGCTGCTGGTTCCCGTTCGTGACGTCGTACAGATCGAGGGCGAGGAAGGTGCTCGCCGGGGACAGCCCGTCGCCGACCTTCCCGTAGGACCAGGTCACGAAGAACTGCCGGTCGCCCTTGGTCACCGTGGCGAGCTTCGGGTAGTGCAGCGGGTCCGGCGGCCGCCAGGCCTGACCCCGCCAGCCCAGCTCACCGGTGGCGGTGTCGACGGTGCGCAGCCGGTAGCGGTTCCCGGCGGCCCGCTCCAGATAGGCCAGCAGACCCGTCGCATGGGAGACGGCGACATCGGGGGAGGCGCCGATGATCTCCCAGCCCCGGTCCGTCGTGTACTGCGGCGGAACGGTCAGCCGGGTCACCGGACCCGCGCTCGGCAGCACCGGCTTCGCCGTCCCGGCGGCCGCGCCGTCCTTCCCGTCGCCGTCGCGGTCGCCGGGACTGCCGCCGCAGGTGGCCAGCAGCAGGAGCAGGGCGAGAAAGACCACCCCGCCGACCAGCGTCAGCCGCACGATCTTCTGCCTCATGGCTCCCCCGCTGGACCATCTTGATCTGGTGCCGTGCACGCGCGGGCCAGCGTAGCAACAGGCCCACGGGGGCGTGGAGTTCGCCGGATTCCCGTTCCGTACCGGTTACGTGAAGCCTTGGTGCGGCCCTCCGCGCCGCCCGCGCTCTCCCCGTACCCCCTCCGGCGGCGGCGAAGCGGAACGTGTTCGCCGGGTCGCGTCCGCCGGGTCGCCTCCGCCTACAATTCGGCGGTGAACGTCACCCTCCCCACCGCACAGTCCCTGCGCGCCGCGCTGGCCGGTCTGCTCGACGGACTGCCGCCCAAGCAGGCCGCGCAGGCCGTCGACCGGCTGATCGCCAGCTACCGCGGGGAGACCCCGACGAACGCCCCGATCCTGCGGAACCGCTCCGACGTCGTCGCGTACGCCGCGTACCGGATGCCCGCCACCTTCGAAGCCGTACGGTCCGCCCTCGGCGCCCTGGCCGAGGCCGCGCCCGACTGGACGCCCGCCACCCACACCGACGTCGGGGGCGGCACGGGCGCGGCGGGCTGGGCGGCGGCGGGGATCTGGGAGGGCCCGGCGACGACCGTCCTGGACTGGGCCGAGCCGGCCCTCGCGCTCGGCCGCGAACTGGCCGAGGCCTCCGGGGTGCCGTCGCTGCGCGACACCCGCTGGGAGCGGGCCCGGATCGATGCGGCGCTGGAGCTGGACCCGGTGGACCTGGTCACCGTCAGCTACGTACTCAAGGAGCTGACCGCCGGGGCACGGACCGAACTGGTCGACGCGGCGGCGGCCGCCGGTCAGGCGGTGGTGATCGTCGAGCCCGGCACCCCCGACGGATACGCCCGGATCATCGAGGCCCGCGACCGGCTGATCGCCGCCGGGCTGAGCGTCGCGGCCCCCTGCCCGCACAGCGACGCCTGCCCGATCGCCCCCGGCGCCGACTGGTGCCACTTCTCGGCCCGGGTCAGCCGCTCCTCGCTGCACCGGAAGGTCAAGGGCGGCTCGCTGAGCCACGAGGACGAGAAGTTCAGTTACGTCGTCGCCACCCGCTTCCCCGCCGCCCCGGCGGCCGCCCGGATCACCCGCAGGCCGCAGATCCGCAAGGGCCAGGTGCTGCTGGAGCTGTGCACGCGGGACGAGGGCCTGGACCGCTCCACGGTCACCAAGCGCCACGGCGAGCTGTACCGGGCGGCCAGGGACATCGCCTGGGGCGATCCCTGGCCGCCCGCCGACCCGACCGACTAGGGCCGCAGCTCCTGGGTGCAGCACTTCACGCTGCCGCCGCCCTTGAGCAGCTCGCCCAGGTCCATCGGGACCGGCTCGAAGCCCCTGTCCCGCAGCGGGTCCAGAAGCCCGGTCGCCCCCTGCGGCAGCAGGACGTGACGCCCGTCGCTCACCGAGTTGAGGCCGAACGCCGCCGCGTCCGCCTCCCGGGCCAGCAGCGCGTCCGGGAACAGCCGGCGCAGCACCGCCCGGCTGCCGGGGGAGAAGGCGTCCGGGTAGTACATGATCTCGTCGGCCGCCGCGTCCAGCACACAGAGCGCGGTGTCCAGGTGGTAGTAGCGCGGATCCACCAGATCGAGCCCGACGACCGGCAGCCCGAAGAACTCCTGGGCCTCGGCGTGCGACAGCGGGCTGGAGCGGAAGCCGCGCCCGGCCAGCAGATACGAGGCGGTGACGGCGAAGTCCCCCTCGCCCTCGTTGACGTGCTCCGGCTCATGGACCTCGGCGAAGCCGTGCTCCCGGAACCAGTCCCGGTGCGCCCCGGCCTCCTCGTAGCGCTCCCGGTACGCGAACAGCGCGCCGAGCACCCGGCCGCCGATCACCGTGGCGCCGTTGGCGGCGAAGACCATGTCCGGCAGGTCGGGGCGGGGGGTGAGCAGCTCGACGGTGTGGCCGAGGGAACGGTAGCGGTCGCGCAGGTCCTCCCACTGGGTCTGGGCCAGCGGCAGGTCGACGGGTTTGGACGGGTCCATCCACGGGTTGATGGAGTAGGTGACCCGGAAGTGCGTCGGTGCGCACATCAGGTAGCGACGAGGGGTGGCGTCACGGTTCAACTCGGGCTCCTCGCGAACGGCGGCGGTGGCCGCGGAACGGTGGGATGCGCACGGTCTGTGCGTGAGCCCATGGTGCGCTGTGCGCGCCGGATCCGCAGTGAATCGATCGGGTGGTTCACCGGACCGCCCGGTCAGGGCCACGACGAGGACACGTACGGGCACCAGGACGATGCGCCAGGGACGATACGGATACGGGCCGGCATCAAGGCGATACACACCAGCATCAAGACGATACGTATCGGCTCGTCCGGCGCTAGATTGGCCGTATGGCACCCACCAAGGCACCCGACTCCAGCCGCCGCAGCGACCGCTCCCGGCGCGCGATCCATGACGCCGCCCTCGCCCTCGTCGGGGAGGTCGGCTACCGGCGCACGACGATCGAGGGTATCGCCGCCCGCGCCGGGGTCGGCAAGCAGACCATCTACCGCTGGTGGCCCTCCAAGGCCGCCGTGCTGATGGAAGCCTTCCTGGACCTGGCGGCCAGGACCGCCGAGGAGGCCGCGGAGCAGTCCGGTGATACCGCGCGGTCCGGTGATACCGCGGAGGGTGGCATCCCCGACACCGGCGATCTGGCTGCCGACCTCAAGCTTGTCCTGCGGGCCACCGTCGACGAGCTGAACGATCCGGCGCTGGCGATCCCGACCCGCGCGCTGACCGCCGAGGGCATCGTGGACGCGAAGCTGGGCGCCGAATTCGTCGAGAAGCTGCTCGAACCGCAGCTCGCGTTGTATGTCACACGGCTGCGGGCCGCCCAGGAGGCCGGACACGTGCGCGCCGACGCCGATCCCCGGATCGCCCTGGAGCTGCTCATCGGCCCGCTGATGCACCGCTGGCTGCTCCGGACCCAGCCGCTCACCCACGCGTACGCCGACGCGATCGTCGACTACACCCTCGGCGGCCTCACCCCGCGCCCCTGACCCGCCCTTGATCGATATCCGGTATGTGGTGACATCGGGCGTGATGGTGCTCACTCGGCGCAGTGGTACACGGCCTCGCTGGTGAACTCTGGCCACCCGAACCGCAGGATGGTGCGACGATGGACAGGCAACGCTGAGGTGAACTGCTGAGGTGAGGGGATAGATGGGCGCCGATTCCGGCCGTTTCCGCGGCACAGAGAGCAGGATCTCCCAGTGGCTGCGGCGACGTCCCAAATCACCCGGGGCCGAGGCCGAGGAGTCGGCCAGAGTGGCGCTGCTCCTGGCGGTCGCCGACGCGGGCATGCCCATCGCCCCCGCCGCCCACCCCCTCGGATACCGATGTTCGTGCGAACGCATCGGCTGTCCCACCCCCGCCCGGCATCCCATCTCCTTCGCCTGGCAGACGCAGTCGACCACCGACCGCGCCCAGATCGAGCGCTGGGCCGCCGGCCAGCCGCTGGCCAACTTCATCACCGCGACCGGCATGATCCACGATGTGCTGGACGTCCCGCTCACCGCCGGCCGCAACGCCCTGGAGCGTCTTCTCGACGCGGGCATCGACGTCGGACCGGTGGCCCAGTCCGGCGAGGACCGGATGCTCTTCTTCACCGCCACCCGCGGCACCCCCGAGGACGAGGACGAGTGGTGGCCCTGCGAGCTGGACTGCCACCCCGAGACCATGGACGCCCACCCGGGCCTGCGCTGGCACTGCCGGGGCAGCTACGTCCTCCTGCCGCCCGCCCGGCTCCCGGGTGAGCTCGACGTCCACTGGGTGCGCGGCCCCGAGCACGAGCTGCCCGACCCGCTGACCCTGCTGGAGACGCTCACCGACGCCTGCGCGCGGTACGCGGGCAGCGCCGAGCAGAGCGAGCTGGACCACGACTCGATCGCCTGGCCGCTGAGCCGCTGAGCCGCTGAGTCATTGAGCCGTTGAGCGGCCCGTCGGCTCGGGCCGCTGCCGGCCTATTCGCCCTTCGCCGCGACCAGGCCCGGCAGCCGGTTCAGCATCCGCACCTTGCCGCCGGAGCCGGAGCCGGAGCCCGCGTCGGAACCGGAACCGGCCCCCTCGGCGCGCGGCGGCACGTGCACCAGCTGGCTGGAGACCCGCTCCTTGGTGAGGCTGCTGTTCACCTCGCCGGTGAGCAGCGCCTTCACATCCGCGTTGACCTCCGGCTTGAGCCCCTTCGCCGCGGTCTGCCGCTCGAAGTGCTTGCTGCTGAAGAAGACCAGCGCCCCGCCGTCCTCGGTGCGCAGCCCGAGCGGTGCGAACGTGGCGCCCGTCAGCGGCTGGTCGATGTACTGGTACGAGAACCCCGCCCGCCGGGTGGTCCGGCGCGTCTCGCGCCAGCCCGAGGTCGCCGTGCTCGGCGTGAACACATCGGGCTCACCGTCCCGCAGATACGCCGTGTAGGAGGCGCTCAGCTCCGCCGGGGCCACGGCCAGCGCCTTGTCCTGCGGCTCCACCGGGGTGGCGAGCCCGTCCTTGTCGAGGGTGAACTCCGGTACCTGGGACGGCGGGACGACCGCGAGATACGACGCCTTCCACAGCGCGTCGGGAGCCGACCGCACGAACACCACCAGCCAGCGGGTGTCCAGCTTCCCGCCGTCCTGGTCCCGGTTGGAGTCGGTGTCCGCGAGGAACCAGCGCGGCCAGCCCGCCTTCTTGGGGATGACGTAGTTCGCGTCGTCCAGCACCAGCGGCTTGTGCGCCTTGTTGCCGTCCGGGTTGTACGTCTGCCGGGCCTTCAGGCCCGCCTGGTTGATCGCGCCGAGCGCACCCGTCACCCGGTCCGCGTCCAGCGCCGGATCGAACGCCTTGTCCGCCGCGTTGTAGGCGTCGGTGAAGTCCTTGAGCGCCTGCGCGGCCTCCGACTTCTTCGCCCCGGGCAGCACTTCGAGCTCCCCGTGCACCGTCACACAGCCGCTCGCCGTCACGCACAGGACCGTCGCCGTCGCGAGCCCCGCCGTCAGCCGGCCCAGCCCAGGGTGTCTCGTCATCCGTTGCTTCTGCGCCTTCTGATCCGTCGCCCGCACTGACCGTCGAAACCCTACCGGGGCGGCGAACGGCGTGCGGGCGGGGACCGGAGACAGCGTCCACAACGTGACCTGGCGGGGCAGCGGGAGAGGGCTCAGCTCCGACGTACCGGAACGATCAGCGGCGTGCCCGTACGCGGATGGGGGAAGACCTCCACCGGCTGCCGGTAGACCTCGCCGAGCAGCTCGCCCGTGAAGACCTCGTCCGGCGGGCCCAGTTCCGCGATCCGCCCGTCGTGCAGGACGGCCGCCCGGTCCGCGTACGCCGCGGCGAGCCCCAGATCGTGCAGCACGACCACCACCGCGTCCCCGGCGGCCGCCCGCTCCCGGCAGATCCGCAGCACCAGCTCCTGGTGGCGCAGGTCCAGGGCGGCGGTCGGCTCGTCCAGCAACATCAGCGGGGCCCGCTGCGCCAGCACCCGGGCCAGCGCCACCCGGGCCTTCTCGCCGCCCGACAGCGCGGAGAACGGGCGTCCCGCGAACCGGGTCACCTCGGTGGCCGCCATCGCCTCGGCCACCGCCGCGTCGTCCTCGTCCTCCCGCTCCGTACCGGCCCAGGGCGCCCGCCCCATCCGTACGACGTCCTCCACCGGGAACGGGAAGGACAGCGCGGCGGACTGCGGCAGCACCGAGCGGCGCAGCGCCAGTTCGGGCGCCGACCACGCGGCGGCCGAGCGGCCGTCGATCCGCACCTCACCGCTCCCGGCGGGCAGATCGGCGGCCAGCGCCGCCAGCAGCGTCGACTTGCCCGCGCCGTTCGGCCCGACCAGGGCGACCACCTCGCCCGCGTGCGCGGTCAGGTCGACGGAGTCCAGCACCTGCCGCTGCCCGAGGCGGACCGACAGCCCGACGGCCTCGACGGCGGGGGAGCCGGCGACGACGGGCGAGGGCAGCTCCCGGGTGCGTACCGCGAACAGATCTCTCAGCGTCCTCATGCCCAACCACCTTGCTTACGACGGGTCCTGCGCAGCAGCCAGAAGAAGAACGGGCTGCCGAACAGCGCGGTCAGCACCCCGAGCGGCAGTTCGGCGGGGGCCGCCACCGTACGGGCCGTGAGGTCGCCCGCCACCAGGATCACGGCGCCGCCGAGCGCGCTGCCCGGGACGAGGAAGCGGTGGCCGGGGCCGTTCGCCATCCGCAGCAGATGCGGGACGAGCAGCCCGACGAAGGAGATGATCCCGGCGACGGCGACCGCGGCGGCCGTCAGCAGCGCCACCACCAGCACCAGGATGATCCGCAGCCGCTCCACGTCCACGCCCAGGTGCCGGGCGGGCCGCTCGCCGAGGGCCAGCAGGTCCAGCTTGCGGGCGTAGAACGGGGCGATGAGCAGCCCCGCCAGCGCGCACGGCAGCACGGCCAGCACCTTGGGCCAGGTCGCCTGGGAGAGCGAACCGAGCTGCCAGAAGGTGATCTGGGTGATCTGCGCGTTGTCCGCGAAGAAGATGAACAGCCCGATCAGCGCGCCCGCGAAGGCGTTGACGGCGATACCGGTGAGGATCAGCGTCACCACTTCGGTCCGGCCGCCGGACCGCGAGAGCGAGTAGACGAGCAGCACGGTGATGAGACCCGCGACGAACGCGCAGACGGTGATGGTCCAGTTGCCGAAGAAGGTCAGTCCCAGCGCGATCGAGGCGACCGCTCCCACGGCCGCGCCCGCCGAGATCCCGATCACGCCGGGCTCGGCGAGCGGGTTGCCGAACACGCCCTGCATCAGGGCGCCCGCACAGCCGAGGGACGCGCCGACGAGCAGCGCGAGGACGACCCGGGGGAGCCGTACGTTCCACAGGACGCTCTCGCCGACCCGGTCCAACTCCTGCCCGCCGAGCCCGATCCGGTGCTGCACGGAGGACAGGACGTCGCCGAGCGGGATGTTGTACGCGCCGATCGCGGCGGACAGCAGACAGCCGGCGAGCAGGGCGAGGGAGAGCACCACGGTGAGCAGGAACGCCCTGCTCCGGGGGGACTTGGGGGCGGTGTCCTCCGCGCCCTTCGCCTCCTTGCCCGTGGGTTTGTCCACGGACCCGGTGCGTTCCTCGTACGAGGTGGTCACTGGCCCTTGCCGCCCTTCGCGTACAGCTGCTCGACGATCTCGGTGAGCACCCGGTCGGTGCGCGGCCCGTAGTTGAGCAGCACGCCGTCGTCGACCGTGACGATCCGGCGGTCCATCCCGGCCGGGGTCTCCGCGATGCCGGGGATCTTCACCAGGCCGTCCATGCCGCCGACCGACTCGAACCCCTTGGTCATCAGGAGGATCGCGTCCGGCGCGGCCTTGGCGAGCGCCTCGCTGGTGATGGCGGTGAAGTCCTTGTTCAGCCCCGACTCCTTGCCGGCGTCGACCGCGCCCGCCGCCTCCAGCAGCGAACTGGCCCCGGACTCCGCGCCGCCCAGCAGATAGACGGAGGCCGAACCGCGCAGATAGAGGAAGGCGACCCGGGGCTTCTTGCCGTCCGCGGGGGCCGGGATGGACTTCTGGACGGTGGCGATCCGGTCCTCGGTGCGCTTCTTCAGCTCGGTCCCCGCGGCCGGTACGCCCAGCGCCTCGGCGACGGTGTCGATGCGGCGGCCGACGTCGTCGAGCCCCTTGGCGGGATCGACGACGAGCAGCGGGATGCCCGCGTCGCGGATCTGGTCGATCGCCTCGCGCGGTCCGGTGCTGGTGTCGGCGAGGACGACCGTCGGCTTCAGCGAGAGGACGCTCTCCGCCGACACGTCGTGGGCCCGGGTCACCACCGGGAGCTTCTCGGCCTGTTCGAAGGTGGCGGTGATGTCCCGGGCGACGACCTGCTTGCCGAAGCCGAGCGTGAAGACGATCTCGCTCAGCGACCCGGTCAACGGCACGATCCGGTCGGTGGAGTCGATCGTGACCTTCGTGCCGTCCGCCGAGTCGACCGTCACGGGCAGCTTCGGCGCGGGCGGGGCGGCCAGTGGCTCGACCCGGTCGGCGTCGGCACCGCTCTTGGCGGACCCGGACCCGGACTTCGGCGCGGAATCGTCGCCTCCGCCGCAGCCGGTCAGGACCAGGGCGAAGGCCACGGCGGCGGTGAGGGCGGCGGCCGCCCTGCCCCGGGCCGGGCGACGGCGGGCCGTGCGTCCGGTGTCCGGGCCCGTCGGGGCGAAGTCCTGCGAGATGCGCACTGGGCACCGTCCTGTCGTTCTGCGGCGTGCGGTGAGTGGTTCGGGTGTGTGGAGAAGGTGGAGGTGGCGGAGGGGTTCCGACACAGGCCGGGAATACCTTAGGTTAGCCTTACCTGCATATCCAGCCCTCGGAGGGGTACGTCATGTCGTCGTCCAGATCGGCCCGCGCGCTCGCTGTCGCGCTTCTCGCGGTACTGCTGGGAGCCCTGCTCCCCGCCGCCACCGCGCAAGCGGCAAGCCGCACGGTGCAGGGCGGGCGGCTGGACTGGGGCATCAAGTCCTCCTTCCAGAGCTACGTCACCGGCCCCATCGCGAACGGCAGTTGGAGCCTGACCGGCGGCGCGGCCACGGTCGGCGGCAGCCAGTTCCGCTTCCACTCGGCGACCGGCTCCTACGACCCGGACACCGGGGCGTTCAGCTCCGGCTTCTCCGGCGGCGTCCACTTCACCGGCCACACGAAGCCCGACGGCAGCAACGAGCTGGACCTCACGATCAGCCGCCCCACCGTCCGCATCAACGGCGGCAGCGGCACGCTCTACGCGGACATGGTCAGCAAGGAGCGGGGGACCGGGAAGGTCTCCAACCGCTCCCAGGTGCCGCTCGCCACGCTCGGCCTCGGCGGGATCGACATGAAGGGCGGTTCCACCCCCATCGCCCTCACCAACGTCCCCACCACGCTGACCGCCCAGGGCGCCTCCGCCTTCGCCGGCTACTACACCGCGGGCACCCCGCTCGACCCGATCAGCCTCTCCGTCGACACCAAGGGCGCGGCCGCCGAACCGAAGCCGTCCGCCCCGGAGAAGAAGAACGACGAGGACGGGAAGAAGGACAAGGACAAGGACAAGGCGGAGAAGAAGGAGAAGGCGGGCCGCTTCGAGGACGCCGCCGTCGACTGGGGCGTACGCCGCACCTTCCGCGAGTACGTCACCGGCTCCATCGGCCAGGGCAAGTGGACGCTCGCCGACGGCGCCCAGGACGGCGGGGCCCTGTTCCGCTTCCCGCAGGGCAAGGGCACGTACGACGCGAAGAAGCAGACGCTGGACGCGGACTTCAGCGGCAGCATCCGCTTCACCGGCGCCCACGACCTCGACCTGAAGCTCGCCGGCGTCACCGTCGCCGTCGCCGAGGGCGAGGGCACCCTGTCGGCGGACGTCACCAGCGAGGGCGAAACGACCAAGGACGTCCCGATCGTCACCTTCCCCGCGAAGGACCTCAAGCCCGAGGAGGGCCTCGCCGTCCTCACCGAGGTCCCCGCCACCCTCACCGCCGACGGAGCCAAGGCGTTCGGCTCCATGTACAAGGCGGGCACCGCGATGGACCCGGTGTCGCTCGCCGTGGCCGTCGACGAGAAGGCCCAGCTGCCCGCGCTGCCCGACCTCGGCAGCGAGCCGACGGCGGCCGCCGAGCCCACGAAGAAGGCCTCGGCCGAGCCCTCCGCCGAACCGGTCGCGGCCGCCTCGGACTCGGGCCCCGGCACCGGCACGTACGCCGCGATCGGCGGCGGTGTCCTGCTGCTGGCCGCGGCCGGAGCGGCGTTCTTCGCCCTGCGCCGCCGCTCCGCGAAGCCGGCCGACGCTTCCGCGGCCCCCGACTCACCCCAGACTTCCTGACCCCGGCATCCCCCCATGCGTGCCTTATGGATCATCACCCCCTCCCCCCACGCTTCGCTTCCACCCCCTGTCCCTTGAGGAGACACACCGACATGGCAGCAACTCGCCGCCCCATAGCCCTCGCAGCGGCCGTCGCCACGGCCGCCGCACTTGGCGCCACCGCCTTCGCCCTCCCGGCGATCGCCGCCGGATCCCCGGCCGCCGCACCCGCCGCGGCTCCGAAGCTGGAGCTGGTGGACGGCAAGCTGGAGTGGGGCATCAAGGAGTCCTTCCGCAAGTACATCGTCAGCCCCATCGCGCAGGGCAAGATCACCGTCGCGGACGGCGCCCAGCAGGCCGACGGCAACGGTGTGTTCACCTTCACCGACGGCAAGGGCACGTACGACACCGGGACGCACGCCTCCGACACCGCGTTCAAGGGCAGCGTCCACTTCGAGGGCCACCACGGCGAGCTCGACGTCCTGCTGAGCGACATCAAGGTCGGAACGGGCCGCGAGACCGGCACCATCACCGCCGACTTCACCAGCAAGAAGACGGACGGCACCGTCGTCACCAAGGACGACGCCCCCATCGCCGCGCTCGACATGACGGCCGTCAAGCCGGGCGGCGGTGCGGGTGGCGCGATGGTCTTCGCCGATATTCCGGCCACGCTGACCGCCGACGGCTCGGACGCCTTCGCCGGCTTCTACGCGGAGGGCGCCGAACTCGACCCGGCGACGCTGTCCGTCAAGGCCGTGACGCCGAGCCCGGACCCGACGACCGACCCGACGACGGACCCGACCACGGATCCGACCACGGACCCGACGACCGACCCGACGACGGACCCGACCACGGACCCGACGACCGATCCCACGAAGGACCCGTCGACCGACCCGTCGCCGACCGCCTCCGAGACCGCCGCGCCCGTCAGCGGCCCGGTCGTCGACGGCACCCTGAACTGGGGCGTCAAGGAGAAGTTCCGCTCGTACGTCGTCGGCAACATCGCCCACGGCAAGATCGAGACGAGCGGCGGCGCCACCAGCGTCACCGACGGCTACCGCTTCACGAAGGCCACCGGCCGCCTCGACGCCGACAAGAACACGCTGAACGCCGCGTTCCAGGGCAAGGTGCGCTTCCTCGGCCACGAGACCGCGGGCGAGTACCGCCTCGACCTGTCGATCAGCAACCTGAAGGTCGACATCGAGGGCACCTCCGGCAAGCTCCTCGCCGACGTCTCCTCCAAGGACCAGACCACCGGCAAGGTCAGCGAGTTCACCGGCCTGTCCTTCGCCGACCTGAAGGTGCCCTCCGGCGCGCTCGCCGCCAAGGGCGGCATCGTGAACCTCAAGAACGTCCCGGCGACGCTCACCACGGACGGCGCCAAGGCGTTCGGCGGCTTCTACAAGAAGGGCGAGGCGCTCGACGCCCTGAACGTCGCGGTCTCCATCGACAAGGACGCCCAGCTTCCGGGCGGTTCGACCGGCGGCTCCGGCTCCACCGGCGGTTCGGGCTCCACCGGCGGCTCCACGGCCGGCGGTTCCACCACCGGCGGCGGCACGGTCGGCGGCTCCACCGGCGGTTCGGTCGGCGGCTCCGGCGCCCTGGCCTCCACCGGCTCCGACGTCCCGACCGGCGCCCTGATCGCCGCCTCCGGCGTCGTCGTGGCGGCCGGTGCCGGTGTCGTGATCGCGGCACGCCGTCGCCGTAACGTCACCGCCTGATCCACCCCGCACCACCCGCACGTCCCCCGGGGCCGTACCCGCGAGCAGCAGTGCTCGCCGGTACGGCCCCGCGGCCGTACCCGCTCGGTTCCCGCCCCGGCACCGGGCAGTGCTTGAATGCCCCCGTGAACGACTACGACGTACCCCGGGGCATCGACGTCCTGCGCGTGTTCTGCGGACCCGACGGCCGGCACGGCAACGCCCTCGGCGTCGTACGCGACGGAAGCGGCCACCCCGACGAGGCGTCCCGGCAGCGGCTCGCCCGGCAACTCGGCTTCAGCGAGACCGTGTTCGTCGACGACCCGGAGCGCGGGCGGGTGGACATCCACACCCCGGGGCTGCGGCTGCCGTTCGCCGGCCACCCCCTGGTGGGCACCGCCTGGCTGCTGGACCTGGAGATCCTGGAACTGACGGTCGGCGACGTGTTCGCGCGCCAGGACGGGGAGTTCACCTGGATCTCCGCCCGCCCCGAGTGGGTCCCGCCGCGCACACTCCAGCAGTACGCGAGCGCCGCCGAGGTCGAGGCGCTGCCCGGCCCGCCGCCCGGCGAGGGGTGGCTCTACGCCTGGGCCTGGGAGGACGAGGCCGCCGGGCGGGTGCGCGCGCGGGCCTTCCCGCGGCGCGGGAAGGAGTCCGGCATCGTCGAGGACGAGGCGACCGGCGCGGCGGCCCTGCTGCTCAGCGCGCACCTCGGCCGGGCCCTCAACATCACCCAGGGACGCGGCTCCCAGATCCTCACCGCACCCGCGCCGGACGGCACGGTGGAGGTCGGGGGCCGCGTCCTGCTGGCCGTCCGGGGCTGAACCCCGGACAGCAGAAACGGCTCCACCGGACATCCCGGTGGAGCCGTTCCCGCGTCGTTCAGATATTCACGCGCTGAGCGGGAAGACCTCGCCCAGATCGCGGAAGACCGCGGTGTTCAGCGCGAAGGCCCGCTTGCACTCCTCGATGATGCGCTGCTTCTCCAGGTCGTCCGCGTTCACCGCGTCCAGCAGCTCGCGGTAACCCCGCTTGAAGGCGGCCGGGTTGGTGATCTCCTCGAAGACGTAGAACCGCACGCCGTCGCCCTTGCGCTCGAAGCCCCAGGTCTTCTCTGCCTTGTCGCGGATGATCTGACCGCCCGAGAGGTCACCGAGGTAGCGCGTGTAGTGGTGGGCGATGTAACCGGCGGGCCAGGTGCGCGCGCACTCCGCGACCCGGGCCGCGTACGCGGCGGTGGCCGGCAGCGGCTCCAGGCCCTCGCGCCAGTCGGCCCCGCGCAGATGCGCCAGGTCGCGCTCCAGCTCGGTGGAGCGCATCAGCTCGGGCTGTATGAACGGGCCCGCGACCGGGTCGTCGCGCAGAGCCTCCGAACCCTCCTCCAGCGCCCGGTACACGAACCACAGCTGCTCGGTGTAGCGCGTGTACGCGTCCACTCCCAGCCGCCCGCCGAGCAGGTCACTCATGAAGGTCGAGGTCTCGGCCTCGGTGTGCTGCTCGTGCGACGCGGTACGGATGAGCGTCGAGAAGGGAGTGACGGTGGCGGTTGCGTCCAAGGCGGGCCTCCGGGGACCGAGGGGGACGGGAAGTCCAGAAAGAGACGGAAATATCGGCAGGCGACCGCCGCGACGGTGCGGCGGTGCGTGCCAGTAGGCCCGATCCTCCTACTTAGGTTTACCTAAGTCAACTGGTTCCCGACTGCCTGTCGGTAAAAACTTACGCGCAGAGGGAGCGAAGGGTGCACTTGTGGACGCTTTGGGGTGATTTACGGAAGGGTGAGGATCTCCGCTCCGGTCTCCGTGACCACCAGCGTGTGCTCGAACTGGGCCGTCCGCTTCCGGTCCTTCGTCACCACGGTCCAGCCGTCCTCCCACAGGTCGTACTCGTGGGTGCCCAGCGTCAGCATCGGCTCGATGGTGAAGGTCATCCCCGGCTGCATCACCGTGGTGGCGTGCGGGCTGTCGTAGTGCGGGATGATCAGGCCGGAGTGGAACGAGGAGTTGATTCCGTGCCCGGTGAAGTCGCGGACGACCCCGTAGCCGAACCGCTTCGCGTACGACTCGATGACCCGGCCGATCACATTGATCTGACGCCCGGGCCTGACCGCCTTGATGGCCCGGTTCAGCGACTCCCGGGTGCGCTCGACCAGCAGCCGCGACTCCTCGTCCACGTCACCGCAGAAATAGGTGGCGTTGTTGTCACCGTGGACCCCGTTGATGTACGCGGTGACGTCCAGGTTCACGATGTCGCCGTCACGCAGCACGGTGGAGTCGGGGATGCCGTGACAGATGACCTCGTTGAGCGAGCTGCACAGCGATTTCGGGAAACCCCGGTAACCGAGCGTCGAGGGGTACGCGCCGTGATCGACCATGAAGTCGTGGGCGACCCGGTCGAGCTCGTCGGTGGTGACCCCCGGGGCGATGTGCTTGGCGGCCTCCTCCATCGCCTGCGCGGCGATACGGCCCGCGACGCGCATCCGCTCCACGGTTTCGGCGTCCTGGATCTCCGGGCCGGAGTACGGCGTCGGGGCCGGCTTCCCCACGTACTCGGGACGCCGGATGTTTCCGGGGACGGAACGGACGGGAGTGATCTCCCCTGGTACGAGAAGCGACTGGCCAGACATGCCAGCGAGTCTAACCAGCGGCCCCGGGGCACCATGGCAGTGAGGAAAGGAGCCGTCGATGGCCCTGTTCAAGAAGCGCACGGTCGGCAAACCGGGCGAATGGTACTACTGCCTGGAGCACAAGAAGGTCGAGGAGGGCCCGGAGTGCCCTGCCCAGAACCGTTTCGGCCCCTACACCTCCCGCGAGGCCGCACAACACGCGATGGACACGGCCCGCGACCGCAACCTGGAGTGGGACACGGACCCGAAGTGGCACGACGAGGACAAGAACAACCCAGGCCCGTCCGGGGGCAACCCGAGCCCGTCCGGCGGCACCTCAAGCCCGTCCGGCGATTGAGGACATCTCTTCCACCGCTCCGGCGCTCGAGACCGCACCCCAGCCCGTCCGGCGCTTGAGGACATCCTTCAGCCCCTCCGGCGTTTGAGGAGCGGGGTACGGGGCGGAGCCCCGGGTCACCCCTCCACCCGGGCCTCCCGCCTCCGCACCGCATCCTCATCCGTCTCCGAGTCGTACCGCACCAACTTCGGCAGCGCAGCCGTCAACAGCACCACCGACGCCACACACGCCACCCCACCCGTCCAGATCGCCGACCTGGTCCCCGTCCAGCCGGCCATCGCCCCGGCCCGTACCTGACCCAGCTGCGGGCCGACGCTGTACGAGAGCACCTCGATGCCCGCGAGCCGGCCCCGCAGCTCCTCCGGAATCGTCTGGTTCCAGATGGTCGCCCGCCCCAGCCCGCTCAGCATGTCGCCCGCCCCCGCCACGGCCAGGCAGAGCAGCACCACCCACACGCTGGAGAACCAGCCCGCCGCGGCGATGGCCAGACCCCAGGCCGCCGCACCGAACACCACGAACAGCCCGTGCCTGCGCACCCGTGACGTCCAGCCGCTGGTCAGCCCCAGCGCCAGCGAGCCGACCGAGCCCGCCGCGTACATCAGGCCCAGCGACCACTCCGCGTCCAGCTCGTCCGCCAGGAACGGGAAGATCGTGTTCGGGAAGGCGAAGAACATCGCCGCCAGGTCGATCGCGTACGTCCCCAGCAGCACCGGCCGGCTCCACGCGTACCGCGCCCCCTCGACGATCCCGCGCAGCGACGGCTTCTGCGCGTCACGCGCCGGCGGCGCGGGGGAGAGCCGCAGACAGAGCACGACCGAGACGGCGAACGTGCACACCGTCACCCCGTACGCCGTGCCGTGACCGGCGTACGCCACCACCAGGCCGGCCAGCGCCGGGCCCGCGATGGCCCCGATCTGCCAGCGCAGCGAGTTCAGCGCGGCCGCCGCCGTCTGCTGGGCGTGCGGCACGATCCGCGCCATCAGCGAGTCCAGCGCGGGCCGCTGGAGCCCGGCGAGCGCGGACACCCCGCCGGCCACCACGTACAGCGGCCACAGCAGCGGCTCCGGGAGCAGGGCGTTCACCAGCAGGATCGCGGCGAGCACACCGAGCCCCGCCTCGGTGAGCAGGATGACCCGGCGGCGGTCCACCGAGTCCGCGAGCGCCCCGCCGTACAGCCCGAAGACCACCAGCGGCACCAGCTCCACCGCGCCCATCGCCCCGACCGCGAGCGGCGAGCCCGTGAGGTCCTTGATCTGGAGCGGCAGCGCGATGAGCGCCATGAAGCTGCCGAAGTACGTGATCAGGCCCTGGACCCACAGCAGCCGGAAGTCCGCCGAGGAACGCCACGGCGAGAGATCCGGCAGCAGGGCGCGGAACCGGGCCGACAACGGCGAGGAACGGGGGGAGGGCGGGGGAGGCGCTGAGGTCACGAAGGGCCATGATCCGTACTGCCGGGCGCTCCGGGCAAGCCGATATTCCGGCACGCCCCGGGACGGCGATTCCCGTACGCCTCGGTCCCGCGACTCCGGTACGCCTCGGGCCCGCGATTCCCGTACGCCTCGGGCCCGCGACTCCCGTACGCCCGGGTCCGGGCGCTACCAGCGGGCGGGCGGCGGCTGGGTCAGCTGGTCGGCCAGCCGGGCGAGCCGGTCCCGGAAGGTGCGCCGGCCGCGCGCCGGAGGCCGCCCGTTCTCCCCGGCCGCCGCGCTCACCAGGTGCTGCACGATGTCCAGGTCCACGTCGTCGTCCCCGGCGACCACGAGCGACTCGTGCGCCAGGCCCCCGACCTCCGGATCGCCGCCGTCCAGGGTGAGCACCCGCGCCCCGGCCCGCCGGGCGTCGTGCACCCGCTCCAGCAGCTCGTCGCCCGGCCGCTCCGGAGCGACCAGCAGCAGCGTCTCGCCCCGCCCCGCCGCCGCGATCCTGGCCGGCCCGACCGCCAGATGGGCTGGATCGCCCGCCGCCACCCGGTGCCGTACGAGCACGGGCGCCAGCTCCGGCAGCCCCGACCAGGCGGACTCGTCGGACAGATGGGCCGCCAGATGCCACGGCTCGTACGCCTCGGTCCCCGCCAGCAGCAGACCGCCGCCCCGGGGGACGACGGAGCCGCGCAGCGCCAGCGCGAACCGGCGGGCGTCCTGCGGCCACCGGGTCCCGGCCAGCACATCGCGGAGCAGGGCGACACGTACGGCATCCATGGCCCGGCATCCTGCCCCGACGGCGCGCCCCGGCGGGCCCGCCGGCCGCTCCCTCACCCGAACGGAGGACCGCGCGGCGAGCGGAACCGGGGCCCCCGGCGGCGGCTTCCCGGGGCCTACCTGGCAGTAGGGTCGGCGCATGACTACACAGGACAGCGGCAGCGCGCCCAAGCCCCCTGCCAAGGACCCCTGGGACCTTCCCGACGTCTCCGGCCTGAGCGTCGGCGTGCTCGGCGGGACCGGCCCGCAGGGGCGCGGCCTCGCCTACCGGCTCGCCCGCGCCGGACAGAAGGTCACCCTCGGCTCCCGGGACGCGGCCCGCGCCGAACAGGCGGCGGCCGAGCTGGGCTTCGGCGTCGAGGGCGCGGACAACGCGGAGTGCGCCCGGCGCAGCGACATCGTGATCGTCGCCGTGCCGTGGGACGGCCACGCCAAGACGCTCGCATCCCTGCGCGAGGAACTCGCGGGCAAGCTCGTCATCGACTGCGTCAACCCGCTCGGCTTCGACAAGAAGGGCGCCTACGCCCTCAAGCCGGAGGAGGGCAGCGCCGCCGAACAGGCCGCCGCCCTGCTGCCGGACTCCCGGGTCACCGCCGCCTTCCACCACCTCTCGGCCGTGCTGCTCCAGGACGAGTCCATCGAGGAGATCGACACCGACGTGCTGGTCCTGGGCGAGGCCCGGGCCGACACGGACCTCGTGCAGGCGCTGGCCGGCCGGATCCCCGGGATGCGGGGCATCTTCGCGGGCCGGCTGCGCAACGCCCACCAGGTCGAGTCGCTGGTCGCCAACCTGATCTCGGTCAACCGCCGCTACAAGGCCCACGCCGGGCTGCGCACCACCGACGTCTGACCGGGCCACGCCGCCCGGGAGCGCTCCCCGGGGCAGGGCACAACGGGGCATGGGGGACACTGGACGGGACCGCGACCCGTTCCCGACAGGAGTCGACCCCCATGCCCCGCATCGCTCTCTACGCCCTCGTCGTCTGCGTCCTCGCCGTCGTGGCGGCCGTGGTCTCCTTCGCCCAGGGCAGCCTGCTCGGGATCGTCTGGGTGCTCATCGCGGGGCTCTCGTCGAACATGACCTGGTTCTACGTCCGCAGGCACCGGCTGGCCGTCGCCGCCGAAGCGGGCTGAGCCCCCGCCCCCCTTACGTGACCGCGCAGCCCGGATCCTGCTCGTCGAAGAGGCCCCGCCAGAAGCGGTAGAGGTCATAACCGCAGTACCGCTGGTACTCCTCGACGCCGAGCCCGCGCAGCAGCGCGTGGATCGCGTCGAAGAACACGATGTTCACCTCGGGGATCCACAGGATCGCGAACACCGCGATCAGCCCGAACGGCGCGATCGGCTCCACCTGACGCCGGATCCTGTACGAGAGCCAGGGCTCGATCACCCCGTAGCCGTCCAGACCCGGGATCGGCAGAGAGTTCAGGATCGCCGCCGTCACCTGGAGCATCGCCAGGAACGCCAGCGCGTACCGGAAGGCGACCGGCACCCCGTCGAGCGCGTCCAGCCAGAACGGGGCCGTACAGATGATCGCGAACGCCACGTTGGTCAGCGGGCCCGCCGCCGAGATCAGGCTGTGCTTCCACCGGCCGTGGATCCGGCCGCGCTCGATGTACACCGCGCCGCCGGGCAGCCCGATCCCGCCCATGATCACGAAGAGGACCGGGAGCACGATGCTGAGCAGCGCGTGGGTATAGGCGAGCGGATTGAGTGTCAAATACCCTTTTGCGCCGACTGAGGTATCGCCGCTGTGCAGCGCGGTACGGGCGTGCGCGTACTCGTGGAGACAGAGTGAGACGATCCAGGCCCCGGTGACGAACAGGAAGACCGCGAAGCCGGTGGCGTCCGCGAAACCTGTCCACACCGCCCAGCCCGCGACCGCGGTGACAGCGGCGATGCCGAGGAAGACCGGGCTGATCCGCCGGTCTCCGCGTTTGGCTGCGGTGATCATCGGCACTCGACTCCTGGGGCGGGACGGGAGGGGACGGGGTGAGGCACAGGGCGCGGGGCCGGGAAGGCCGATCGTACGGTTCCCACGGTTCGTACGGTTCCGGCAGGGCGGGAACGTCGGGGACCGGCGACGGAGTTCCCCCCTGTCAACACCGCTCCCCGCCCCGTCACGGACAATGGGCCCGTGCGCTACTGCATCCTCGGCACCACCCGGGCACTCCGCGACGACGGCACGGCCGTCGCCCTCGGCGGGGCGCGGCTGCGTGCCCTGCTCACCGTTCTCGCGCTGAGCCCCGGACGGACCGTCCCGGCCGGGGTCCTCGTCGACGAGGTGTGGGACGGCGACCCGCCCGCCGACGCGCCCGGCGCCCTCCAGGCCCTCGTCGGGCGGCTGCGGCGGGCCCTGGGCCGGAGTGCCGTCGAGTCCGTGGCGGGCGGCTATCGGCTCGCCGCCCCGCCGGACGCCGTGGACCTGCACCGCTTCGAGCGGCTGACGGGGGAGGGGAGCCGGGCCCTGGAGGACGGCGACGCTTCGGGCGCCCTCGTCCTCCTGGGGGAGGCCCTCGCCCTGTGGAACGGGCCCGCCCTGGCCGATCTGCCCGACCGGGCGGCGACCGCGTCCCGCTGGGAGGCCCGCAGGCTCGACGCGCGGCGGGCCGGGCTCGGCGCTCTCCTCGCCGTCGGGAACCCCGGGGCGGCGCTGCCGGAGCTGGCCGCGCTCTGCGACGCGCACCCGCTCGACGAACCGCTCCAGGCCCTGCGCATCAGGGCCCTGCGGGACGCCGGACGCCCCGCCGAGGCGCTGGCCGCGTACGAGGAGGTCCGCACCCTGCTCGACGACCGCCTCGGCACGGCCCCCGGCCCGGCCCTGCGTGCCCTGCACGCCGAGCTCCTCCATCAGGAACCGGCCGGACCGAAGCCCCCGGCCCCGCCCGTCCCGATGCCTGTCCCGGAGACCGCTCCGGCGCCCGTCCCCGTGCCTGTCCCGGGGAACGCGCCCGACACCGGTGCGGGATCCTCCCCGAAGACCCCGCCCGCCCACGGCAACCTCCGCGCCCGGCTCACCAGCTTCGTCGGCCGCGACACCGATATCGCCACCCTGCGCGAGGACCTCGGCCGCGCCCGGCTCGTCACCCTGCTGGGCCCCGGCGGCGCCGGAAAGACCCGGTTGTCCCAGGAGGCCGCGGAGGCCGCCGCCGAGGCCTGGCCCGACGGCGTCTGGCTCGCCGAACTGGCCCCCGTCGACGACCCGGACATCGTGCCCGAAGCCGTCCTGACGGCACTCGGCGCCCGGGAGACCGTGCTGCGCGGGGCTGGGGCCGAGGAGCTGCGGGCCACCGACCGCACCGGCGCCGACCCCCTCGTACGCCTCACCGAGCACTGCGCCCCGCGCCGGATGCTGCTCCTGCTGGACAACTGCGAGCACGTCGTCGGGGCGGCCGCCGCCCTCACCGACCATCTGCTGACCCGGTGCCCCCAGCTCACCGTCCTCGCCACCAGCCGCGAACCCCTCGGCGTACCGGGCGAGTTCGTCCGCCCCGTCGAGCCGCTGCCCGACCCGATGGCGCTGCGTCTGCTCGCCGAGCGCGGGGCCGCCGCCCGCCCCGGCTTCCGTACCGACGCGGACGAGGCGACCGCGGCCGCCTGCGCCGAGATCTGCCGACGCCTGGACGGGCTGCCGCTCGCCATCGAACTGGCCGCCGCCCGGCTGCGGATGCTCACCCCGCGCCAGATCGCCGACCGGCTGGACGACCGATTCCGCCTCCTCACCAGCGGCAGCCGGACCGTGCTGCCCCGCCAGCAGACCCTGCGCGCCGTCGTCGACTGGTCCTGGGACCTGCTCGACGCCGCCGAACGCGCCGTGCTGCGCCGCCTGTCCGTCTTCGCCGGCGGCTGCTCGCTGGCGGCCGCCGAGGAGGTCTGCGCCCTGCCCGCACCGGCCGACGGCGTCACCGTGGACGCTCTGGACGTCGCGCCCCTGCTCGGCTCCCTCGTCGACAAGTCCCTCGTCGTCGCCGCGCCCGGCGACGACGAGGAGATGCGCTACCGGCTGCTGGAGACGGTCGGCGAGTACGCCGCCGAGCGTCTCGACGAGGCCGTCGAACGGGAGGCGGTGGAACGCCGCCATCTGACCCACTACCGCGAGCTGGCCCGGATCACCGGACCGAAGGTGCGCGGCAGCGGACAGCGGGCGGCCATCGCGGTCTTCCAGCGGGAGTACGAGAACCTGCGCACCGCGCTCCGCCACGCCGTCGCCGTACGGGACGAGCACGAGGCGCTGTGCATCGTGCTGTCGATGGCCTGGTACTGGATGCTGCGCGATCTGCGCTCGGACGCCCGCCAGTGGGGTGAGTCCGCCGCCTCGCTCGGCCCCGACCCCTTCGCCGCGCCCGGCGTCCGGGCCCCCTCGCTGTCGGAGCGGGCCACCGACCGGCCGCCGCCGATGGACGACGAGCAGCTCGCGGAGGCGCGGCGCGGGGTGTCCCTGATCCAGCTGGCCGGTGTGGACGACGCGATCGGCGTCTGGTCGACCCCGGCGGGGAAGGCGCGCCTGAGGATCATCGCGGACACCTACCGGCCCGGCATGCCGCAGACCTGCCGGCTGCCCGGAACGTTCTGGCTGTTCGCGATCATGCTCACCGGCGATCTGGACCAGCTGTACACGGTGCTCGACGAGACGGTCCGGGTCTCCCGGGGCCTCGGCGACGAGTGGGAGCTGGGCTCCGCGCTCCACACCCGGGCCAACCTCCTGGCCAACAGCCCCGAGCTGGTGGCGGACGCCCGCGCCGACGCCGACGAGAGCCTGGAGATCTACACCCGGCTGGGCGACGACTGGGGCGCCGCCGAGGCGCTCTCGGCGCGGGGCGAGGCCAATGAGCGGGCCGGTGAGTTCCTGGCGGCCCTGGACGACTACCGGGCCGCCGTGGAGTACGCGCAGAAGATCGGCGCCCAGAGCCAGGTGGGGCTGTTGCGCGCCCGGTACGCCGGCGCCCTCATTGAGCTCGACCGTCTCCCGGAGGCCGAGGCGATCCTGCGCGACGTCACTGAGAACAGCCGGCAGTCGGGCCACGAGGCGACGCCGATGGCCCGTATGCACCTGGTCTTCGTCCTCGGGCTCCAGGGGCGGGTGGACGAGGCCCGCGAGCAGGCGGAGCTGGTCCGGATGGATTTCAGGTCGCGCGATGTCGCCATCTTCGGCGGCTTCGTCTACGGCGTGCTGGCCTGGCTGGACAACCTCGACGGCGACCACGCCTCCGCCCTCGACAACGCGCTGACCGCGCTGACCGCCGCGCGGGAGCCGCTGTCGATGATGGTGGCCCCGCAGATGCCCTCGGCCCATCTGACGGCCATCGCCCAGGCGCTCGCCGGATTCGGCGACGCCGACGCGGCGAAGGACGCCGCCCGGCTGCTGGCGCTCCAGGCGGCCCTTCTGCCGAAGGGGCATGTGCCGAGCGTGATGGAGGCCCGCAATCTGGTGCTCGCGGAGAAGGCCGTCCGGGCACGGTTCGACGACGACGCGGCGTACACGGCGGCGTACGAGCAGGGCGATGGCCTCACCCTCGACGAGGCCATCGCCCTGGCGGAGACGTACCGGCGGGACCCGCCGGCGTAACGGTCCTTCGCTCAGGCCTTCTTGCGGAACTTGGACACCGCCAGCGGGGCCATCACCAGCGTGATGCCCGCCGCCCAGGCGAGGGTCAGCCAGACCGAGTGGGCGACCGGGCCGCCGCTCATCAGACCCCGCACCGCGTCCGCCAGGTTGGACAGCGGGTTGTAGTCGGTGAAGGCCTGGAGCCAGCCCGGCATGGTCTGGGTCGGGACGAAGATCGAGGAGCCGAACTGCAGGGGCATCAGCACCAGCATTCCCATTCCCTGGACCGACTGGGCCGTCTTCATGGACAGCCCGAGCAGGATGAAGATCCACATGATGGCGGCGCCGAACACGGCCGCCAGCGCGACGGCCGCCAGGAGTCCGAACACGGATGTGCCCAGCGTCATGCCGAGGGCGAAGCCCATCGCGAGCAGGATGGCGATGGCGACCATCATCCGGCCCAGCTCGACCACGATCTTGGCGATCAGCACCGAGGAGCGGGCGATCGGCATCGTCCGGAACCGGTCCATGACGCCCTTGCGGAAGTCGTCGTTGACCCCGGTGCCGACGGCCATGGCGATGTTCATGCCCATCATCGCCATCAGTCCCGGGATCAGATAGTTCAGGTAGACCTGCCGGTCCCCGCCGAGGCTGGCGCCGACCGAGCCGCCGAAGACGTACACGAACAGCAGCGTGAAGATGATCGGCATCAGAAGGACGTCGAACATCGACTCCGGGTCCTTCTTGATCTGGAGCAGATTGCGCCGCGCCAGAGCCCCGATGTGCCGCAGGTTGGCCCGCGGCCCGATCCGGCCCTCCTCGGCGACCGCGGCCTTCGACGGGCCGGTGCCCGCGGACCCGACGGGGGCCGGGGTCAGTGTCGTGGTGCTCATGCGGCGACCTCCTGGGGAGTCTGGTCGGAGAGGGGAGTGGCCTTGTCGCCGGTGATCGCGAGGAAGACCTCGTCGAGACTGGGCAGGGCCGTCGCGACATGGGCGAGGGAGAAGCCCCGGACGCCCAGCAGCCCGATGACGGCGGTGAGCTGCTCGTCGCTGAGGATCGGCACGTACAGCAGTCCCTCGTCCGGCACGGCCTGCGCCCCGGCGATGCCGTCGAGCCCGGCCTCCCGGATCGCCTGCGCCATCGCGGCCAGCTCCGCCGGGTCCGAGGGCCGGATCTGGAGGGTGCGTCCGCCGACCTTCGCCTTCAGCTCGTCGACCCCGCCCCGGGCGATGATCTTCCCGCGGTCGATGACGGTGAGCTCCTTGGCGAGCTGCTCCGCCTCCTCCATGTACTGGGTGGTCAGCAGGACGGTCGCGCCCTCGGCGACCATCCGCTGCACCTCGTCCCAGACCTCGTTACGGGTCCGGGGGTCCAGGCCGGTCGTCGGCTCGTCCAGGTAGAGCACGGCGGGGCTGCCGATCATGGAGGCGGCCAGGTCGAGCCGGCGGCGCATCCCGCCGGAGTACTCCATGCAGGCCCGCTTGGCCGCCTCGGTGAGCGAGAACCGCTCCAGCAGCTCATCCGCGCGGGCCCGCGCCTTCTTGCGGGGCAGATCGAGCAGCCGCCCGATCATGTAGAGGTTCTCCCAGCCGGAGAGCTTCTCGTCGACGGAGGCGTACTGCCCGGTCAGGCCGATGGTGCGGCGGAGCTGCCGGGGCTGCTTCACCACGTCGTAGCCCGCGACGACCGCGCGTCCGGCGTCCGGGGTGATCAGGGTGGACAGGCAGCGTACGAGGGTGGTCTTGCCGGCGCCGTTGGGGCCGAGCACACCGAGGACGGTGCCTTCGCGGACATCGAGGTCCACGCCGTCCAGTGCTTTGGTCTCGCCGTAGTGCTTGACCAGCCCCCGCACCTCGACGGCGTTCCGGCCGCTGCTGGGGTTCTTGTCGATTCGTTCCATGCCCACCAGCAGACCAGCGCCCACCGACAGCCCACCGACAGACCGCCGACACGGCCCGGCACCGGCCGCCGCGCGGGCGACAGCCCGCCGATGGGGGATGTCGGCGGGCTGTCGGTGGTGCGGGAAATGGTCGGTGGGTGCCGCTGTAGAAGAGCGGCGGCGACCGGGTGGGTCAGTGGAAGGTGTGCTCCGGCGCCGGGAACGTGCCGCCGACGACCTCGTCCGCGAACTCCTTCGCCGCGTCGCCGAGGACCTGCCGCAGGTTCGCGTACTGCTTGGTGAAGCGCGGCACCTTGCCGCCGGTCAGCCCGACCATGTCGGTGTAGACCAGCACCTGCGCGTCGGTCGCGGAACCGGCGCCGATGCCGACGGTCGGGATGTGCAGCGTACGGGTGACCTCGGCGGCCAGCTCGGCGGGCACCAGCTCCAGCACGACGGCGAACGCGCCCGCGTCCTGGACGGCCTTGGCGTCGCGCAGCAGCTGCTGGGCGGCCTCCTCGCCGCGGCCCTGGACCCGGTAGCCCATCGCGTTGACGGACTGCGGGGTCAGGCCGATGTGGCCCATGACCGGGATACCGGACTCGACCAGCAGCCGGATCTGCTCGTGGGACCGCTCGCCGCCCTCCAGCTTGACCGCGCCGACGCCCGCGTCCTTGATCAGCCGGGTGGCGTTGCGCAGCGCCTGGACGGGCCCTTCCTGGTACGAGCCGAAGGGCAGGTCGGCGACGATCAGGGCGCGCTTGGTGCCCCGTACGACGGCGGCGGACAGCATGGCGATCTCGTCCATCGTGACGGGCACGGTGGTCTCGTAGCCGAGGTGGACATTGCCCATCGAGTCCCCGACGAGCATGACCGGGATCCCGGCCTCGTCGAAGACGGACGCGGTCATCGCGTCGTAGGCGGTGAGCATGGGCCACTTCTCGCCGCGCTCGGTGGCGGCGGCGATGTCGTGGACGGTGATGCGGCGGGTGGACTTCCCTCCGTACAGCGCCTTGCTGCTGTCGGGGGACGGCCCAGCGGGGGAAGCGGACGCGCCCGCGGGGGAGGACTGGTTCTGCGCAGCCTGAAGCGACATGGCCAACGGCTCCTTCGTCATCTCGAGGCGCCCTGACGGCGTCCCCGGATCCCTTCCATGGTGGCATCCCGCCCCGCCGCTCGGGAAGTGGGCCCGCACTGTCGGCCTCGTCGGCCCCGTCGGCCATGGAGAAAGCTTTAACAATACGAGACGGTCTCGTATCGAAATGAGGTTAGGATCGTCCGCATGTCCATACCGTCCGGCGCTCCCGCCGCCGTGCCCCGTGTTCCCGAGGCGATCCACCGCCGCCGCTGGTGGATCCTCACCGTCCTCATGTTCAGCCTGCTCATCGTGGTGCTGGACAACTCGATCCTGAACGTCGCGGTCAAGACGATCGCCTCCCCCGCACCCACCGGCATCGGCGCCACCCAGAGTGAGCTGGAGTGGGCGATCAACTCCTACACGCTCGTCTTCGCCGGGCTCCTGTTCACCGCCGGCCTGCTCGGCGACCGCATCGGCCGCAAGAAGGTCCTCCTCGCCGGGATCCTGGTCTTCGGCGTCGGCTCCGCGCTGGCCGCCTTCTCCGCCTCGCCCGGTGAGCTCATCACCTGGCGGGCGCTGATGGGATTCGGCGCGGCCTTCGTGATGCCCGCCACCCTCGCCGTCCTGATGAACGTCTTCGAGCGCGACGAGCAGCCCAAGGCCATCGGCATCTGGGCGGGCAGCGTCGGGCTCGGCATCGCCATCGGCCCGATCACCGGCGGACTGCTCCTGGAGCACTTCTGGTGGGGCTCGATCTTCCTGGTGAACGTCCCCGTGGTCGTGATCGCCCTGGTCGCCATGGCGATCCTGGTCCCGGACTCCCGCGACCCGAAGCCCGGCAAGGTCGACCCGGTGGGCGTCGCCCTGTCCATCGTGGGCCTGGTCCTGCTGGTGTACGGGATCATCCGGGGCGGCGAGCTGGCCGACTTCACCGACACCACCGTTCTCCTCGCCATCGTCGGCGGGCTCCTCGTCCTGGCCGGATTCGTCTGGCACGAGAAGCGCAGCAGCCACCCGGCGATCGACATCACGTACTTCAGGAAGCCCGCGTTCTCCGCCGCCGTCGCCGCCATCGCGCTGGTCTTCTTCGCGCTCATGGGCGTGACCTTCTTCTCCGCCTTCTACCTCCAGAGCGTGCGCGGCTACACCGCCCTGGAGTCGGGCCTGCTGATCGTTCCGCTCGCCGCCGCCCAGATGATCTTCGCGCCCCGGGCCCGGCTGGTCGTCGACCGCTTCGGCGCCCGCGCGGTCTGCACGGTGGGCATGCTGCTCGTCGCCGCCGGACTCGCCTCGTTCGCCCTGTTCGACGCCGGTACGCCGGTGTGGGTGATGTGCCTCGTCTTCTTCGTCCAGGGCACCGGGATGGCGCACATCATGCCGCCCGTCACCGTCGCCGTGATGCAGGCGCTGCCCCGGGAGAAGGCCGGTTCCGGATCCGCCATCAACAACACCTTCCGCCAGGTCGGCGGAGCCCTCGGGATCGCGGTCCTCGGCTCGGTGCTCTCCACCGTCTACCGGGGCGACATCGAGGGCCACCTCGGGGCGGTCCCGGCCGGGGTCAGGGATGTGGCGGGGGAGTCCATCGAGGCCACGCTCGGCGTCGCCGAGAAGCTCGGCCCGGTGGCCGGAAAGCCACTGGTCGCCGCCGCCAACGACGCGTTCATCAGCGCCATGCACGTGACCGCGCTCGGCTCGGCTGCCGTCGCCCTGATCGGCGCGGTCGTCGTCGGCCTGTTCCTGCCCGGCCGGACCCCTGCGGCGACGAAGGCCCCCGGGGAAGCCCGGCCCGCGGACGGACAGCCCGCGAAGGAACGACCCGCGGAGGAACCGCTGAGCCGCTGAGCCGCTGACGAACAGGTGAGGTCCGTCGCTCCGGGCCCCCGGCGTCGGCGAGAATCGGGACGACGTACGTACGAGGAACGGCAGAAGCGCGTACGACGGACGTACGGCGGACGTGCGACGGACGTACTGAGGAACGACGACGACGACGCGTCGGCGCGGCGAGAGGCGGCTTCAGGTGCAAGGCCAGCAAGGCCAGGACGGCGAGCGGGACCGGTGCGGGGCACGGGACGGGTGCGAGCCGCCGGTCGGGGCGGCGGATCCGGAGCCGCGCCGCGGACGGCCCCGTTCCGCCGCGGCGGAACGGGCGATCCTGGACGCCGTGATCGCCCTCCTGGAGGCGGGCGAGCCGCTGGCGGGCCTCTCCATCGAGCGCATCGCGCGCACGGCGGGCGTCGGCAAGGCCACGATCTACCGGCGCTGGAGCGGAAAGGAGGAGCTCTTCGTCGACGTCGTACGCGACATGGAGCCCACCGACCCGCCCGTCTCCGGCACCGCCGGACTCGCCGACGTGCGCGTGATGCTGGAATCGATGCGCACCCGGGGCCTCGCCCAGCGCTCCTCGGTGCTCCTGGTCAATATCTTCGCCCAGATGAAGAGCCATCCGAAGCTGTGGGAGGAGTACTTCGGCACGGTGATCGCCCCCCGGCGGGTCGCGATGCTGGAGGCGGTGCGGCGTGCCGTCGCCGCCGGGGAACTGCGCGACGACCTCGATGTGGAGCTGATGGACGACCTCCTCGTCGGCCCCATGCTCGTCCGCACGGTGCACCGCCCCGACGCGCCGCTCCCCGAGGACCTCGTGGACCGCGTCATCGCCGCCCTGCTGGGGGGACTCGCCCCCGGACGAGTGTGATCGTTTCGTCACAAGGCCCCTCTTGCCGGCCCCAGACCGGAACCCGTCGTCCCGCCTTCGACGTCCTGCTCTCCGTACGGGATCTCCGTACGGTCGTCGGGCGCCGGGCAGCAGGCCGGTAGGTCGACGGAGGGAAAGGCGCCGCCCATCACCTAGGGTCGGGAGCGCGGCGATGTGCAGGGCAAGGCAGTGAGGACAGCGCGATGGTGCAGGCGTACGGAGCGGACACGGGCAACGGCAGCGCGGAGCAGCCGGGGGCCGACGGATCCCGCTTCCGGGGCCTGCGGGACAGACTGACGTCCGACCGGGGCATCTGGCGGCGGGGGATCGTGCTGGCCCTCTGCTCGGTGCTGCTGACCCTGCTGATGGTCGTCCACGCGCAGATCCCCAACCGGCTCGGCAACCTCGGCAGCCTCATCGAGACGTTCCTGCCGTGGGTCGCGCTCTTCGTCCCGGTGCTGCTGATCCTGGGCCTGGTGCGACGCTCCGCGACCGCGCTGATCGCGCTGCTGCTGCCCGTAGTGGTCTGGCTCAACGTGTTCGGCGGTCTGCTCACCGACAAGTCCGGCGGCGGCGGCGACCTCACCGTCGCCACCCACAACGTCAACGCCGGCAACCCCGACCCCGACGGCACCGCCCAGCAGGTCGCCGGTTCCGGGGCGGACGTCGTGGCCCTCCAGGAACTCCCGGGCCGGCAGGTCTCCACGTACGAGAAGTCGCTGGCCGACCGCTACCCGTACCACTCGGTCCAGGGCACCGTCGGGCTGTGGAGCAAGTATCCGCTCAGCAACACCAGGCCGGTCGACATCAAGATGGGCTGGACCCGGGCGATGCGCTCCACGGTCGAGACCCCACAGGGCCAGGTCGCGGTGTACGTGGCCCATCTGCCGTCCGTCCGCGTGAAGCTCCACGCCGGGTTCACCGCCAACCAGCGGGACAACAGCGCCGACGCGCTCGGCGAGGCCATCGCCGACGAACCGGTGAAGCGCGTCGTCCTGCTCGGCGACCTGAACGGCACGATGAACGACCGCTCGCTGAACGCGGTCACCTCCCAGATGCGCTCCACCCAGGGCGCGGCGGGCGACGGCTTCGGCTTCAGCTGGCCCGCCTCGTTCCCGATGGCCCGGATCGACCAGATCATGGTCAAGGGCGTCGAGCCGCTGTCCTCCTGGACGCTCGCGGCGACCGACAGCGACCACCTCCCGATCGCGGCCCGCGTGGAGCTGTGACGATGACCACGACCACGGTCGCGCAACCGCCCGTTCACCTCGCGGCATAAAACGTCTGCGACAATTTGTTCCAGTCGCATACATAAAGAAGACTCAGCCGTCGCCCGGCGTCCCCGCCGAGGCGACGGCTCTTCGTTCTGCCCCTGTCCCGTGTGATCGTGAAAGGTTCCCTCCCCATGCCCCTGGCTCTCCTCGCCCTGGCCGTGAGCGCCTTCGGCATAGGCACGACGGAGTTCGTCATGATGGGGCTGCTGCCCAACGTGGCGGACGACCTCGGGACGTCCGTGCCCACCGCCGGATACCTCGTGTCGGCGTACGCGATCGGCGTCGTCCTCGGCGCCCCGCTCCTCACCGGCCTCGGCTCGCGGGTCCCGCGCAAGCGGATGCTCCTGCTCCTGATGGCGCTGTTCACCGTCGGCAACCTGGCCTCCGCGCTCGCCCCGGACTTCGGCTGGCTGATCGCGGGCCGCTTCCTCGCCGGTCTGCCGCACGGCGCGTTCTTCGGCGTCGGCGCGGTCGTGGCCGCCCGGCTGGTCTCCGAGGGCCGCCAGGCGCGCGCGGTGGCGACGATGTTCCTCGGCCTGACGGTCGCCAACATCGTCGGCGTCCCCGCGGCGACCCTGCTCGGCCAGCACCTCGGCTGGCGGGCCACGTTCCTCGTGGTCGCGGCGATCGGCCTCGCCGCGATGGCGGCCCTGGCCCGCCTGGTGCCCCGCATCCCGGTCGAGGCGCACCAGGACGTACGCCGCGAACTCCGCGCCCTCGGCAACCGTCAGGTGCTCCTCGGCCTGCTCACCGCGGTCTTCGGCTTCGCCGGGGTCTTCGCGGTGTACTCGTACCTCTCGGCGATGACCACCGAGGCGATGGGCTTCGGCGAATCCTCCGTCACCCTGGTCCTGGCCCTCTTCGGCATCGGGATGACGCTGGGCGCCCTGGCGGCCGGCCCCCTCACGGACCGGGCGCTGCGCCCGACCCTCTACGGATCGCTCGGCGCGCTCGCGGTGGTCCTGGTGGTCTTCCCGTTCGTGGTGCACGTGCAGTGGGCGGCGCTGGTGATGGTGGTGCTGCTGGGCGGCGTCGGCTTCATGACGACGACCCCGCTCCAGATGCTGGTGATGAACAAGGCGAAGGACGCCCCGACCCTGGCCTCCGCCTCCAACCACTCCGCGTTCAACCTGGCCAACGCGGGCGGCGCCTGGCTGGGCGGCGTGGCCATCGCGGCAGGCTGGGGCTGGACGTCCCCGGCGTTCGTGGGCGCGGTGCTGGCGGTGGCGGGCCTGGCGATCGCGGCAACGGCGGGCTATTTGGACCGGGGCGAGGGAAGGGCGTCGCGGGTGGTCATGGGCGCATCCACGGCTTCGCACGGCACGGACCGGGCGCCCGTTTCCAGCCCGTCCGGCACCCCTTCCAGCCCGTCCGGCGTTTGAGGACGGAACCGATGCGCTGGACGGGCCAGGCAGCCATGGGTGGCCGCACACCCAGCCCGTCCGGCGTTTGAGGACGAAGCGGCCACCGGACGCCCCCGGTGACCGCCAACCCGGCTAAGACGACTCGCGCCACCGGTTCGTGATCGGCAACCGCCGGTCCTTCCCGAACCCCTTGGGCGAGATCTTCGTCCCCGGCGGATACTGCCGCCGCTTGTACTCGGCGGTATCCACCATCCGCAGCGTCTTCGCCACCAGCTCCGCGTCGAACCCGGCCGCCACGATGGCATCCAGCCCCTGGTCCCGGTCGACGTACATCTCCAGGATCGCGTCCAGGACCTCGTAGTCCGGCAGCGAGTCCGTGTCGACCTGCCCCGGCCGCAGCTCCGCGCTCGGCGGCTTGGTGATCGAGGCCTCCGGGATCGGCGGGGTCTGCCCGCGCTCCTCGGCGGCCCGGTTGCGCCACTTCGCCAGCCGGAAGACCGACGACTTGTAGACGTCCTTGATCGGCCCGTACGCGCCGACCGCGTCCCCGTACAGCGTGGAGTAACCGACCGCCAACTCCGACTTGTTGCCCGGCGCCAGCACGATCTGCCCCTCCTGGTTGGAGATGGCCATCAGCGTCGTACCCCGCAGCCGCGCCTGGAGGTTCTCCTCGGCCAGCCCGGTGAGCTGCAACGACTCCATGTACGCGTCGAACATCGGCGCGATCGACACCGTACGGAAGTTGAGCCCCGTCCGCCGCGCCAGCTCGGCCGCGTCGCCCTTGGAGTGGTCCGAGGAGTACTTCGACGGCATCGAGACGCCGTACACGTTCTGCGCACCCAGCGCGTCGCAGGCGATGGCCGCGCAGATCGCCGAGTCGATCCCGCCGGAGAGCCCGATCAGCACACTGCTGAAACCGTTCTTCGCGGCGTACGCGCGCAGTCCGACGACCAGCGCGGAGTAGATCTCCTCGTCGTCCTCCAGCCGCTCCGCGTACCCGCCCGCGAGCTCCGGCTCGTACGCGTCCACGGGCCGGTCGGACAGCACCACATGGTCGATGCGCAGCCCGTCGGCCACCACCCCCGACGGCGCCACGGCCTCGGCGGCGGGCAGCTCCAGATCGAGGATCACGCTGCCCTCGGAGAACTGCGGGGCGCGGGCGATGACCTCGCCCTCCTTGTCGACGACGATCGAGTCGCCGTCGAAGACCAGCTCGTCCTGGCCGCCGATCATCGCCAGATAGGCCGTCGTGCAGCCGGCCTCCTGGGCCCGCTTGCGGACCAGCTCCAGCCGGGTGTCGTCCTTGTCCCGCTCGTACGGCGAGGCGTTGATCGACAGCAGCAGCCCGGCCCCGGCAGCGCGGGCGGCCGGGACACGCCCGCCGTCCTGCCACAGGTCCTCGCAGATCGCGAGGGCCACATCGACACCGCGGATCCGGACGACGGGCATCGAGTCGCCCGGCACGAAGTACCGGAACTCGTCGAACACCCCGTAGTTCGGCAGGTGGTGCTTGGCGAAGTTGAGCGCGATCCCGCCGCGGTGCAGCACGGCGGCGGCGTTGCGCGGGGAACCGGCCGGCTGCCCGTAGCGCGCCGCGGCGTGCTCGGAGCGGTCCAGGTAGCCGACGACGACCGGCAGTTCGCCGAAGCCCTCCGCGTCGAGCCGGGCGGCCAGCGCGCGCAGCGCCTGTCGCGAGGCCTCGACGAAGGACGACCGCAGGGCCAGGTCCTCGACGGGGTATCCGGTCAGCACCATCTCGGGGAACGCCACCAGGTGGGCGCCCTGCTCGGCGGCGTGCCGGGTCCAGTGGACGATCGCCTCGGAGTTGCCGGCGAGGTCGCCGACGGTCGAGTCGATCTGATTCAGTGCGAGGCGTAGTTGAGGCACGTCCGCCAGTGTAATCGTCTTTCTGACGCGATGTCCCGGCGGGCCGGGCAAAATCTGCCCGGCCCCACCGAAACAGCAGGTCAGGGCCGCCCATCCGGCCCCGACCCGCAGGGACGCGAGAGTCAGGCCCGGTACCCGAGGACCGTCATCATCCCCGCCTCCGCGTGGTAGACGTTGTGGCAGTGGACCATCCACAGCCCCGGGTTGTCGGCGTCGAACTCCACGGTCAGCGACCGGTGCGGCAGCACGATCGCGGTGTCCTTACGGGCCCCGGCGGCGTTCCCCGCCAGCGCGAAGGTGTGCCCGTGCAGATGGAGGGGATGCCACATGGCCGTCCCGTTGTCGAAGACGACCCGCACCCGCTCGCCCGCCTCGACCGGCCGCCGCTGCTTCGCGCTGTACGGCTGTCCGTCGAAGGCCCAGTCGTACCGCGCCATTCCGCCCGTGAGCCGCATCCGGATCGTCCGGTCCGGCGCACGGGCCGGCAGCGCCACCGACGGGTCCGGGACCAGCCGCCCCGCCTCCACCAGCTTCCCGTCCAGCTCCTCGGGTCGTACGGAGGCGGTGGGCGCGCCCCCGCTCCCGGTCCGCAGCACGGCGAGCGCCGACGCCTTCTTCCCTTCCGCCAGGGCGGTCAGCGGGAAGACCCCGTCCCCGGCGGTGACGAGGACGTCGTACCGCTCGCCCATCCCCAGCAGCAGCGCGTCCCCCGTGGTGTGCCGGACCGGGAACCCGTCGGTGTGCGTCACGGTCATCCGGTGCCCGCCGAGTGCGACCCGGAAGGCGGTGTCGCCACCGGCGTTGATGATCCGCAGCCGGATCCGGTCACCGGGCCGCGCGGAGAAGGTGGACGGATCCTCCGGCACCCGCCCGTTGACCAGGTAGTACGGATAGGCCACATCACCCGCGTCGCCACCGAGCAGCTCACTGGTGGCGCCCATCATCATCCGGGAGGGCCCGCCGTCGTCCTGGCCGTCCTCGCCCGACATGGTGTGCGCGCCGTGATCCATCCCGCCGCCCATGCCCCCGGACAGCTCGTCGAGGACGGCATCGGGCGTCGACCCCTCCACCCCGTCCACCCAGTCGTCGAGGACGACGACCCACTCCTTGTCGTACGCCAACGGCTCCTTCGGATCCTCGACGATCAGCGGCGCGTACAGCCCCCGGTCCTGCTGGACGCCGGAGTGCGGGTGGAACCAGTACGTCCCCGGATGCGGCACGGCGAACCGGTAGGCGAAGCCGGCCCCCGCCGCGATGTCCCGCTGGGTCAGCCCGGGGACCCCGTCCATGTCGTTGCGCAGGGCGAGGCCGTGCCAGTGCAGGGAGGTGGGCTCCGGCAGATGGTTTGCGAGGGTCAGCGCGAGCGTGTCGCCCGCCGTCACCCGCACCTCGCGCCCGGGCAGCCGGTCCCCGTACGCCCAGGAGGCGACGGTCCGCCCGCCGCCGAGGTCGAGCCGGGCACGGGTGGCGGTGAGGGAGACCTCGCGTACGGGCCCGGACCCGCGCGCCGCCTCGGCCGCCTCGACCTCCTTGCCGCCGGGGGAGACGTACGTACCGGAGTCCTGCGCCCCGCCGGGGGAGTGCGTACCGCCGTGGCCGCTGCCGCCGTCGGAACAGGCGGCGAGGGCTCCCGTGCCGGCGACGGCGAGAGCGGCGCCGAGCACGGCGCGTCGAGTGGGTTGCGTGGGCATGCCGAATACACCTCTGAAGATCTGTGGAGCTGGTGTCACTGGGGGAGAGCGGAGGTGAAACGCCCACTCCTAAATACGCAGCACCGAAACGCTGGCGAGCACCGATATCCGGGGCGGCGGGACCGGCCGAGGAGCCCGCGGCAGCCCCGCGCCCACCGGCGTAACGAGCGGTCGCCCATCGGCGCGCAGTCCGAGCAGCCGGGCGCCGACGAGGGCGAGGCCCCAGACGCCGAGGACGGCGAGACAGACGGAGAGCGGATCCATGCCGCTCATGCCGCTCATGGGGTCGTCGGGGCCGGGGGAGTCGTGCGCCGGCGGGTGGGACGAGCCGGTGACGGCGGCGGCCAGGACCTGAGCCGGGCCCGAGACCTGGGCCATGTGCTCGACGGCGGCGACAGCGGTGGCGGGCGAGGACGCGTCACCGTGCTCCGCCGGATGCCCGACCGTATGCATGGTGACGATGCCGAACAGCAGGGCGGCGAACAGCATCAGCCGCCCGTACGTCCCGCTGCCGCTCCGCGCCGTGCCCGCCATGCGGGTCACCCTACCCCCGGCGGGTATACGGGCGAACGGCGGCCCGGCACCGTTCGCCCGCGCACGGAGCCGGTCAGCCGCGGGAGTAGACCTTCTCGGCCCAGCCCGCGATCTGCTCCTCGGTGAGATGCTGCGCGAGGTCGGCCTCGCTGATCATGCCGACGAGCTTCTTGTTCTCGACGACGGGCAGCCGGCGGATGCGGTGGGTCTGCATCTCCTCCAGGACCGCGTTCACATCGGCCTCCGCCTCGATCCAGCGGGGCGTGCCCTGCGCGAGATCGCCCGCCGTGATCTTCGCCGGGTCGTGCCCCTTGGCCACACAGTCGACGACGATGTCGCGGTCGGTGATGATGCCGACCATCCGGTCCGAGTCACCGTTGGCGGAGACGGGCAGCGCGCCCACGTTGTGCTCGCGCATCAGCTGCGCCGCACGGTCGAGCGTCTCGTGGGCCGGGATCCAGCGGGCCCCGCTGTGCATGATGTCCTTGGCGGTTGTCATGGGGGATTTCCTCCTGCGTGCCGATGGCACTGCCGTACGGCCCCGAGCGCAACCCATCGTCATCGGCCCGCCGCGGCCGCGCGACCGCAATCACCCGTTCGGGTGCGCCGACGGAAGGACGAAAGCTGACGCATGCGCTCTGCCGGGACCCGGCCCGGCTCAGGACCGAGGCGCGGCGTCCCGCTCGGCCAGCATGTCCCGCATCAGCCCCAGCTCGGACCGCTGGCCCTCGACCATGCCCCGGGCGAGCCGCTGCTCGGCCGGGACCGAGCACAGCGACGCACAGGCCTCGGCCATGGCGACGCCGCCCTTGTGGTGGTCCGTCATCAACTGGAGGAAGAACACCTCGGCCTGCTCGCCGTCGAGCCGCCCGAGCCGCTCCAGCTCGGAGCGACTGGCCATGCCCGCCATGAGCACCCCATCGTCACCGTCACCGGCCTCGTCACCGGCCTCGTCACCGGCCTTGGCACCGGCCTCGGCACCGCCCGCGCCATGCCCACCGTGCCCTTCGGTATCCGCATGGGCCATCCAGGCCATGGGCGGTTCCCCGCCCGGGGCGACCTTGGGCAGCTCCCACAGATCGAGCCAGCCGAGCAGCATGCCGCGCTGGTTGGCCTGGGTGTTGGCGATGTCGTAGGCGAGACGGCGTACGTCCTCGTCGTCCGTGCGGTCGCGGACGATGAAGGACATCTCGACGGCCTGCTGATGGTGGACGGCCATGTCCCGGGCGAACCCGGCGTCGGCGGACGAGGCGGCAGGAACACGGGAGTTCCCCCGCCCGTCTCCGTCCCCGTCCCCGTCGCCGCGCGCGGAGGCGACGGTGGCAGCCCCCGCGAAGAGCAGGGCGAGGGCGACGGCGGCCCCGGCGGCCCGGCGGACACGCCGGGTCCTCCGCCGCTCCACGAGCGTGTGGGGGTCGTGGTCCACGGCTGTCGGCTCGTCCGTCACCTCCTGGCCCGTCACTGCGGCACCGTCGCCAGCCCGCCGGTGCAGGGTGCGCCGGGCTCGGGCGTCTGCGCGCCCTGGACGTACTGGGCGAGGAACTGGTCCACCCGCTTGTCGTCGGCGGAGTCCACGGTGACCTGCTTGCCCCAGGCACTGAGCATGATCGCGCCCTCCTGGCCGGCGTACGGGCTCATCAGCGTGAACGGGGTCTTCTTGACGCGCTCGGCAAGCTTGGAGACCTCCGCGTCGGCGGCCGTGCCGTTGTACGTGACCCAGACCGCGCCGTGCTCCAGGGAGTGCACGGCGTTGACGTCCGGGAGGGCCCTTTCGTATACGTCGCCGTCGCAGTTCATCCAGGACTGGTTGTGGTCACCGCCGACCGGGGGCTTCATCGGATAGTCGACCGGGCCGGCCACGTGCTGGCGGCCGAGCTTCGCGGCGTCCCAGGACTTCAGCCCCTCGATGGCGCCGCCCTTGGCGTCGCCGTGGGAGTCGCCGTGCCCGTCCGGATGCTTGCCGTCCTGGGCCGAGGAGGCGTCGTCGGACTTCTCGTTCGCCTCGGAGTTCTCCAGCAGCAGGTACGAGCCGAAGGCGACGAGACCGGCCACGACGGCGGCGCTCACCCCTATGGCGACAGCCCGGTTGCGGGTGGAGCGGGCGCGGGGGTCGGGGGCCTGGGGCTGGGCGTACCGGGGATCGAAACTCATGTCGTCGAGTCCTTCTGCGAAGGGGCCGGAGGCGGGGGGAACGGTCCGTGGACCGATGCGCGCGGACGGGCGGGAAAGCAGGCGGGAAGCAGGTGGGAAGCAGTCGGGAGAGCCGGCGACCGCCCGGTCGCCGCCCCCGTGCGCCACGGTCGCCGATCGTAGTGGGTGGCCGAGTGCTCCCTCTCACACCGAGTGCGTAATGTGGGTGAAATCCCGGGTCGTGATACTGGCAGTGTCTCCCCTACCCCGGGCGGTGGTGCACGGACCGTCTGAACTGCAAGGATGTGGCAATGGACAAGCAGCAGGAATTCGTCCTCAGGACCCTTGAGGAGCGCGACATCCGCTTCGTGCGGCTGTGGTTCACCGACGTCCTCGGGTTCCTCAAGTCCGTCGCCGTCGCTCCGGCCGAGCTGGAGCAGGCCTTCGACGAGGGCATCGGCTTCGACGGCTCGGCGATCGAGGGCTTCGCGCGGGTCTACGAGTCGGACATGATCGCCAAGCCGGACCCGGGCACCTTCCAGATCCTGCCCTGGCGCGCGGAAGCCCCGGGCACCGCGCGGATGTTCTGCGACATCCTGATGCCGGACGGCTCCCCGTCCTTCGCGGACCCCCGCTATGTCCTCAAGCGGATCCTCGCCAAGACGTCCGACCTGGGCTTCACCTTCTACACCCACCCCGAGATCGAGTTCTTCCTGCTGAAGAACAAGCCGGTCGACGGCACCCGCCCGACCCCGGCGGACAGCTCGGGCTACTTCGACCACACGCCGCAGAACGTGGGCATGGACTTCCGCCGCCAGGCGATCACGATGCTGGAATCGATGGGCATCTCGGTGGAGTTCAGCCACCACGAGGGCGCCCCGGGTCAGCAGGAGATCGACCTCCGCTACGCGGACGCGCTGTCGACGGCGGACAACATCATGACGTTCCGTCTGGTGATGAAGCAGGTGGCGCTGGAGCAGGGCGTGCAGGCCACGTTCATGCCGAAGCCGTTCTCGGAGTACCCGGGTTCGGGCATGCACACCCACCTCTCCCTCTTCGAGGGCGACCGCAACGCGTTCTACGAGTCGGGCGCGGAGTACCAGCTCTCGAAGGTGGGCCGCTCCTTCATCGCGGGCCTGCTGACGCACGCGGCGGAGATCTCGGCCGTCACCAACCAGTGGGTCAACTCCTACAAGCGCATCTGGGGCGGCTCGTCCCGCGCGGCCGGCGCGGGCGGCGAAGCCCCCTCGTACATCTGCTGGGGCCACAACAACCGCTCCGCCCTCATCCGCGTCCCGATGTACAAGCCCGGCAAGACCGGCTCGGCCCGCGTAGAGGTCCGCTCCATCGACTCCGGCGCCAACCCGTACCTCACCTACGCGGTCCTGCTCGCCGCGGGCCTCAAGGGCATCGAGGAGGGCTACGAACTCCCGGCCGGCGCCGACGACGACGTCTGGGCCCTCTCGGACGCGGAGCGCCGCGCGATGGGCATCGAGCCGCTCCCGCAGAACCTGGGCGAGGCGATCTCGCTGATGGAGAAGAGCGAACTGGTCGCCGAGACGCTGGGCGAGCACGTCTTCGACTTCTTCCTCCGCAACAAGAAGCAGGAGTGGGAGGAGTACCGCAGCGAGGTCACGGCCTTCGAGCTGAAGAACCTGCTGCCGGTGCTGTAGCGGGGCCGGGTCTCCCGGCGGCTCAGAGCCGCCGGGCGGCCTTGTCCAGAGCCTTGGCGTAGTCGGCCAGTGACGCGCGATGCTTGTCGGCGAGGGGCTGCTCGACCGTGCGCTGGGCGTCGGAGACCGCCTTCCGCAGGCCGTGCTCCCGCTGGCAGCGGGCGTCGTTCCGTGCCACGGCGAGTTCGTACTGGGCCGCCGCCCGCAACGCTTCGGTCCCGTCGGTGCTCTCGCCCTTCGCGGCCCGGGCCTTCGCGGTCTCCGTCCTCTTCTCGACCGGTTCCCGGGCGGAGGAGCCGGCGGAGACGGGGTGACCGGCATCCGCCATGCACGAGGCCCACCGGCTCCTGGCCCCTTTGACCTCCGCGGCCTGCTCGACGTTCTCGACCACCTGGTTCGCGAGGAACTGGTACGTGTACATCAGCCGGTCCCAGCCCTGGCCGTACAGTTCCTCGCCGGCCCGGAACTGGCATCCGTCGGTGTTGACGGTGAAGGACTCGCCCGTGGGCAGACGGACCGTCCTCTTGTGCGCCTCGGTGCCGGTCAGCGCCTTGTCGTACGCCTTCTCGTCGTCGCCCGTGTCCCGGTCGGGCTCCCCCTGGAGGGGCGGCTCGCCGCGCAGTACGGGGCCGGTGATGCCGTAGCCCTCCTTGGCGGCGAAGTCCTCGGTGAGCAGGCCGTACGGATTCCAGGCGGGCATCTCGTCGCTGATGGCGGTCGGTGGCGGAACGTCCACCGGCTCGGCCTCGACGCCCTTGTCCGCCAGGCAGCTGTCCACTATCCGGCGCTCCAGCCCGTCCAGCCCTCGCTGCTGGCTGTCCGTCAGATGCGGTACGGACTTCCCGAAGGGAACCAGGGCGTCCGTCTGCGCGCCGGATGCGGCAGTTCGGGAGGGGGTGCCGCAGGCCGCGGTCGTGGCGCCGGTCAGGACGAGCAGCAGCACGGTCGCGCCGATCCGGTTCTTCAAGCCGTCTCCTCGGAATGCTGGGTGCGGTGGTGCGGTGGTGCGGTGGTGCGGTGGCGCCCGTCCCGGGTTGTCCTTCGTCGTGCGGCCGGGACAGGCGCCACCTGGTCAGCGGATGCGACCGATCAGCACCAGCGGTTCGAGCCCGCGCCCCTCTGGAGGGCGCTGCCCTTTGTCTCGTTCATGAAGTAGCCGATTTTGAACACGAGGGAGGAGCCGGTCTGGGAGGTCCCCGACCAGACGCGCACGCTACAGCTCGACCCGTTGTTGTACATGGAGCGGGAATTGGCGAACTTGGTGTACTGGCGCAGGTTGGTGTTGTTGCCCGCCACCTTTCCGGGAGTGCCCGCGAAGGCCGGGACGGCCCACGAGCACAGGTAGGTCTTGGGGCAGTCCGACCTCGCGGCCTGGGCCGAGCCGGCCGTGGCCACCATTCCGCCCCCTGCGAGGGCGAGCGTGGAAGCGACGACGGCAATTCGGGTGAAGCGCATGTGAAATACCTTTCTGGGTCCCTGCGTTCGGGAAATCCGCCGACCGGTCCGACCGGCGGCACGGCATGAGTATGGGTCGCCGAACCGGGCCGGGAAGCGTCCCCGCAGGTCCCAGGGCAGGGACAGGACGTCCCGGGGACGCGCAGCACGCCGACGTGGGGTTCTGGTGGAGCAATGGCGGGAGTTGGGAAAGAATGGGATTTCCTGTCCCGCGCCATCTCCGCACAAGGGAAGCCGGATTTAATGACAGATAGGCACGAGTTGGGAAAGGTCCGACGAAAGAGACAAGGTTCACTGGCAGAGCACATGCGCTTCCTGCGCACGCGCAGTGGGCTGACTCTCAACGGTCTGGCCGAGCGCACCTCCTACAGCCGGTCCTCCTGGGAGCGGTACCTCAACGGCAAGGCCGTGCCACCCCGGGCGGCGCTCAACGAGTTCGCGGCGGCTGTTGGAGTCGCCGTGCCCCCTCTCCAGCAGTTGAGGGAAGAGGAAGAGCGCTCTTGGAGATCCGGGCCCGGGAACGGGCCGCCGCCGCACGACGGCGCGGAGCGCGAGAGTGAACCGCTCGGGGCGGACGGCGACAGGAAACCCGCCGAAGGGGCCGCCGTACCGGAAAAGGCGGATGTGCCCGGTCGTGAACACCGGAAGAGCGTGACGCTGGTGTCCATGGCTTCCGCGTTCCTGGCGCTGGTCGCCGGAATCCTGCTCGGCGCCTGGATGTTCGGCGGAAATGAAGCGGACCGGGCGGGCCGGCAGAGCGCTGGCAGCGATCCCGGATGCACTGACTACGAATGCCGGAACAAGGACTCGCAGCGGGTGGGGTGCCACCTGGGGGCATGGACCGCCGCCGCAACCTGGTCGGGCCGTACCTATGTCGAACTGCGCTACAGCCCGCGGTGCCGGGCCGCATGGGCCCGTATCACGGACGCCGAAGTCGGTGACACCGCCAGGGTGGAGGGCCCCAAAGGGGTGAACAGTCAGCGCTCGGTGACCTACGAGAACGACATCTACTCGCCCATGGTGGAGGCGCCCTACCCCGCTGCCGCACGGGCCTGCGGGGTGTTGGGCGGCAAGGAGGTCTGCACCCCGTCGGGCGGGCCCTCGCCCCTGCCGCCCGCGCTCACCGACGAACGCGAACCGGCCCGGAGGGCCGCGCCGACGGACAGCGGCAAGGCGAGCGGAGAGGTGAGCGCGGAGGCGACAGGAGCGAGCGGCCGGTAGCCGACGCGGCCAGGGCGGGACCGCCTGGCACTGCACCGGCCGCGTCCCGGGCGCTACACCGGCGGCGTCCCCGGCGGCGATGGCGCCGGGGGCGGGTTGGGCAGCGGTGGGCCCGGGTTCGGCGGGAGCTTCGGGGGGCCGCTGCCGTGTTTGCCGTCGTTCAGGACCTTGCGGGTCGTCAGGCCGTAGACGCCGAACGGCGGGAAGAGGTCGACGCGGCGCGGGTAGTCGCCCTCCGCGCACTCCTCGCAGATCAGGTCGCGGCCGGCGGGGGTCTGCCGGGCGGCGGTGACCGGGGCGTTCCAGCACGCCTCGCAGGTGTGGACGTCCGTGGTGGAGAGGGCGATCATCCGGGCCTCCCGGGTGGTGGTGCCGGTAAGGGGCGGCAGGCAGTGCGCATCAGGTGACTCCGTCGTTGGTCGTGGTGGGGCCGATGTGGCGGGTGGGGCTCACCGGCGGGTCTCCCGCCAGATGCGGACGAGCTTCGTCGCGTCGGGGCAGATCGCGCCGGTCCGGCAGGCGGTGCATACCGTCGTGTGGCCGAGCAGGGCGCGGTACGCCGTGTCGGGGGAGTCGGTCGTGGTCACGTTCGCCTCTCTGCTGATCTCGGCCCAGACGTATTCGGCGGTGCGGGTGAGCGTGTGGCCGTAGCGGTCCGCCGTGGCCAGGGCGGCCAGGACGGCGGTGTGGGCGGTGGCACTCAACGCGGAGGGGAGATCGGCCTCGACGCGGAAGGCGTCCAGGTCGGTGGTCACGCGCGGTTCGGTGTCCGTGGCGGCGGCGAGCATGCCGGTCAGCGCCGCGACCCGCGCTTGTGCAGAGCGCACACTTCTCCCCTGGTGGACCGAATGTCACTCCATGTAATGCTGAGTATTCAGCTTCAACCTGATGGGTTAGCTTTGTCAACAGCGACGCCCCTGTCGACGCCGAACACACGGAGCTGCTCAAATGCCACGTGATACGCCGTACTTGAAGGTGGCGGATGCTCTGCGGGCTCGCGTGCGGGCCGGTGAATGGGCCGTGGGGGACAAGCTGCCGTCCCGGGCGCGGTTCGCCGAGGAGTACGGCGTCGGCCAGTCCGTGGCGCAGCGGGCCATGGAGCGGTTGATCATCGAGGGCATCCTCGAAGGCCGCGCCGGCTCCGGCACGTACGTCCGCCGGGCCCGGGAACGCCGGCGCATGGTCCGCTCACGCCACCGCGAGCAGCGCAGCAACAGCCCCTTCGCCTCGGACATGAGCGAGCTCGACCACGAGGCGGACTGGGAGTGCACCAGCACGGCGCGCGTCCCCGCACCGGAGGACATCGCCGAACGGCTGGCGATCGAGCCCGGCGACCTCTGCGTCGTGACGGACTACGAGTTCCTCGCCGACGGCCTGCCCGTACAGCTCGCCAAGAGCTGGGAGCCGATGGCCATCACGGACGGGACGCCGGTCCTGCTCCCGGAGATGGGCCCGCACGGCAAGCTCGGCGTCGTCGAGCGCATGCGGTCCATCGGCGTGTACATCGCCACCGGACTCGAACTGCCGCGTCCGGCCCGCGCGACGCGGGAGCAGGCGAATCTGCTCGGGATCTCCATCGGCGACCTGGTCATCGAGGTCGAGCGCACGTACTTCGACCGTGATGGCCGGCCTGTGGAGACGGCGAACATCGTCGTGCCGGACATCCGCTGGGAGATCGCCTACGAGATCCGCGTCGACCAGCCGGATTCCTGAGCTGGGCACCGGAGGTCCGGGCGCACACCGAGCCTGAACCTTCGGGCCCCGCTCTCGGCGGATCAGACCGTGATGACCGACGGTCCGTTGAACTCCGAGGCCAGTGCGTCCATCACGAGTTCTTCGCAGACCTCACCGAGCCAGTAGCCCGCCTCCCGGAGGGTGCCCGCGGCGCGGAAGCCGGCCTTCTCGTAGGAGCGCACCGCCGCCTTGTTGGGTGCGAGGACCTTGAGCCAGACCATCCGCAGGTTCGTGACGTGGAACGCGTAGTCGAGGACCAGCCGGGTGGCGTTCGTACCCAGACCGCGTCCGCGCGCCTCGGGGGCCAGCATGACGACGTACTCCGCTGTGCGTACGGATGGATCGGGCAGGAGTGTGGCCACGCCCGCCGGGACCGGAGTGCCGGTGGCGAGGTCGTACACCGTGAAGCGGATGTTGTCCCCGCGCAATTGATGGGCGATGCCCTCCGTGCGGGCCTCCAGGGACACCGGCTGCTGGCGCCCGTAACCGACCAGGAGCGCCGGATCCTGCTCCCAGCGCCAGTACGTTTCCACCAGGTCCGCCCGGTAGGGGCCGAGCGCGCAGGTGTCGGTGCCGATCCAGAGGATGGGGTCAGGGGTGCTGATGGCGGGCTCCGATGGTCAGCGCTGGGGTGTACGCGCGAGTCGAGGGCGGCTCGGCGACCAAGCCGCCGTCCGCAGTCTGCACCCAAGCGTGCAGCCGGACAGGGTCTGCGGCAATTCCGTGGCACCAGACCACGGAAAGCCGTCGGGCCGCGAGCAGGAAGGTGGCAGCGGCCGATTCTTCCAGGCAGGCAGTTCGTACGGGCGCGTGCCACGCGGCACGGCGAACGGCGAGGACGGCCTCGCATGCCTCAGCGGGCGAAGCCGATCGGCAGGTTGCGGAAGTGGATGCCTGAAGAGCTGTGATGAGCCGGTTCATGGCCCGTCTCCTCCTGCCGACGCGCGTGATGCTCCACGTCGCAGCGAGAGCGAATGCCGCCGTCGCGCTGAAGGGGCCGACCGCCCGTGTGAGCCCGGCAGGATGCTCCGCCCCGCCCCAGCTTGCCGCAGGAGTTGGGGCCGGGAGCGGAGTGTCCCATGGAGCGGGCTCCCGCGCAGGGGACAGGGCACCTGTGCGGATCAGGCGTGCTGCGAGTGGCGGCGGCATTGCGGTCAGCCGACCGGATCGGGCGGCCGCCTGCCAGTGGGCCGCGCTCTTGGGCAACAGACATTGCACATGGCCGGTCCGGTAGTCGACGAGGACCAGGACGTGGGGGAAGGCGACGGCACGGACATGCCGGGAGGCTTGAGCGAACGGTGGGACGTCAGTCATGGCCCGGCCCCGCAGGAGAGGAAGTCCAGGCGGGCTCAGGTTCTCGTGCATGCGCCGATAGCCAAGCTTCGGATCCGAGGGCTTGTTCGAGAGTGGCCAGAGGCATGGGTACGCCGGCAGCAGCTTGCCCCAGGGCCTGAACCAGGTATGTGGCATCAATCAGCCCCATTTCCGCCAAGCGGCCGTGTGCCAGTCCCATCAGTTCGGGCATGTTCGCACGAAGACCTGCGTAGTGGTCGGCGTCGAAGCTGCCCTTCGTCTGTCGGTTCACGACGACATGAGGCAAGAGACCGGCCATCGCAGCGCTCAGAAGCGGCTTGTAGGAGTGGAGTGTTGGGCGCAGGTCGATAGGTGTCCGGAGCACGCTGTCCACGACCGACGGGTCGAGGAAGGGGTTGTTGAGATCGATTCCCGAGGCCGCCGCCAGTTCGACGTCCGCAGCAGCGGTGCGCGCGACCTCACGAACCTCGTCCACCAGCGTGCGCACCGAGGCGTCGAGGTCAGGCAACTGATCCGGGGCCGAGGCGGCTCTATGCGCACTGGCGCTCAGTAAGGCAGCGGCGGCCACACCGGCCCACGGGGGATAGGGGAGCAGGGGAAACCAGCAGACACTTCCATGGCCGCTGTGCCGTCTGCCGCCGACGGCATCGGCGAGGTCGGCGAGGGCTCTGGTGCGGGGCGTCCGCGATACGAGGACCGCGTCGCGGAGGAAGGGCAGAGGAGATGCGCGGCGCAGTCCGGCCCAGCCGAAGCCCTCGCTCACGGCGCGTCGGATGCGGCCGTGGCGGACGAGGTCGGCCAGATGAACGGGGGGCTGGAAGAGCAGGCTGTCGCCACCGTCGCCCGTCATGTGGGTGCGGGTTCCGAACTCCTCCCGCAACCAGCGGAACTGCCCCGTGAGCCGGGCTTGCGTGATCGTTGAAGGAGCCGGTTCGTCAGTCGCCGGGACGGTCGACATCGCGGTGTACGGCAAGTGCTTGGCCGACATGGCCAGGAGTCGGTGGTTGATCCGCCCTGAGTACGCAGCGGCAGCTTGCCGTGCGTATCCGAGATCCGCGCCCGTTGTATCGCCCTCAGGATGGATGGTGACGGCGTTGAGTCGAGTGCTGTACGGCAGAGCGACGGTCGCGAGCGCTGCGATGGAGGTGGAGTCGAGTCCGCCCGAGAGGTCGCAGGAGATCAGGGGATCCGACCTGACTCTGTAGGCTACGGACTCGAGGAGCGCCGTGCGTAAACGTTCCGCGGGTGGCATGGTTTCGCACGGATCCGGTCTCCACACTGCCGTGGTGTGAGGGGTGCCTCCGTCTACCGGTAGAACGATCCGGCACCCGGGTGGGAGCTGCTCGACACCGGAGAAGAAGGTTCGTCCCGCGGAGAGTGCGGGGACCGATGGCAGAAAGATCGAGCAGGCGAGCCGTTCGACATCCACCGTCGCACGAGTGAGCGAGGCCAGCGCACGGGCGGAGCTGCACCACACCCACCCGCCGTCGTGGCCGACGAGGTAGATGGGGCGAGCCGAGGCCGGGTCGGTATGGATCACTACAGCCTCCTCGGATTCCTCGATGACCGTGTAGGTGCCGGGCCACTTCCAGGTGACGTCTTCGGGCAGTGTCGATCTCAGGCGATGCAGGTCGGAGTCCGTCGCTCCGCATCGTCCGAGGATGAGCACCTGTCGCTGACCGTCCGGGCAACCCACTGAGCGAGCGGGAACGGCACCGAGTGCCCACGTGTGAAGCCGCGAAGTGAGATGGCGTGAGCCCACGGGCCGGTATCCCGGCCGGGAAGGGGAACCGCTACCACCGAAGATCATGATCAGAGCTCCTGAGTTGAGGACACTTCTGTGGGTGCGGACGCCGGGGTCCGCACCCACGGAGCAGGAATCAGCTGTTGTAGGCGCGGCGCTTGTCCTCGCTCTGGCCGCCGCCCTGGCCCTCGGTGAGCACGGTCGCATCACCGATATCGACGGGGAGCAGGTCGTTCTCGTCGGTGTTCTCCGCGATCTGAAGCGGGTTCATGATGTCTCTCCTTCTGGTTGGTTGATGAGTGACTTGACGCGGGTCGAACAGACCGGGTCGGGACCGGGGTAGGTAGTGCGTCAGAGGCCGCTGACGGCTGTCGGTTCCCCGGACCTTGTACGGCAAGGGGGCCGGAGGGCGTTGAGGAACCGCTGGACGATGGCGCGCGACGGGCCGAGACGGTCGAAGGCTCGCTGCCGACCCGCCGGGTTTTGGGGCAAGGCCAGCTCTGCCCAGACCCGCTTGCCCCGTACGGTGTTCTCGGCTCCGCAGGCGATCGACAGATGCTCGACGAGAACCATGCCCCGGCCGCTTTCGGAGTCAGGGCTCGGGCGGCGGAGCCGGGGCAGAACCGGGGAGCTGTCGTGCACTTCGAGCAAGAGCCTGCTCCTGCGGATGTCCGTGCGCACGGTCACGTTGAGCATGTCGCCGGCTCCGTGGGAGACAGCGTTGGTGACCAGTTCCGAGATCACGGTGGTCATGGCCATGTGGCTGTCCTCGTCCTCGGGCAAGCGCCACGTGCCGACGAGTTCGACCAGCCGTCGACGACTGATCGCCGCCGAAGTGGGGGCGCGGACCAAGAAGAAGCTTTGGCTGCTCACTTGCCTCACGGAAAACCCTTCGTCGGAACGTGTGGTCTGGACTCGAATGGGATGTCCACCCTTGGGAAAGGCTTGTTCCATCCGGTCGCTACGCCTGCTGGTGTTTACTCAACTCCGTTACTGGCTGCCGGTCGTGGGCCATCCGGTGGTGCAAATTTCTGCCGGGGGGCCGCTTTGGGGGGCCAGAATTCGACGGCGAATTTCCAGAAGCTTGGGGGACGGGCATGATGGCACCGGAAGGCATCGGGGCGCTGCTGAGGGGAAGCCGCGAAGCGGCTGGTCTGACGCGTGAAGAACAAGCGTCGGTGTTACAGGCCGCTCAGGGCGGAAAGTGGTTCGACCCGGAGAACCTGAAGCGCTGGGAGACCGAACGGCGCCTGCCCACACCGATGTGGCATGCGCTGCTGGCCGAGTGCTACGGCAGGTCCACGGAGGAAGTCGTCCGTGCCGTCGTGGTCAGCCGGCGTCATCGAAGGCTTCACCGGCTGATTGATCAAGAAGAGAGGGAGGAGGGGTCGGTAGTGGACCGACGTAAATTTCTCGGCGTGGCAGCGGCAGCTACGGGAATGGCGGGGGTGCCGGACATCTCGGAGGCGCGGCACGGCATCAATGCAGGCCTGTCCGCCTCGGACGGCAGTGATCTCGCCTATCTGAACGGGGCATTCGAACGTCATCGCGGTGGATATCGGGGGCGTTCGCCCCATGAGGTGCTGGAGCAGATGAAAGTCGATCTCGACCTGCTGCGGGAGCTTCTCGGCCGCCCTCACCCGGCTGCGGTGCGCAAAGACCTGGCGCGCACGGCCGCCGGCATCACCGGATTGGTGGCTGTCATTCAGCATGATCGAGGTGAGCAACGGGACGCGGTCGGCTGGTTCGCCACGGCCGAAAAGGCTGCTCGCGAATCCGGCGATCGCCACATGCTCGCCTGGGTGCTGAGTCGGCACGCGATGGTGCCGCTGAACTACGGAGCCCCGAATGCCGCCGCAGCGATGGCCATGCGAGCCCGATCCGAAGCAGGTCGCTCGCCAAGTGCTGCCGCCGCCCTGGCCGCGGCCGTGACTGCGCGGTCACTCGCCTCCATCGGAGACCGGGAGGGAGCGCTGCGGGCGGTCGGTGACGCCCGCGCCGCCGCGGCGCGACTCGATTCGGCGCAAGTGGCCGATACCTGGTTCGGCTACCCGCCGCAGAAGCACCACGTGCACCTTTCCCAGGCGTTCACGCTCATGGGGCGGACCCGCGAGGCGTACGCCGAGCAGGAGTCCGCACTCGCGCTCACCAAGGCCCCGTCCGTCATGACCCGCGCGCTGGTCGCCGTCGATGGTGCGGTCTGTGTCCGGGCGGACGGCGATCCGACCACCGCCGCCGATCTCGCCGTCGACATCTGGCGTGAGCTTCCCCCTGCCTACCGGGGCGGATTGGTCCGCTCCAGGGTCGAGTCGTTGTGCCAGTCACTTCCCGGGCGTACGGGAAACACGTTGCGCGAGGCGCTGGCCAGCCGCTGAGGCCTCACGTGTGAGGGCCGAAGCCCCGCCCTCACACGAACCCCCGCCCCATCTCGTCCAGCACCTCGTCGATCACCGCCGCCGGCTCCCGGGCCAGGTCCTCCTCGATCCACATGCGCATCGCGATCCGGAGCGAGGCGAGGAAGCCCGCCGCCAGCACGATCGGGCGGACGGGGGCGGATGCCGGGCCCGGGCGGGTGGCGACCGCTTCGGCCAGGTCGCGTTCCAGGGCGGCGTGGTTGGCCAACTGGCGGGCCAGCAGCGAGGGGTGGCGCATCGCCAGCCGGGTGCGTACCGCCCACTCGCGTTCCGGGGGCGCCACGCGTTCCGCGAACTGGGCCACCGCCGCGCGCAGGGCCGGCCAGGCGGGTTCGTCGGCGGGGCGGTCGCGCACCGTGCGGACCAGGGCTCTGATCTGCTGCTCCTCGCCGTGGAGGAGGGCGTCCTCCTTGTTGGTGAAGTAGTTGGAGAACGTCCGGCGGGAGATCCCGGCCGCGTCCGCCACCGCCTCGACCGTCACCTGGTCGAAGCCGTGTTCCACCGTCAGGCGCAGGGTCGCCTCGTGCACGGCCTGCCGGGTGGCTTCCTTCTTGCGCTCCCGGAGTCCCGGTCCCGCGGTGCTGCTGTCCATGAGGGCATTATCCCCCGGGCACGAGATTGTTGCGCAGTGGGCAAAATTGCGCAGTGTGCATGTATGGTGAAGTCTTCTCCCTCCCGTACCGGCGTCACGCGGACAGCTCCGTGACGACCGCCCCGTACGGGCCTCTCGTACGAACTTTCCGGAGGTTGCGCGTGAGCGCAGCAGACACCGCCGCCGCCCCGGCCGGGGCCCCCGCCGCCGCACCCATGGACCACCGCCACATCCTGCGGGCCCTGAGCGGGCTGCTCATCGTCCTGTTCGTGGCGATGATCAGCACCACCGTGGTCTCGGTCGCCCTCCCGCAGATCATCGGGTCCCTCGACGGCACGCAGTCGCAGTACACCTGGGTCGTCACCGCGACCCTGCTGGCCTCCACGGCCTCCACCCCGATCTGGGGCAAGCTGGCCGACCTGTTCAGCAAGAAGCTGCTGCTCCAGATAGCCATCGGCCTCTTCGTCGTCTCGTCCGTCGCCTGTGGGTTCGCCCAGTCCACCGAGCAACTCATCGCCTTCCGCGCCGTCCAGGGGCTCGGCATGGGGGCGCTCCAGGTGCTCGTCCAGGTGATCATCGCCGCGATGATCAGCCCGAAGGAGCGCGGCCGCTACAACGGTTACCTCGGCGGTGTCATGGCCGTTGCCACCGTCGGCGGGCCGCTGCTCGGCGGGTTCATCACGGACGCCTCCTGGCTCGGCTGGCGCTGGTGCTTCTTCATCGCCGTGCCGTTCACGCTGCTCGCCTCCGTGATGCTCGCCCGCACCCTGCACCTCGCCGAGGTCCGCCGGCCCGACACCAAGGTCGACTACCTCGGCGCCTCGCTGATCGCCGCCGGGGTCAGCCTTCTGCTCCTCTGGGTCACCTTCGTCGGCGACGACTTCGGCTGGCTCTCCTGGCAGAGCGGACTGATGGTCGGGGGCAGTGTCGTCATTCTGACGGCAGCCGTTCTCGTCGAGGCGCGCGTCAAGGAGCCCGTCGTTCCGCTGCACGTCGTCCGCCGCCGGGACCCCGCCCTCGCCATCGTCGCCAGCCTCGCCGTCGGCATGGCCATGTTCGGCGGCGCGGTCTTCCTCGGGCAGTACTTCCAGATCGGACGCGGATACTCGCCGACCGAGGCGGGGCTCCTCACCATTCCGCTGATGGCGGGCGTGCTCGTCTCCTCCACCGTCGCCGGGCGCCTCGTGTCGAAGACCGGCAAGGTCAAACCGTTCATCGTCGCCGGTGTGGTCGTCCTCGCCCTCGGCTTTCTCGGGCTGTCCTTCATCGACCACCGGACCTCGCTCGTCCTGGTGTCGCTGGGGATGCTGGGTGTGGGCGTCGGGGTCGGCATGTCGATGCAGAACCTGGTGCTCGTCCTCCAGAACACCGTGCCGCTCAGCGAGATCGGCGCGGCCAGCGGGGCCATCACCTTCTTCCGCTCCCTCGGCGGCACCATGGGCGTCTCCGTGCTCGGCGCGGTCCTCGCCCACCAGGTCGCGAACAAGATCGCCGGTGGGCTGACGAAGCTGGGCATCGATCCGGCCGCGTCCGGCTCCAGCGGCTCCACCCTCAACGTCGCCGCCATGCCGCCCGAGGTCCAGGACGTCGTCCGGGCCGCGTACGGGGAGGCCACCGGCCACATTTTCCTCATCTCGGCCGGCATCGCCGTGATCGGCGTGATCGCCTCCCTGTTCCTGACGCCCACCAAGCTGCGGGACAGCGTCGATCTGTAGACGGCCGAACGACAGCCCGCGCCCAGGTGGCGCGGGCTGTTGTAGTGTTACGACCCCTCGTGCACCGGTACGGGGACGGACCGAGGAGGTGAGACCCATTACCGCTGGATCAGGCTGGGTGCTCACCTCGCACGATCGCGTCGCACGACCGGCATAGACACGACCGGCATAGACCGGACGGACGGACGGCACGAACCGATCGCGGAGCGCCCATCGGATTTCCCGAAAGGCATTCGCCCGCATGTCGGTTCACCCCAAGAGTCGTTTCCCCCGGAGTTCCTTCTCCGCCACCGTCACCACCCTGCGCCGCGCCGGCTGCGTCTTCGCCGAGGACGAGGCCTCTCTCCTCCACGAGGCCGCCGGGTCCCCTGACCACCTGGCCTCGCTCGTCGGACGCCGCGCCGCCGGACTCCCGCTCGAACACGTCCTGGGCTGGGCGGAGTTCTGCGATCGTCGCTTCGCCGTGGACAGCGGCGTCTTCGTGCCCCGCCGCCGTACGGAGTTCCTGGTGGCGCAGGCCGCCGCCCTCGCGCCGCGCCGGGCCGTCGTCGTCGACCTCTGCTGCGGTTCCGGCGCGCTTGGCCTCGCCCTCGCCGCCGCGGCGGACGCCGCCGAACTGCACGCCTGCGACGTCGAACCCGCCGCCGTGCGCTGCGCCCGGCGCAACGTCGGCGCCCTCGGGCAGGTCTACGAGGGTGATCTTTTCGGTCCTCTCCCCGCCGGCCTGCGCGGCCGGGTCGACGTGCTGCTGGCCAACGTCCCCTATGTCCCCACCGACGACGTCGAACTGCTGCCCGCCGAGGCTCGCGTCCACGAACCGCGCGTCGCTCTGGACGGGGGCGGCGACGGCCTCGACGTCATGCGCCGGGTCGCCGCCGAAGCGCCCGCGTGGCTGGCGCCCGGCGGCAGCCTGCTCGTGGAGACGAGCGAGCGGCAGCGGGACACGGCGGTCGACGTCCTGCGCGCCGCCGGGCTGAGCATCCGGGTCCTGGTCTCCGACGAGCTGTACGCCACCGTCCTCGTCGGGACGGCCGGCGCCGGAACGGCGGGGAAGGTTACGTGAAGCGGTAGCGCGTCTGGCTGTACGGCTCCCCCTTGCCGAAGCCGAACGCCGTACGGGGGTGGACCGCGAACACGTGGGCGTGGCCCGCCTCCGCCTGGACGAAGCTGCCGTCCTCGACGTCGAAGTGCCAGTCGGCGCCGTACTTCGCCTCCCACTCCCGGGCCAGAGCGGTCAGCCGGCCATGGTCCGTCACCCGGTCCGCCCGGCCCTCGACCACCACGTCGAAGCCCGAGTCGAGGGTGTTGGCCCCCGTCGTCAGGACCACCTCGGGGTTGGCCGTCAGGTTGCGCGCCTTGCGTTCCGCCGGACCCGTACAGAAGTGGAGGGCGCCCTGCGACCAGACGCCGATCAGCGGGGTGACGTGGGGGCGGCCGTCGGGGCGGACCGTGGAGAGCCAGTACAGCGGGGCATCGGTCAGTACGGCGGCCGCCTCCGGCCAGGGGCGGGCCGTGGCGCCCTCGCTGCTGTAGCCGGAGTGCAGCTCGGTCGCCGGGAGACGGGCGGGCTGGGGGCGCTCGGTCGTGGACATCGTTCCTCCGAGAGGGCGTCAAGGGGTGCTGTCAGGTGCTTTCCCCGTGGGTGGACTCCGCCGCCGCCCCGAATTCATCGGCACAGGACTAGGCTCGGAGAGCTGCGAGGCTGGCAAGGAAGCGGCCGAGCGGTTACGCAGATCGGTTCGGGCGGCGGGAGAGCGTGCAATGACGACGGTGCCGGGGCGCAGGAGCAGTACGTTCACCAGGCTGCTGCGGCACGGATTCACCGACCCGTCCGCCGCCGAGCAGCTCCTGGGCCTGGACGAGCTCGCCTCCGTACGGTCGGATCCGGTCCTCCTGGAGGCGCTCGGGGCCACCGCCGACCCGGATCTGGCCCTGCGCGGACTCGTCCGGATCGTGGAGGCCGAGGCGGCGGACGAGCGGCAGGTGCTGCTCGACACCCTCGTCACCGCCAAACCCCTGCGCGACCGGCTCCTCGGGGTCCTCGGCTCCTCGGAGGCCCTCGGGGACCATCTGGCCCGGCACCCGCGCGACTGGCAGGCGCTCGTCACGTACGAGGCGGTCGACCTGCACCCCGGTGTCGCCGAGTTCGAGACCGGGCTCGCCGGCGCCGTCGACCCGGACTCGCTGCGGGTCGCCTACCGCCGGTGCCTGCTCACCCTCGCCGCCCGGGACGTGTGCGGCACCACCGATCTCGCCCAGACCGCCGCCGAACTGGCCGACCTCGCCACGGCCACCCTGCGCGCCGCACTCGCCATCGCCCGGACGGCCGCGCCCGAGGACGCCGCGCAGTGCCGGCTCGCCGTCGTCGCGATGGGCAAGTGCGGCGGGCGGGAGCTGAACTACGTCTCCGACGTCGACGTGATCTTCGTCGGGGAGGCGCGCGACGGCGTCGACGAGACCAAGGCCATGCAGGCCGCCACCCGGCTGGCCGCCCACATGATGCGGATCTGCTCCGAGACCACCGCCGAGGGCACCATCTGGGAGGTCGACGCCAACCTCCGCCCCGAGGGCCGCAACGGGCCGCTGGTGCGTACCCTCAGCTCGCACCTCGCCTACTACCAGCGCTGGGCCAAGACCTGGGAGTTCCAGGCCCTGTTGAAGGCCCGCGCGGTGGCCGGCGACCCCGAGCTGGGCGCGGAGTACGTCGAGGCGGTGTCGCCGCTCGTCTGGGGGGCCGCCGACCGGGAGAACTTCGTCCCCGACGTACAGAAGATGCGCCGCCGCGTCGTCGACAACATCCCCGCCGACCGGATCGAGCGGGAGCTGAAGCTCGGCCCCGGCGGCCTGCGCGACGTCGAATTCGCCGTGCAGCTCCTCCAGTTGGTGCACGGCCGCAGCGACGCCTCGCTGCACAGCGGCTCCACCCTGGAAGCGCTGCGGGCGCTCGCCGAGGGCGGGTACGTGGGCCGCGCGGACGCCGCCCAGCTCGACGAGGCCTACCGCTTCCTGCGCTCCATGGAGCACCGCATCCAGCTCTACCGGCTGCGCCGCACCCACCTGGTCCCCGAGGACGAGGCGGATCTGCGGCGGCTCGGCCGGTCGCTCGGGATGCGCACCGACCCGGTGGCCGAGCTGAACAAGGCGTGGAAACGGCACGCCTCCGTCGTACGGCGACTGCACGAGAAGATCTTCTACCGGCCGCTGCTGGACGCCGTCGCCCAGCTGGCCCCCGCCGAGTCCCGGCTCAGCGCGAAGGCCGCGGCCCACCGTCTGGAGGCCCTCGGGTACGCCGACCCGGCCGCCGCCCTGCGGCACCTGGAGGCCCTCTCCTCCGGAGTCTCCCGCAAGGCTGCCATCCAGCGCACCCTGCTGCCGGTGTTGCTCGGCTGGTTCGCGGACTCCGCCGACCCGGACGCCGGTCTCCTCGGCTTCCGCAAGGTGTCCGACGCGCTCGGCAAGACCCCGTGGTACCTGCGGCTCCTGCGCGACGAGGGCGCGGCCGCGGAGAACCTCGCCCGGGTCCTCTCCGCCGGCCGCCTCGCCCCCGACCTGCTCATGCGGGCCCCGGAGGCGGTGGCGATCCTCGGCGACCCGGAGGGACTCACGCCCCGCACCCGGGCCCACCTGGACCAGGAGGTGCTGGCCGCGGTGGGGCGGGCCGGGGACGCGGAGTCGGCCGTCGCGGTGGTGCGCGCGGTGCGGCGCCGCGAGCTGTTCCGTACGACGGCCGCCGACCTCATCGGCTCGTACGGCACCGAGGACAACCCCGCCGAGCAGGACCACGGGGCGCTCGTCGACCGCGTCGGCTCGGCCGTCACCGACCTCAACGCCGCCACCATCGCGGGCGCGCTGCGGGCCGCCGTCCGCGCCCAGTGGGGCGACACGCTGCCGACCCGGTTCGCCGTCATCGGCATGGGCCGCTTCGGCGGGCACGAGCTGAGTTACGGCTCCGACGCCGACGTCCTTTTCGTCCACCGGCCGCGCGAGGGCGTGAGCGACGAGGAGGCGGCGCGGGCGGCGAACACGGTCGTGGGGGAGATGCGGAGGCTTCTTCAGCTGCCCACCGCCGATCCGCCGCTGCTCATCGACGCCGATCTGCGGCCCGAGGGCAAGACCGGGCCGCTGGTGCGGACGCTGAAGTCGTACGAGGCCTACTACCGGCGCTGGGCGCTGGTCTGGGAGAGCCAGGCGCTGCTGCGGGCCGAACCGGTGGCGGGCGACGAGGATCTCGGGCGCGACTTCATCGAGCTCGTCGATCCGCTGCGGTATCCGATGGAAGGGCTCGGTGAGGACGCCGTACGCGAGATCCGCCGGCTCAAGGCGCGGATGGAGTCCGAGCGGATGCCGCGCGGCGCGGACCCCACGCTCCACGCGAAGCTGGGGCGGGGCGGGCTGAGCGACGTCGAGTGGACCGTGCAGCTGATGCAGATGCAGCACGGGTGGGCGGAGCCGGGGCTGCGCACGACGCGGACGCGCGAGGCGCTGGCCGCCGCGTGTGCGGCGGGGCTGATCCCGGCGGAGGACGCGCAGACGCTGGACGAGGCGTGGGTGCTGGCCACGCGGGTGCGCAACGCGGTGATGCTGGTGCGGGGGCGGCCGGGCGACACGTTCCCGTCCGATGCGCGGGAGATGACGGCGGTGGGGCGGTACCTGGGGTACGAGCCGGGGCATGTCGGGGACATGTTGGACGACTACCGGCGGATCACGCGGAGGGCTCGGGCGGTGGTGGAGGAGCGGTTCTACGGGGCGGCGTCCTAGGCGTGTCCTCCCGGGGCCCGGCCCCGGGGCCCCTCGGGGCTCCGCCCCGGACCCCGCTCCTCAAACGCCGGAGGGGCTGATAAAGACGCCCTCAAGCGCCGGGCGGGCTGGATCGTGTGCCGGACGGGCTGACGTTGGTCCGGCAGTGTTCCACGAACGCCTCCAGTGCCAGTTCGAACGCCGCGTCCGCCCTCCCCGGGCCGATCGCCGCCAGGGCCTCCGCCAGTTTCTCCGTATCCGGGGAGTCCGCCGGGAGTTCCCACATCGTCTCCGGGGCCGCCAGGTCCAGGGCCGAGCCCAGCACCAGGTTCTCCAGGGCCGTGATCACCGCCATCACCCGATCCACCGGGAAGCCGACGTCCAGGAGCAGGCGTACCGCCTGTTCGTACTGGGCCAGCACCTTCGGGGCCCGCACCGGTGACGTCATGAGCAGCGGGATCGCGTGCGGGTGGGCGGCGAAAGCCGCGCGGTAGGAGCGGGCCCAGGCGGTCAGCGCCGTGTCCCAGGGGCGGAGGTCGAGGGTGGCCGTGTCGATGGCCGAGCTGACCCGCTCCCGGACCAGTTCGACGACGCCGGCCCGGCCGTCCACATGGTGATACACCGAACCCGTCTGCACCCCCAGCCTGCGGGCCACCTGCGGCACGCTGAACTCCCCCTGCTCGTCGAGCAGTTCGAGCGCCGTGGCGCCGATGCGCTCCCGGTCGAGCAGCGGAGTGCGCGGCCGTCCCATGTGCGGTTCTCCTGACGTACGTCGGCGAAAGGTCTTCCCCGATGACCTGTGGTGAGGCTACATTCCCCGAAACCGAAAGGCTTTAGGTTTATCCCTCCCGAGCTGAACCAGGGCCGCCGCCCGCTCGCCTGCCGCAGAAGGGCTCCTCCGCACATGTCTGCGCCCACCCTCCGAAAGGGCACGCTCGGCACCGCCGACATCGCCTTCTTCGTCATCTCCGCCGCCGCCCCGCTCACCGTCATGGCCGGCGTCGCCCCCGTCGCCCTGATGCTCGGCGGCATCGGCGCCCCCGTCGGCTATCTCGTCGCGGGGGTCACCCTCGCGGTCTTCGCCGTCGGGTTCACCACCATGAGCCGGCACGTCCGCAGCGCCGGGGCCTTCTACGCGTACATCACCCGCGGGTTCGGCAAGCCGGTCGGCATCGCCGCCGCGCTCATCGCCATGCTCGGTTACAACGGCATGGAGATCGGCGTCTACGGACTCCTCGGCTCCGCCACCGCCGACACCGCCCACGCCCTGTGGGGCATCGACGTGCCCTGGCTGCCCGTGTCCCTCGCCGGACTGCTGCTCATCTGGTACGGCGGCTTCCGCTCCATCGACTTCGGCGCCAAGGTGCTCGGCGTGCTGCTCGTCGCGGAGACGGGGATCCTCGTGCTGCTCGCGGGCGGGGTGCTCCTCGACCGGGGCGGCTCCGCCGAAGGGCTCTCGCTCGCCTCCTTCTCGCCCGGCAACGTCTTCGTCCCCGGCATGGCAGCCGTCCTGGCCTGCGCGTTCGCCGCCTTCACCGGGTTCGAGTCCACCGTCATCTACCGGCGTGAGGCCCGGAGTCCGGAGCGGACCGTCCCGCGCGCCACCTACATCGCCGTCGCCTTCCTGGGGCTCTTCTACGCCTTCATCGTCTGGGCCGTCATCCAGGCGTTCGGCGAGGAGAAGGTGGTGCGGGCCGCCGCCGACGACCCCGGCGGGCTCTTCTTCTCCGCCATCACCACCTACGTCGGGCCCTGGGCCGCCGACCTGATGCACGTCCTCATCGTCACCAGCGTGCTGGCCTCGCTGCTCGCCTTCCACAACGCCATCAACCGGTACGGCCTCGCCCTCGCCGATGAGGGCGTCCTGCCCCCGCTCCTCGGCCGCGTCCACCCGCGCCACCGCTCCCCGTACGTCGCCGGGGCCGCGCAGACCGTGCTCGGGGCAGTCGTCGTCCTCGGGTTCGCCGCCGCCGGGGCCGACCCGTACGCGCAGCTCCTGCTCTGGGTCAACACCCCGGGCATGATCGGGCTCATGGTCCTCCAGCTCCTCGCCGCGCTGGCCGTGTTCCTCTTCTTCCGGCGTATCCCGCACCGGGAAGGCGCCCTGCGCACCGTCGTCGCCCCGCTGCTGGCGGCCGTGCTGCTGGCCGGGGCCATCGGGCTCGTCTCGTACAACGTGGAGCTGTTCACCGGGGCCTCGACCGGCGTGAACGTCCTGCTCGTCGCGCTCGTGCCCGGGGTCTTCCTGCTCGGGCTCCTCCTCGCCCGCCGCCTCCGGCGCACCCGGCCCGAGGTGTACGCCTCCTTCGCCGCCGAACCCCGGGCGGACACCGCGGACGAGCCCGCGGCCGCCGACGACCCCGCCCCCGCCACCACCCGCTGAAAACCACCCGCAAGGAGCCCGTACCGTGCCCGCAGCCGACCTCCTGATCACCGGAGCCCGCGTCCGCACCCTCGACCCCGCCCGCCCCGAGGCCACCGCCGTCGCCGTCCGGGCAGGCACCGTCATCGGTGTCGGGGACGCCGATGACCTGCGAGAACTGCGCGGGCCCGGCACCGAACACCTCGACCTGGCCGGGGCCACCCTCACCCCCGGGCTGACCGACGCCCACAGCCACCCCGTCTGGGGCCTGGAGATGGCCACCGGCGCCGACCTCACCGCCGTCCGCGACCTCGACCAGCTCCGGGCCGCGCTCGCCGCCGCCCCGCGCACCGGAGGGTGGGTGCTCGGGTGGGGGCTGGACCACAACGCCTTCGGGGACCGGCCCGTCAGCCATGTCCACATCGACGAGGCCCTCGGCGGCTCGCCCGCCTTCATCCGGCTCTACGACGGGCACTCCGCCCTCGTCTCGGGGCCCGCCCTGGAACGCGCCGGAATCACCGGCCCCCGCTCCTTCGCCCAGCGCTCCGAAGTCGTCTGCGACCCCGAGGGCCGGCCCACCGGGCATCTGATCGAGCACGCCGCCATGGACCTGTTCACCGGGCTCCTGCCCCGGCCCTCGTACGCCGAGCGGCGGGCCGGACTGGTGGAGCTGCTGTCCGCCATGGCCGCCACCGGGCTGACCGGGGCCCATGTGATGGACCTCGGCGACGGTTCCGTACCCGATCTGCTGGCCGCCGTGGAGGAGGACACCGACCTGCCCGTACGGCTCCGGCTCGCCCCCTGGTGCATGCCGGGGGTCGACAAGGAGGGGCTGGAGGAGCTGGTGCGGCTCCAGAGCAGGGCGGGGCGGCTGTGGCGGGTGGGCGGGGTGAAGTTCTTCATGGACGGCACCGTCGAGGGCGGCACCGCCTGGCTGGAGCACGCCGACTGCCACGGCCAGGGCACCGAGGCGTTCTGGCCCGACCCGGCCGCGTACACCGAGGCCGTCGCCCACCTGCACCGCGCCGGCGTCGGCACCGCCACCCACGCCATCGGGGACGCGGCCGTGCGGCACGTCCTGGACACCGTGGAAGGGCTGGGCGGGAGCGGGCGGCTGCGCCACCGCGTCGAGCACATCGAGTCGATCCCGCACGAGGTGGCCGAGCGGTTCGTCCGGCTCGGCGTGATCGCCTCCATGCAGCCCACCCACACCGCGTACACCCGCGCCGACCACACCGACGCCTGGTCCCGGCGGCTCGGCGACGAGCGGGCCGCGCGCGCCTGGCGCTGCCGTGGTCTGCGGGACGCCGGGGCCTACCTGGCGCTCGGCTCGGACTGGCCGATCGCCCACTACGACGTACGCCAGGTGCTGGCCACCGCGCGGCTGCGGCGGCTGCCGGGGGCGTACGACACCGAGCCCGTCGCCCCGGAGCAGGCACTGACCGGGCTGATGGCGCTGGAGGGCTGCACCTCCCACGCGGCCGTCGCGGCGGGGGAGCAGGAGGTGGCGGGGCGGATCGCGCCCGGCTTCCGGGCCGATCTGACGGCCTTCGGGCTGGACCCGGTCGACGCCCCGGCCGACGAGCTGGGCGAGGCCCCGGTACGGCTCACGGTCACCGGCGGACGGATCGTGCACCGGGGGTAGCGGCCCCGGCCCGGCAGGACGAACGGGGTGCCGTACGGAAAAGGGTGCGGGGCGGACATCGTGTCCGCCCCGCACCCCGCACCTCGTACCTCGTGCCTCTGTTTGTTTTTCTCGCGGCCGCCGCTTGCTACGGTCTTCGCGACCCGGCCGCCTCCGGCTCCGGCTTCGCGCCCGCATCCGGATCGGGAGCCGGATCCGGCTCCGAAGCCGGGCGTGGCAGCCGGGCGGCGCGCAGGCCGGTCAGCCGTGCCTTCCCGGTCCCGTTCCCCTTCCCGTTCCCGGCGGGCACCCACTTCGGCAGTCGGTGCGGCAGCGAGCCGTACCAGACGCGGGAGACCGCGTAACCGAACGCGAGGCAGACCATGCCGCCGACCGCGTCCAGCCAGAAATGGTTGGCGGTGGCCACGATGACGACCAGGGTGAGCGTCGGGTAGAGCAGGCCCAGAATGCGGGCCCAGGGTGCCGAGGCCAGGGCGAAGATCGTCAGACCGCACCAGAGCGACCAGCCGATGTGCATCGACGGCATCGCCGCGTACTGGTTCGACATGTTCTTGAAGTTGCCCGAGGCCATCGAACCCCACGTCTCGTGCACCAGCACGGTGTCGATGAAGTTCGCGCCGTTCATCAGACGGGGTGGCGCCAGGGGGTAGAGGTAGTAGCCGAGCAGGGCCACCGCCGTCGTCGCGAAGAGGACCAGCCGCGTCGCCGCGTAACGGCCCGGGTGGCGGCGGAACAGCCAGACGAGGACGCCGATGGTCACGACGAAGTGCAGCGTCGCGTAGTAGTAGTTCATCGACACGATCAGCCATGTCACGGAATTGACCGCGTGATTGACCGTTTCCTCGAAGGCGAGGCCCAGGGTCTTCTCCGCCGACCAGATCCAGTCCGCGTTGCTCAGGGCCGCGGCCTTCTGCTCCGGCACGGCGTTGCGCACGAGCGAATACAGCCAGTAACTGACCGCGATGAGCAGGATCTCGAACCAGAGCCGGGGGCGACGGGGGACCCGCAGGGAGCGGAACCGGGCCGACCAGCCGGAGCGTTCCGTCCTGTCGGCCGTGATGGGTGAAGGACCGGCCGTCGACCGGCCTTCCTGCGCTGTCACCTGTGTTTCACCCATAGGCAGAGAGTCTTCCATAGAGATTCCCCTGCCTCCGATCATCCTCCGGTCGGGTTCCGGTCGCACATTCTGCGTCTCAAGGACGAGGGTGGGACCCTGAGCCGCCTACGGGTCCGGAGGCCGTCGAGCCACGAACCACCAGCTCAGGCATGAAGACGAACTCGCTGTGCGGGGCCGGGGTTCCGCCGATCTCCTCCAGGAGCGTGCGGACCGCGGCCTGGCCCATCGCCGTCACCGGCTGCCGGATCGTCGTCAGCGGCGGATCCGTGAACGCTATGAGCGGGGAGTCGTCGTAGCCCACCACCGACAGATCCCGCGGCACGTCCTTCGACAGCCGGCGGGCCGCCCGGATCGCCCCGAGCGCCATCATGTCGCTCGCGCACACGACCGCCGTGCAGCCGCGCTCCATCAGGGCGGAGGCCGCGGCCTGACCGCCCTCCAGGGTGTACAGAGAGTGCTGGATCAACTCCTCCACCTCGTCGGCGGCGAGGCCCAGCTGCTCCCGCATCGTGGAGTGGAAGCCCTCGATCTTGCGGAGCACCGGCACGAAGCGCTTGGGGCCGACCGCGAGGCCGATACGGGTGTGGCCCAGGGACACCAGATGCGTCACCGCGAGCCGCATCGCCGCCCGGTCGTCCGGGGAGATGAAGGGCGCCTGCACCTTGGCGGAGAAGCCGTTCACCAGGACGAAGGGGACGCCCTGGCCGCGCAATTGCTCGTAGCGCTGCATATCGGCCGAGGTGTCGGCGTGCAGCCCGGAGACGAAGATGATGCCGGAGACGCCCCGGTCCACCAGCATTTCGGTGAGTTCGTCCTCGGTGGAGCCGCCGGGGGTCTGGGTCGCCAGCACCGGGGTGTAGCCCTGCCGGGTCAGCGCCTGGCCGATGACCTGCGCCAGCGCCGGGAAGATCGGGTTCTCCAGCTCCGGGGTGATCAGGCCGACCAGTCCCGCGCTGCGCCTGCGCAGTCGGACCGGGCGTTCGTACCCCAGGACGTCGAGTGCCGCGAGGACGGATTCGCGGGTGGTCGCCGCGACTCCGGGCTTGCCGTTCAGGACCCGGCTGACCGTTGCTTCGCTGACCCCCGCCTGAGTTGCGATATCGGCAAGCCGTGCGGTCATGGGATGGGACTGTACCGGGCCCGTGTCGGATTGCCCACCGTGCGTGGGGTCTTCCAGAGGGCGCGCGGGGAAGATCGACGGCGGGCTTTCCGGCAACGTCTTGCAAGGACTTGCGGCCCTGGATCGCGGGCTGCGGTCGGATCGTCGCACTGCGGATATGCCGTGCCCCGCCTGCCTCTGCCAGGGGAGAGCGACGTCCGTCAAGGGGCTTGACGGCAACCTTGAGGACACGCGAATGTAACGATCACCAGGGCTTGCAGAAATCTTCCGCAAGGTCTTTCGGTCGTCTTTCATCCTTGTTACGTTCACGTCGACCCGGCGCCGCGACGGAGCGGTACGGCAGTTGAAGGAGTTCAGATGCGACGTGGCATAACGGCCACCGCCCTGGTCGCGGCCCTGGCGCTCGCGGCGACCGCCTGCGGCAGCGACGACGAGACCGGCGGCAGCAAGAGCTCGGGCGAGCTCTCCGGCACGGTGACCTGGTGGGACACCTCCAGCGTCGGCAGCGAGGACAAGGTCTTCAAGAAGCTGGCCGAGGGCTTCGAGAAGAAGCACCCGAAGGTCGACGTCAAGTACGTCAGCGTGCCCTTCGGCGACGCGCAGAACAAGTTCAAGAACGCCGCCCAGGCCGGCGACGGCGCCCCCGACGTGATCCGCTCCGAGGTCGCCTGGACGCCGGACTTCGCGAACCTCGGCTACCTGGCCCCGCTGGACGACACCCCCGCCCTGAAGAACCAGGACGACTTCCTCAAGCAGGCCGTCGCATCCACCGAGTACGAGGGCAAGACCTACGCCGTGCCGCAGGTCATCGACTCCATGGGCGTCTTCTACAACAAGAAGATGTTCAAGGAGGCAGGCGTCGAGGCGCCCGCGAACCTGGACGACCTCAAGACCGTCGCCAAGAAGATCAAGGACAAGACCGGCAAGACCGGCCTCTACCTCCGCGGCGACGACCCGTACTACTTCCTCTCCTTCCTGTACGGCGAGGGCGGCGACATGGTCGACGCCGGCTCCAAGACCGTCACCGTCGACAAGCCCGAGGGCGTCAAGGCGTTCAAGGCGGTCAAGGCCCTGGTCGACGACGGCACCGCGAAGACGGATGCCTCGGACGGCTGGGAGAACATGATGCAGGCGTTCAAGAACGGCGACGTCGCGATGATGATCAACGGTCCCTGGGCCGTCTCCGACACCCTGGCCGGCAAGGAGTTCAAGGACAAGGACAACCTGGGCATCGCCCCGGTCCCGGCCGGCTCCGCCGCCCAGGGCGCCCCGCAGGGCGGCCACAACCTCGCCGTCTACGCGGGCTCCAAGAACCTTGAGGCCTCCTACGCCTTCGTCGAGTACATGACCTCCGTGGACAGCCAGGCCACCGCCGCCGGCGAGCTGAACCTGCTGCCGACGCGCACCTCCGCGTACGCCAAGAAGGAGGCCGTGAACAGCGAGATCGTCGGCTTCTTCAAGCCGGTCGTCGAGACCGCCGTCGAGCGCCCCTGGATCCCCGAGGGCGGCAGCCTCTTCGAGCCGCTGCGCGTCGAGTACACCAAGGTCCTCACCGGCCAGACCACGCCGGAGAAGGCGGCCAAGGCCACCGGCGACTCCTACCGCAAGCTCCTCGAGGGCTGGAAGTAACAGGAAGGTTGGCCGACTGATGGCTGTCCACACCAGCCAGTCGGTGGTGAAGGCCGCGGGCGAGAACGTCGCCCGCGGCCGGAGCCGCGGTACTGGCACCCCACCACCGAGGCCCGGCCGGATCCGGCGGGCCCTGTCGGTCCACTGGTACGCCTGGGCCATGGTCGCCCCGGTCGTCCTCGTGATCGGCGTGATCATCGGCTACCCGCTGGTCCGCGGCATCTACCTGTCGATGACCGACGCCGACGAGCGCAACGTCGCCCGCTCCATCGGCGTCAACGAGATCCCGGCCACCTACAAGTTCGTCGGCGCGGACAACTACATCGACGCGCTGACCGGCTCGCAGTTCCTCGGCACGCTCGGCTGGACGCTGGTGTGGACCGTCTCCTGCGTGAGCGTCACGTTCGTCATCGGCATGACCCTGGCGAACATCCTCAACCGCCGCATCGCCGGGCGCTCCGCCTACCGCATGGCCCTCATCCTGCCCTGGGCCATCCCCGGCTTCGTCTCCGTCTTCGCCTGGCGCTTCCTCTACAACGAGGAGCGCGGCCTGCTCAACAAGATCCTCGGCGGGGCCGGCATCGACGGCATCCCCTGGCTGAACGACCCCACCTGGGCGAAGTTCGCCGTCATCGCCGTCAACGTCTGGCTCGGCATCCCGTTCATGATGGTGGCCCTCCTCGGCGGACTCCAGTCCATCCCCTCCGAGCAGTACGAGGCCGCCGAGATGGACGGCGCGACCGCCTGGCAGCGCTTCCGCCACATCACCCTGCCCGGACTGCGCCCGGTCTCCACCACGGTGGTCCTGCTCTCCACCATCTGGACCTTCAACATGTTCCCGGTGATCTTCCTGCTGACCCGCGGCGGACCCGGCGAGGCGACCCAGATCCTGGTGACCCAGGCGTACAAGTTCTCCTTCGAGATCAGCCCGCGCGACTACGCGCAGTCCTCCACGTGGGGCGTGCTGATCCTCGTACTCCTGATGCTCTTCGCCGTGGTCTACCGGCGAGTCCTGCGCTCCCAGGGAGACAACTGGTGACCACCGTGACCGACACCCCCGCCCGGCACGCGGTGCGCAAGGTCCGGCCGCGCGGCGAACGCTCCCCGCTCGCCTCCGTCGGCCTGCACCTCACCCTGATCGTCGCCTCGGTGATCGCGGTCTTCCCGGTGCTGTGGGTCCTGCTGACCTCGCTCAAGCCCGCCGAGCTCGCGACCACCACGGACTTCTTCCGCGAGACGACGTTCGTCAACTACACGAACCTCATCCGCGACACCGAGTTCCTCAACTGGTTCGCCAACTCCGTGATCATCTCCGGACTCTCCACCGTGATCGGCGTCTTCGTCGCCGCCACCACCGGATACGCGGTCAGCCGCTTCCGCTTCCCCGGCAAGCGCGGGCTGATGTGGACGCTGCTGATCACCCAGATGTTCCCGGTCGCCGTCCTCATCGTGCCGATCTACAACATCATGTCGACCCTGGGGCTGCTCAATCAGCCCACCGGGCTCGTCATCACCTACCTCACCATCTCGGTGCCGTTCTGCGCCTGGATGATGAAGGGCTTCTTCGACACCATCCCGCGCGAGATCGACGAGTCCGGCGAGGTCGACGGGCTGACCCCGTTCGGCACCTTCTTCCGGCTCATCCTGCCGCTGGCCAAGCCCGGCCTCGCGGTCACCGCGTTCTACTCCTTCATCACCGCCTGGGGCGAAGTGGCCTACGCCTCCGCCTTCCTGGTCGGCGACGAGAACCTCACGCTGGCCGGCGGACTCCAGAAGTTCGTCAACCAGTACGGAGCCCAGTGGGGCCCCATGACCGCCGCCTCCGTCCTCATCGCCATCCCGGCCGCCCTGGTGTTCCTGTTCGCCCAGAAGCACCTCGTCACCGGCATGTCCGCCGGAGCCGTCAAGGGCTGAGGACCTCCCGGACACCAGTACCCGCACGCACCAACGCACCCGTCACGGCGGCGCCGGAAACCCCGACCCGGTCACCGGCGCCGCTCCCCACCCAGACACCCCAGGGACGACATGACCCAGCACCTCGCTGCCCCCTCCACCGGCACGTCCGACGACGCCCCGGGCCACCGCACCGGCTGGTGGCAGGACGCGGTGATCTACCAGGTCTATCCACGGAGCTTCGCCGACGGCAACGGTGACGGCATGGGCGACCTCGCCGGCGTCACCGCCCGCCTGCCCCACCTGAAGGACCTGGGCGTCGACGCGGTGTGGCTCTCCCCCTTCTACGCCTCCCCGCAGGCCGACGCCGGCTACGACGTCTCCGACTACCGGGCCATCGACCCGATGTTCGGCAACCTGCTGGACGCCGACGCCCTGATCCGCGAGGCCCACGGCCTGGGCCTGCGCGTCATCGTCGACCTGGTCCCCAACCACTCCTCCGACCAGCACGAGTGGTTCAAGCGCGCCCTGGCCGAGGGCCCCGGCTCCGCCCTGCGCGAGCGCTACCACTTCCGCCCCGGAAAGGGCGCCGACGGCGAACTCCCGCCCAACGACTGGGACTCCATCTTCGGCGGCCCCGCCTGGACCCGTACGGTCGACCCGGACGGCACCCCCGGCGACTGGTACCTCCACCTCTTCGCCCCCGAGCAGCCCGACTTCAACTGGGAGCACCCGGCCGTCGCCGACGAGTTCCGCTCGATCCTGCGCTTCTGGCTCGACATGGGCGTCGACGGCTTCCGCGTCGACGTCGCCCAGGGCCTCGTCAAGGCCGAAGGGCTGCCCGACATCGGCTCCCACGAGCAGCTCAAGCTGCTCGGCAACGACGTCATGCCGTTCTTCGACCAGGACGGCGTGCACGCGATCTACCGCAGCTGGCGCACCATCCTCGACGAGTACCCGGGCGACCGCATCGCCGTCGCCGAGGCGTGGACCCCGACCGTCGAGCGGACCGCCAACTACGTGCGCCCCGACGAGATGCACCAGGCGTTCAACTTCCAGTACCTGTCCACCGCCTGGGACGCCGCCGAACTCCGCAAGGTCATCGACACCTCGCTCGACGCCATGCGCCCGGTCGGCGCGCCCACCACCTGGGTGCTCTCCAACCACGACGTCACCCGGCACTCCACCCGGTTCGCCAACCCGCCGGGCCTCGGCACCCAGATCCGTACCCCCGGCGACCGCGAGCTGGGCCTGCGCCGGGCCCGCGCCGCCACCCTCCTGATGCTCGCCCTGCCCGGCTCCGCCTACGTCTACCAGGGCGAGGAGCTCGGCCTGCCCGACGTCACCGACCTGCCCGACGAGGCCCGCCAGGACCCCTCGTTCTTCCGCGCCGAGGGCCAGGACGGCTTCCGCGACGGCTGCCGCGTCCCGATCCCGTGGACCCGCGAGGGCAGCAGTTACGGCTTCGGCGACGGCGGCAGCTGGCTCCCGCAGCCCGCCGGCTGGGGCGAGCTGTCCGTCGAGGCGCAGACCGGCGTGGAGGGCTCCACCCTGGAGCTGTACCGCGCCGCGATCGCCACCCGCCGGGAGCACCCGGGCCTCGGCGCGGGCACCGACGTCGAGTGGCTGGACGGCCCCGAAGGCGTCCTCGTCCTCTCCCGCCCCGGCTTCGTCTGCACCGTCAACACGACCGGCGCCCCGGTCCGGATCGCCGCCCGCGGCCGGGTGCTGCTCGCCAGCTCCCCGGTCACCGTGGACGGCGCCGAGACCGAGCTGCCCGCCGACACCACGGTGTGGTGGACGGTGTGACACTGCCCGCGCCCAGGACCACGGCCGCGCCCCGCCTCTCCGACATCGCCGGACAGGCGGCGGTCAGCGAGGCGACGGTCAGCCGGGTCCTGAACGGGAAGCAGGGCGTCGCGGACACCACGCGTCAGCGGGTGCTCGCGGCGCTCGACATCCTGGGCTACGAGCGGCCCGTACGGCTGCGGCAGCGCAGTGCCGGACTGATCGGCCTGGTGACGCCCGAACTCACCAACCCGATCTTCCCGGCGTTCGCGCAGTCCGTCGAACAGGTGCTGGCCGGGCACGGCTACACCCCCGTGCTCTGCACCCAACTCCCGGGCGGAGCAACGGAGGACGAGCTCGTCGAGCAGCTCGTGGAGCGCGGCGTCGGCGGCATCGTCTTCCTCTCCGGGCTGCACGCGGACACCTCCGCCGACCCCGGCCGGTACGCCGCGCTCACCGAGCGCGGCGTGCCGTTCGTCCTGATCAACGGCTACAACGAACGCATCAGCGCCCCGTTCGTGTCACCCGATGACAACGCTGCCGTACGGATGGCGCTCGGGCATCTCGCCGACCTCGGCCACCGCCGGATCGGCCTGGCCATCGGCCCGCAGCGCTACGTCCCCTCCCGCCGCAAGCGCGACGGGTTCGTGGAGGCGGCCGTCTCGATGCTCGGTATGGACCGCTCGGAAGCCGAACTGCTGGTCTGTTCCACGCTGTTCAGCGTCGAGGGCGGCCAGGTGGCGGCGGGCGCCCTGCTGGATGCGGGCTGCACGGGCATCGTCTGCGGCAGCGACCTGATGGCCCTCGGCGTGGTCCGCGCCGCCCGGGGGAGAGGCCTCGACGTGCCCCGTGACGTCTCGGTCGTCGGCTTCGACGACTCGCAGCTCATCGCGTTCACCGACCCGCCGCTGACGACCGTGCGCCAGCCCGTGCAGGCGATGGCGGCGGCCGCCGTGGGCGCGCTCCTCGAGGAGATCGGCGGAAGCCCGGTGCAGCGCACCGAGTACGTCTTCCAGCCGGAGCTGGTCGTCCGGGGCTCGACGGCGGCGGTACGCACCCAGGGCTGACGAGGCCCTTGGGGGCACGCACAGGAGAGGCACCAGGAGTCGGCCCAGGAAGGGCCGGCGGGGAGTTGCAGCGACTCCGGGTGCCTCTCTTGTCGTGACCGGCCCGGCCGGCCGGGCGCGTGGGGTCCGACGCCGTGATGCGGTACCGGAACCCTCGGCCGACCGGACCGGAGTCGGGATGAACGTAACAGGCCCGCAATATCTTGCGAAAGACCTTGCAGCAAGAAATCGGTGAGGGAATCCCCCTGTTTCGCGGATGTGAGCGGGAGATGTCCAAAGGGTTGACCGGCAACGGGAGGCCTCGTACGGTCTGCTCCGCGGCAAGGTTTGCATTCTTGCAGCAAGAACCTTCAGGAGCCTTGAGGGCATGGCGCGTTGCCGGCTGAGGCTGCACCGTCACCCGCGTTTCCCCCACCCGCAGGAGGAAAGACATGGCACGCAGACCCCTGTCTGCCGCGCTCGCCCTCGTGGCCGGCGCCGCCGCCCTCGTCATCCCCACCGGATTCGGCGCCGCGTCCCCCGCGCGTGCCGCCGCTCCGGGCGACAAGGACGTCACCGCCGTGATGTTCGAGTGGAACTTCGCCTCCATAGCCAAGGCCTGCACGGACTCCCTCGGTCCGGCGGGCTACGGCTACGTCCAGGTCTCGCCGCCCCAGGAGCACATCCAGGGCGGCCAGTGGTGGACGTCCTACCAGCCCGTCAGCTACCGCATCGCCGGCCGCCTCGGCGACCGCGCCGCCTTCTCCGCCATGGTGAACACGTGTCACTCGGCGGGCGTGAAGGTCGTCGCCGACGCCGTCATCAACCACATGGCGGCGGGCAGCGGCACCGGCACCGGAGGCTCCGCGTACACCAAGTACGACTACCCGGGCCTCTACTCCGGCAGCGACCTCGACGACTGCCGGGCCGAGATCACCGACTACAACGACCGCGCCAACGTCCAGAACTGCGAACTCGTCGGCCTCGCCGACCTGGACACCGGCGAGGACTACGTACGCGGGAAGATCGCCGGATATCTGAACGACCTGCTCTCGCTCGGCGTCGACGGCTTCCGGATCGACGCCGCCAAGCACATGCCCGCCGGTGACCTCGCGAACATCAAGTCCCGGCTGAGCGACCCGAACGTCTACTGGAAGCAGGAGGCGATCTTCGGAGCGGGCGAGGCCGTCTCGCCGTCCGAATACCTCGGCACCGGCGACGTCCAGGAGTTCCGTTACGGGCGGAGCCTCAAGCAGGTCTTCCTCAACGAGAACCTCGCCCACCTGAAGAACTTCGGCGAGGGCTGGGGCTTCATGGAGTCCGGCAAGTCCGCCGTCTTCGTCGACAACCACGACACCGAGCGCGGCGGCGACGCCCTCAGCTACAAGAACGGCTCCGCCTACACCCTGGCAGGCGTCTTCATGCTGGCCTGGCCCTACGGCTCCCCGGACGTCCACTCCGGCTACGAGTTCAGCGACCACGACGCGGGACCGCCCAGCGGCGGCCAGGTGAACGCCTGCTACAGCGACGGCTGGAAGTGCCAGCACGACTGGCGCGAGATCTCCTCCATGGTCGGCCTCCGCAACGCGGCACGCGGCCAGGCCGTCACCGACTGGTGGGACAACGGCGGCGATCAGATCGCCTTCGGCCGGGGGACCAAGGCGTACGTGGCCATCAACCACGAGGGCTCCTCGCTCACCCGGACCTTCCAGACCGCTCTGCCCGCCGGAGACTACTGCGACGTGCAGTCCGGCAAGGGCGTCACGGTGAACGGCTCCGGCCAGTTCACCGCCACCGTCCCGGCCGGCACCGCCGTCGCCCTGCACGTGAATGCCCGTACGTGCGGGGGCGGCGGCACGAACCCCGACCCGGATCCCGGCAACGGCCGGTCCGGCGCCTCCTTCGGCGTCAACGCCACCACCCAGCCCGGCCAGAACATCCACGTCACCGGCGACCAGGCCGCCCTCGGCAACTGGAACCCGGCGACCGCGCCGAAGCTCGACCCGGCGGCGTACCCCGTGTGGAAGCTGGACGTGAACCTCCCCGCCGGGACCACGTTCGCCTACAAGTACGTCCGCGAGGACGCCGGCGGCAACGTCACCTGGGAGAGCGGCGCGAACCGCACCGCCACCGTCCCGGCCTCCGGAAAGGTCACGCTGACCGCCGACGTCTGGCGCGGCTGACCCCTACCCCCTCAGCGGGGGGGGGGGGGGGGGGGCGGCCGGCCCCCGGCCCCCCCCCCCCCCCCCCCCCCCCCCCCCCCCCCCCCGCCCCCGCCCCCGCGGGGGGCCCCCCCCCCCCCGGCGGGGGGGGGGGCCCCCCCCCCCCCCCCGGGGGGGGGGGGGGGGGCGCCCCCCCCCCCCGCGGCCCACCCCTCCTGACACCAGCCGAGGAGCACCCTCCGTGTCCCGAACCACCCTGAGACGAGGGGCGGTGGCCGCCCTGTGCGTGGCGCTGCTGCCCGTCGTCCCGGCGGCCACCACCGCCGCCGCTTCGCCCCGGCCGCCCGCGCCGCCCTCGGACGCCAAGCTGGCCCGCGAGGCGGCCCGGCACGACCTCACACGCGAGCAGTTCTACTTCGTGCTGCCCGACCGGTTCGCCAACGGCGACGCCTCCAACGACCGGGGAGGGCTGACCGGTTCGCGGCTCGACCACGGCTACGACCCCACCGACAAGGGGTTCTACCAGGGCGGCGACCTCAAGGGCCTGACCGGGAAGCTCGACTACATCAAGGACCTCGGCACCACCGCCATCTGGCTGGCGCCGATCTTCAAGAACCGGCCCGTGCAGGGCACCGGCGAGGACGCCTCGGCCGGCTACCACGGCTACTGGATCACCGACTTCACCCAGGTCGACCCGCACTTCGGCACCAACGCCGACCTGACGAAGCTGATCGACAAGGCCCACGCCAAGGGCATGAAGGTCTTCTTCGACGTCATCACCAACCACACCGCCGACACCGTCGACTACGCCGAGAAGGCCTACGGCTACAAGCCCAAGGGCGCCTTCCCCTACCTCGACAGGACCGGCCGGCCCTTCGACGACCGCGAGGGTGTCAAGAAGGTCGACGAGGACTCCTTCCCGTACACCCCGGTGCAGACCCCGAACACCGGCAAGAAGGTCCCCTCCTGGCTCAACGACCCCACGATGTACCACAACCGGGGCGACTCGACGTGGGCCGGCGAGTCCAACGAGTACGGCGACTTCTCCGGGCTCGACGACCTGTGGACCGAGCGTCCCGAGGTCGTGAAGGGCATGGAGAAGATCTACGAGAAGTGGGTCCGCGACTTCGACATCGACGGCTTCCGCATCGACACCGTCAAACATGTCGACCTGGACTTCTGGACCCAGTGGGCCACCGCCCTCGACGCGTATGCCGCGAAGCGCGGCCGGGACGACTTCTTCATGTTCGGCGAGGTCTACTCCGCCGACACCGAGGTCACCTCGCCCTACGTCACCCGGGGCCGCCTGGACTCGACGCTGGACTTCCCCTTCCAGGACGCCGCCCGCCAGTTCGCCTCCCAGGGCGCACCCGCCGACAAGCTCGCCTCGGTGTACGGCAACGACTACCGCTACACCACGGACAAGGCCAACGCCTACGAGCAGGTCACCTTCCTCGGCAACCACGACATGGGCCGCATCGGGACCTTCCTCAAGCAGGACAACCCGAAGGCCGACGACGCGGAGCTGCTGAAGCGCGCCCGGCTCGCCAACGAGCTGATGTTCCTCGGCCGGGGCAACCCGGTGATCTACTACGGCGACGAGCAGGGCTTCACCGGCGCGGGCGGCGACAAGGACTCCCGCCAGACCCTCTTCGCCTCGAAGACCGCCGACTACCTCGACGACGACCAGCTCGGCACCGACCGCACCCACGCCTCGGACGCGTACGACCCGAACCACCCCGTCTACCGCTCCATCGCCGCGCTCTCGAAGCTCACCAAGGCCCACCCGGCGCTGCGCGACGGCACCCAGACCGAGCGGCTCGCGCAGGGCCCGGTGTACGCCACCTCGCGCATCGACACCAAGCGGCCGTACGAATACCTCGTCGCCTCCAACAACGGCACGAGCCCGAGGAAGGTCCAGCTCGCCACCGAGTCGGCCGGCATGAACTTCCGTACGGTCTACGGCGGTTCCGGCCAGGTCCGCAGCGGCAAGGACAAGAAGGTCACCGTCACCGTGCCCGCCCTCTCCAGCATCGTGCTGAAGGCGGACCAGGCCGTGGGCGCTCCCGCCGCCAAGCCCGCCGTCTCGCTGAAGGCCCCGGCCGCCGGAGCCACCGGCACCGTCGAGATCACCGCCGACGTGGCCGGCGGACAGCTCAACCGGGTCGTCTTCGCCGCGCAGGCGGGCAACGGGAAGTGGAAGACCCTCGGCACCGCCGACCACGCCCCGTACAAGGTCACCCAGTACCTCGACGCATCGGTGAAGGCGGGAACCCCGCTGCGCTACAAGGCCGTCGTCGTGGACCGGACCGGCCGCACCTCCAGTGCTCTCGCCTCGACCACCGCAGGCCAGGCCCCGGACCCCGGCAAGCCCGTCGCCGTCGAGCGCGACCGGGCCGTCGTCCACTACCAGCGCCCCGACGGCGACTACGACGGCTGGCAGCTCACGTCCGGTGACACGACCGCCGAATTCATCGGGCGGGACGCCTACGGCGCGTTCGCCTGGATCGACCTGGAGGAGGGCGCGAGCTCGCTCCCGTACACCGTCGAGAAGGACGGCACGGCCGACGGCCCGGAGCGGACCGTCGACCTCGGTGCGACCGGTCAGGTCTGGATCGAGCAGGGCAAGGACGAGCAGACGGCCGAAGCCCCCGAAGCCCCGCCGCAGGACACCGCCAAGGCCGTCCTCAACTACCACCGCCCGGACGGGAACTACGACGGCTGGGGGCTGCACACCTGGGCCGGCGCCAAGGAGCCCACCGACTGGTCGAAGCCGCTGATGCCCGTGAAGGAGGACTCCTACGGGGTCACCTTCGAGGTGCCGCTCGTCGACGGCGCCACCACGCTCAGCTACATCCTGCACAAGGGCGACGAGAAGGACCTCCCCACCGACCAGTCCCTCGACCTCGCCACCTATGGCCACGAGGTGTGGATGCTCGGCGGCAAGCCCGGCTACCTCCTCCCGCAGACCGGCGGCGGCGCGGCCCCCGACCTGGACAAGGCCGAGGCGCAGTGGATCGACGCGAACACCGTCGTCTGGAAGGTAAAGGCCACCGACGCCACCAGTCAGCAGCTCGTGTACGCGAAGAAGGGAGGCATCTCCGTCGTCGACGGGGCGCTCTCCGACGAGGGGCAGTGGCTGCGGCTCACCTCGGCCGCGCTGAGTGACGCGCAGAAGGCGAAGTACCCGCACCTGAAGGACTATCCGGCGTTCGCCGTGGATGCCCGTGACCGCGACCGCGTACGCGAATCCCTCCGCGGTCAGCTCATCGCCACCCAGCGTGCCGCCAACGGCGCTCTGCTCGCCGCCACCGGCGTACAGACGGCCGGCATCCTGGACGACCTGTACGGGAAGAAGGCGGCCGCCGCCCAACTCGGCCCGGTCTTTCGCAAGTCGACGCCCACCCTCTCCGTGTGGGCCCCGACCGCCGCGACCGTCGCCCTCGAACTCGACGGCCGTACGCACCCGATGAAGCGCGACGACCGCACCGGCGTCTGGTCGGTCACCGGGAAGAAGGACTGGCGGGGCAAGCCCTACCGGTACGCCGTCACCGTCTGGGCTCCGAGCGTCCAGAAGCTGGTCACCAACAAGGTCACCGACCCCTACTCCACCGCCCTGACCGCCGACTCCGCCCGCAGCCTCGTCGTCGACCTCACCGACCCGAAGCTCGCGCCGCGCGGCTGGTCCGGCCTGAAGAAGCCCGCCGCCACCCCGCTGCGGGACGCCCAGATCCAGGAGCTGCACGTCCGCGACTTCTCCATCACGGACCGCACGGCCCAGCACCCGGGTGAATACCTCGCCTTCACCGACACCCGCTCGGCCGGCATGAAGCACCTCAAGAAGCTCGCCGACTCCGGTACCAGCTACGTCCACCTGCTGCCCGTCTTCGACATCGGGACGATCCCGGAGAAGAAGAAGGACCAGCAGAAGCCCGCCTGCGACCTGACCGCCCACGCCCCCGACTCCGAGAAGCAGCAGGAGTGCGTGAGCAAGGCGGCGGCCAAGGACGGCTTCAACTGGGGCTACGACCCGCTGCACTACACCGTCCCCGAGGGCTCCTACGCCTCCGACCCCGACGGCACGCGGCGCACGGTCGAGTTCCGGCAGATGGTGCAGGGACTCAACCAGGCCGGGCTGCGCACGGTCATGGACGTCGTCTACAACCACACCGTCGCCTCCGGACAGGACGACAAGTCCGTCCTCGACAAGGTCGTGCCCGGCTACTACCAGCGGCTCCTGGAGGACGGCACCGTCGCCACCTCCACCTGCTGCGCCAACACCGCGCCCGAGAACACCATGATGGGCAAGCTCGTCGTCGACTCGATCGTCACCTGGGCGAAGGAGTACAAGGTCGACGGCTTCCGCTTCGACCTGATGGGCCACCACCCCAAGGACAACATCCTCGCCGTCCGCAAGGCGCTCGACTCCCTCACGCTCGCCAAGGACGGCGTCGACGGGAAGAAGATCGTCCTGTACGGGGAGGGCTGGAACTTCGGCGAGATCGCGGACGACGCCCGCTTCGTCCAGGCCACCCAGCAGAACATGGCCGGCACCGGCATCGCCACCTTCTCCGACCGGGCCCGCGACGCCGTGCGCGGCGGCGGCCCCTTCGACGAGGACCCCGGCGTCCAGGGCTTCGCCACCGGCCTCTACACCGACCCCAACTCCTCGCCCGCCAACGGCACCCGCGCCGAGCAGAAGGCCCGGCTGCTGCACTACCAGGACCTGATCAAGGTCGGCCTCACCGGCAACCTCGCCGACTACACCTTCACCGACACCACCGGGCGCACGGTCAAGGGCTCCGACGTCGACTACAACGGGGCGCCCGCCGGATACGCGGCCGTCCCCGGCGACGCGCTCGCCTACTCCGACGCCCACGACAACGAGACCCTCTTCGACACCCTCGCCTTCAAGCTCCCGGCCGACACCACGGCCGCCGAACGGGCCAGGGCCCAGGTGGTGGCGATGGGCGCCGCCGTCCTCTCCCAGGGGCCCTCGCTCTCCCAGGCGGGCACCGACCTGCTGCGCTCGAAGTCCCTGGACCGCAACTCCTACGACAGCGGCGACTGGTTCAACGCCCTGCACTGGGACTGCCGCGCCGGCAACGGCTTCGGCCGGGGCCTGCCGCCCGCCGCCGACAACCAGGACAAGTGGGCGTACGCGAAGCCGCTCCTGGCCGCCACCGGAACCATCGCGCCGAAGTGCGCGCAGATCGACGGGGCCTCGGCCGCCTACCGGGACCTGCTCACCATCCGCTCCACCGAGAAGGAGTTCTCCCTGAGCACCGCGGGCCAGGTGCAGTCCGCCCTGTCCTTCCCGCTCTCCGGAACCGCCGAGACCCCGGGCGTGATCACCATGCGCCTCGGCAAGCTCGTCGTCGTCCTCAACGCCGCGCCCGACACCGCCACCCAGCGGCTCGCCGCACCGGCCGGCAAGACGTACGCGCTGCACCCGGTGCAGGCCAAGGGCGCGGATCTTACGGTCAAACGAGCCAGGTACGACGGGAAATCGGCCACTTTCACCGTCCCGGGACGCACGGTGGCCGTCTTCACTCTGCGCTGACCCCGGGCGGCACTACGGTGACGGCAGACGTCGGCAACGGAGCCGCGACAGCCGTCCTGGTACACCGGGCCGGTCCCGTTCTCCCCCCGCGTCGGGGGAGGCGGGACCGGCCCGTGTGCGCGGCAGGAGAAGCCCCACCCGGGGCGGTCGGCCCGCCGGCGACCCCTGCCCCAGCGCGCGGACGGTGATGATGACCACGGTGGGATACCTTCCCGAGGAGACGAGCAGCTTCGTCGGGAGGCGGGCCGAACTGGCCCGGCTGCACACCGCGTTGACCACCCGGCGGATGACCACCCTGATCGGCCCCGGCGGCGTCGGCAAGACCCGGCTCGCGCTCCGGGCGGCCCGCGCCGCCGCCGACCGTTACGCGGACGGCGCCTGGTGGGCCGACCTCTCCCCGCTCTACGACGACGGGCTGCTGCTCCCCACCGTCTCGGACGCGGTCGGCCTCGCCGACCACACCCTGCGGATGCCCGTCGAGGCGCTCTGCGAATGGCTCGGCGACAAACACCTCCTGCTGGTCCTCGACTCCGCCGAACACCTCCGCGGCCCCTGCTCCCATCTGCTGGCCGAGATCCTGACCACCTCGTCGGGGCTCACCGTCCTGGTCACCAGCAGGCAGCCGCTCGGCACCCACGGCGAGTACGTCGTCCAGGTGCCGCCGCTCCCGGTCGACGGCGCGCCCGACGCCCTCCAGCTCTTCGCCGACCGGCTGCGCGCGGCCGACCCCGGGGCCGGACTCCGGGCCCCCGGCGACGAGGCGGCCGCCGCCGAGATCTGCCGCCGTCTGGAGGGCATCCCGCTCGCCATCGAACTGGCCGCCGCGGGCATCGGCCGCCACAGCGTGGCCCAGCTCGCCGCCCGCATCGGCAGCCGCTTCGACGCCCGGAGCGCCGGCTTCGGCGCGCCCGGCCGGAGCGGCGGCCTCGCCCTCGCCCCCGGTTTCGGCGCACCGGGCGCCCCCGGTGCCGGCGGGGTGGACGGGACCGAAGAGGCCGACGGGACCGAAGAGGCCGACGGGATCGAAGGGGCCGGCGCGATCGACGGGATCGACGGGGGCGGCGGGAGCCTGGGCACGGCCCGCCTCGACCTCCTCGCCGACGCGACCGTGTGGCCCCGCCGCCACCGCACCCTGCGCACCGCCATCGGCTGGTCCCACGAGCTGTGCACCCCGCTGGAACGCCTCCTGTGGGCCCGCCTCACCCCGCTGCGCACCGACTTCGACGCGGAGGTCGCCCGCGAGGTCTGCGCCGGGGGCCCGCTCACCGCCGACGAGGTGGACCGGGCGCTCCAGGGCCTCGTCGCCCAGTCCGTCGTCCAGCGCGACGGCGACCGCTACCGGATGCTCGACACCCTGCGCGAGTACGGCCGGATGTGGCTCACCGAGCTGGGCGAGGCCCGCGCCGCCGCCGACCGGCACGCGCGAAGCTTCCTCGGTCTGGCCCGCCGCGCCCACGACGGCTGGACCGGACCGGACCAGGTGCTCTGGTACCACAAGGTGTCCGACACCCACCTGGACCTGTGCGCCGCCCTGGAGCACCTGCTTCTCCACGACATCGGCGGGGCCCAGGAGATGGCGGGCCGCGTCGGCTTCTTCTGGGCCTGCTGCGGCCACCTCTCCGAGGCCCGGAACTACGCCCAGCGCGCCCTGGACGCGGGCTCCGTCGACGGCCCCCACCGGACCAGGCTGCACTGGGTCCTCGGCGTCTCGGCGCTCCTGCAGAGCGACTTCGCGACCGCCGAGAAGTACGGCGCGCTCTGCACGGCCACCGCCCTGTACGACGGGGACGACGAGGGCATGCTCGGCGCGACCTATCTCTCCGGCCTCACCCAGCTGATGACCGGGGAGCCCGCGGCGGCCCTGGAAGCGGCCGGGCGCGTCCTGCGGATGACCGACAGCGTTCCGGTGGACTCCGCCCACCGGCTGCGCTGCCGCCTCATCACCGTCTTCGCGCTCACCGCGCTCGGTCGGCTCACCGAGTCCGAGGAGGCGGCCACCACACTGCGCCGGGCCTGCGAACGCGGCGGCGAATACTGGACCCGCTCCTACGCCGACTACCAGCTCGCCCTGATCGCCCTGCTCCAGGGCAGGCCGGCGGCCTCCGCCGCGCACGCCCGGTCGATGCTCGCGGGCAAGCATCGGCTCCGCGACAGCTTCGGCATCGCGCTGGGCCTGGACATCCTGGCCGCCGCCATCGCCGCCCAGGGCGCGGGCGCACAGGCCGCCCGGGTCTACGGCACCGGGCACGCGTACTGGCGCATGGTCGGCCACCCTCAGCGGGGCACGCCCGAGCTGGGCCCGGTCCGCGAGGCGTGCGAGCTCCAGGCGCGGGCGGCCGTCGGCGACGAGGCCTATCAGCGCGCTTTCGAGCGCGGCCAGTCCGACAACGCGGAGGTCGGTCTGGCCGCCGCGCTGCGCACCGGACTCCAGCTCTGACCTGCCTGTCATGTCCCCGGACTACCCGCACACCGGCAATGTGGGTAAGGTTAGGCATACCTAAGTAGCCGCTTGGGTTTCGCTGACCTTCCTGGAGAACTCGGATGCGTCTTTCCCGCCCCCGCGCCACGCAGCCGACCCGCACCGAGCGTGTCCGGTCGATCCTGACCGTCGCCCACTCCATGACGGTGGTCAGCGACGGCCTGCACACCGAAGTCCGCCGCCTCGACGGCACGGGCGCGATGGGCCACATCCACCTGCACGCCCCGAACGACGGCAGCCACGCGCCGAGCGCCGAACGCGTCCCGGCCCGCCTGGAGTTCACGGACGTCGCCCCCACCCCCGTACGCGACCGGCTGCGCGCCCGCGTCACGGTCACCGGGCTGCTGGCCGCCCCGTACAGCAACGACACCGAGCAGAGCACCTGCATGGAGTTCGGACAGGCCGTCCTGGAGGACGCCGAGGGGCGCACCTTCGTCACCCTGGAGGAGCTGGAGGAGGTCGAGACCGACCCGATCGCCGCCTGCGAGGCGGGCATGCTCACCCATCTGGTCGACGACCACGCCGAGCTCGTCCCGCTGCTCCTGCGCCTCGTCCACCCCCGCCCGGAGCGCGGCATGACCCGGGCCGTGCCGCTGGCGATGGACCGTTACGGGGTGACCCTGCGGCTCGAATACCCGCGCACCCACGAGGACGTACGGCTGCCGTTCCCCCGCCCGGTCACCGAGATCGACCAGGCGGGCCCGCAGATCCATGCCCTGCTGGCCGCCGCCCGCCGCGTCTCCCACCGCAACGGCCTCCCCGCCTAGGCGGGGTCAGAGGGCTCGCGCGGCAGGCGCTGCGCCGGAACGGCGGGCACGTCCGGGGCGAACGCGGAGAGCCGGGCCAGCAGTTCCCCGAACGGACCGTCCGCCGGCTCCTGGGCCAGCACCCGCAGCACGATGCCCGCCATCTCCTGGTCGTACGCGGCGCTGACGGCGGCCAGCGCCGCGAAGTCGTGCACCAGCTGCATCTCCAGCTCGGCGCGTGGAATGCGCCGTCCGTCCAGCCAGATCAGCGCCGTCGACTCGGCGAGCGAGACCCAGGAGCGGACCACCAGCTCCAGCCGGGCGGGCGGTTCGCTCACCCCGAGGTGCGTGATGATCTGCTCGTACGCGGCCTGCCGCACCCCGTCGATCATGGCGTTCGCCGTCGAGGAACCGACCGCGGGCCCGCCGCGCATCAGCGCCGAGAAGCCGGGCCCGTGCTCGTCGACGAAGTCGAAGAACCGCCCCATCACCCGCAGCAGCCGCGCCCCCAGGGGCCCTTCGAGGGGCTCCAGGAAGCGGGCCGCCAGCTCGTCGGCGGCCCGCCGCAGCGCCGCCTCGTACAGGCTCTGCTTCCCGGGGAAGTAGTGGTAGACCAGTGGACGGGAGATCCCCGCGGCGGCGGCGATCTCGTCGATCGACACCTCCTCGGGCGAGCGGCGGCTGAACAAGTCCAGCGCGACGCCGATCAGTTGCTGTCTGCGCTCGTCGACGCCCATCCTGCGCCGCACCCCGGTCGTCATGCGAACAGCCTATCCGGGGCACCGGCCGGAATGGCCTACAGGTCCAGGACGAGACGCCCGCCCCGGCAGCGCGAGACGCAGATCAGCATCGAGTCGCCCCGCTCGTCGTCGGTCAGCAGCTCATCGCGATGGTCGATCTCACCCTCCAGGACCCGCTGTTGGCAGGTCCCGCAGAACCCCTGCTCGCAGGAGTACGCGACATGGGGCAGCTCCGCGCGGACGGCGGCCAGCACCGACTGCCCGGCCGCGACCGGCACCGTGCGCCCGCTGCGCCGCAACTCCACCTCGAACGCCTCTGAGCTCGCACCGGGGCCCGTCGCGGCCGAGAACCGCTCCAGGTGCAGCGGGTGTCCCTCGGGCAGCGCGGCGGCGACGGCGTCCATCAGCGGCTCCGGCCCGCAGCAGTAGACCGCGGTGTCCGGGGCGAGGTCCGCCAGCGCCCCCGCCACGTCCGGGTGCCCGGCCTCGTCCTGGGCGACGACCGTGACCCGGTCCCCGTCCGCGCCGAGCTTCTCGACCTCCTCCAGGAACGGCATCGACGCCCGCGACCGGCCCCCGTACAGCAGCCGCCACTCGGCCCCCGACGCGGCCAGCGACCGCAGCATCGGCAGGACCGGGGTGATCCCGATGCCGCCGACGACGAAGACGTAAGCCGGAGCCTCGGCCAGCGGGAAACGATTGCGCGGCCCGCGCACCTCCACCTCCAGGCCCTCCTGGAGCTGTTCGTGCACCTCCCGCGACCCGCCCCGGCCGTCCTCCACCAGCCGGGTCGCCACGGTGTACGCACCGCTGTCCGCCGGGTCGCCGCACAGCGAGTACTGCCGCACCAGACCGGACGGCAGCACCAGATCCAGATGGGCCCCCGGCTCCCAGGACGGCAGCCCGACGCCTTCCAGCCGGAGCTGCACGACACCGTCGGCGACCTCGCTCCGCCCGGTGATCAGCAGCCGGCGGACCGAGGTCGCGCGCCGCTGGGAGTGTCCCGATATCGGCTCGGGCAGGGCGGGCAGCGGCCACAGCGGCGACCGGGCGATCCGGCGCTTCAGGGCCCGCCGGGTGAGCAGGGCGACGCCGGAGACGAGCACGACCGTACGCAGTCGGGGCAGGGCCATGGTCAGGACCTCTCCGTCGTGGCGGCCTCGGCGGCGAGGGCGGCGGGGGAGCGGGTCAGATAGTCCACGGCCTGGGCCGTACTGCCCTCCTGCGAGGGGTGGTAGGACCGGCTGAGATAGCTGGGGACGGACCGCAGGATCGCCCCCGTGCTGGGCAGCGTGCCCTGCTTCCCGCTCGCGTGGAACGCCCTGAACGAGGCCTTGCCGTCCAGCAGCGTGGGGTCGTTCTCCATGAAGAAGCGGGTGCCGCGCTGCCAGAGGAACACCAGAGCGGAGAACGCCGCCGCCCAGGTGCGCACCCGCCGCCGGTAGCCGCCGTCCACGTGCATGAAGACGTCGAAGGCCACCGACCGGTGCTCGACCTCCTCCGCCCCGTGCCAGCGCAGCAGGTCGAGCATGGTCGGGTCCGCGCCCCGGCGGTCCAGCGCCTCGGCGTTGAGGACCCAGTCACCGAGGAACGCGGTGTAGTGCTCGATCGCCGCGATCGTCGCCACCCGCTCCATCAGCCACCACTTGGAGGCCCGCCCCGGCGGCAGGGTCCGGTCCCCGAGCAGCTTCTCGAAGAACCAGTCGACCTGCGCGGTGTACGGGGTCGGGTCGAGGCCCAACTCCCGCAGATGCGGCAGAACGTCGTCGTGCGCCTGCGAGTGCACCGCCTCCTGCCCGATGAACCCGATGACGTCCTCGCGCAGTTGGTCGTCATGGATGTACGGGAGTATCTGCCGGTAGACGTGGATGAACCAGCGCTCGCCGGCCGGGAGCAGCAGATGGAGCACGTTGATGGTGTGCGTGGTGAACGGGTCGCCCGGCACCCAGTGCAGGGGCGTCTTCTCCCAGGCGAAGGACACCTTGCGGGCCTTGAGGGGCGTCCGCTCCGACGCGACCGCCGCTGGCTGCGTGTTAGACATGGTGTCAATGTACTGACGGGTATGCGGGGGGACCAGAGGCGTGCAGAGATTTCCGTGCGGTTCCGCGAGGCCCCGCGCGATGATTGCCTGTATGACGAAACCTGTGCAGGCCCGGTCCTTCGACGCGATCGCCGCCGCCTACGACGCGCACCGCCCCAGCTACCCGCCCGCCCTGTTCGACGCGATCGAGGAGCTGGCCGGGCTGCCGCTCGCCGGAGCCCGGGTCGCGGACGTCGGGGCGGGCACCGGTCTCGGCACGGCCCGGATGTACGAGCGCGGGGCCCGGGTCACCGCGGTGGAACCGGGCGACGGGATGGCCGGGCAGTTCCGGCGGAGCCTGCCGGACGTGCCCCTGGTCCGGGGCGACGGGAACAACCTCCCGCTGCGGACCGGCTCCATGGACCTGATCACGTACGCCCAGGCCTGGCACTGGACCGACCCGGCCCGCTCGATACCCGAGGCCCGCCGGGTGCTGCGGCCGGGCGGGGCGCTCGCCCTGTGGTGGAACGACAGCGACCCGTCCGTGGAGTGGCTGGTCGACCAGGAGAACCGGATGCGGGTCTTCTTCGGGGTGGACGTTCCCGCCGTCCCGTCCCACCGGGCCCGCTTCCGGGCCGCGCTGCCCGACGGGTTGGACTTCCGCACCCGGCAGGTGGAGTGGAGCCGCCGTGTCCCGGTCGACGCCCATGTCGCCAACATGGCCACCCACTCCGACTTCCTGATCGGTGACCCGGTCGAGGTCCGCGATTTCTTCGACCGCGAACGGGCTCTGCTGGCCGCCCTGTTCCCCGACGGCGAGGTCGAGGAGGCCTATCTCGTGAGTCTTGCCGTAGCCCACCCCTGAACCCGGATTCGGGTGCAGGATGGCCCGATGGCGACAGAACCGGAAGGGCGAGGCGCACGGCGCGGCAGGGTAACCGCGGTGGTCCTGGCGGGAGTTCTGCTCCTGGCCGGGTGCAGTGCGGAACCGGCCGACGACGGCGCGGGACAGCAGCGGCCCACGCCGAAGCCGGCCGCGACGGGCACGCTGGAGCAACTGGCCAAGAAGGCCGGCTGCGACCCGAACGTGCAGACCGACGCGGCCGAGCTCCGGCAGGCCAACTGCAGGACGGACGAAGGGCGTTACGTCCTCACCACCTTCGCCACCGACCGCGGGCAGCGGGAGTGGATCAACGAGGCCAAGGACTACGGCGGTTCGTACCTCGTCGGACGGCGGTGGGTGGCCGTCGGCGAACCGGACGTGGTCGCGGCGCTGCGCGGCCGGCTCGGGGGGACGGTGGAGACCGCCTCGCCTCACCACTCGGGGGACAGTGGCGGAGGGGGGAGCGAGGACGGGCACTCCGGTCACCACCCGGGCTGACCGCGCAGGTTCACGGGGGCCGCACGCGCCGCGTCAGCGGCAGCGGCGGCCGTCGTTGATGCACCGCACCATCTTCTTCATCAGCCCGCTGTCGAAGACGTTGATGAAGTCACCGTGATCGGTGATGGGCTTGTGCAACTGTTCCGGGAAGGAGTCGACGGCGAAGCCCGGCCCCGGCGGCACGTCGTAGACGATGCGCTGCACCAGTTGCGGCACCGCCCGGAACCCGTTCGGGCACCGCCCGTTCTCCTGGGCGAACGCCACATGGGTGCGGTGGTTGGCGCTGTCGGTGTTCTGCCCGTCCCAGCAGTTCTGGAAGGCGAACGTCCGCACCACCTGACTGCCCTCGGGACAGATCGGGTACTTGTCCGTCAGTTGCCGGTCCTCGAATCCGGTGCAGCTCCACGAGGCGTTGGCGTTGGCGTCGCCGTTGGTGAACGCCTTCGCGTCCCCGGTGATGATCCGCAGGAAGCGCGGCATCGCGGTGACCCTGCCGACGGGCGAGCCGACGAACTTCAGCGTCACCTCGGACGGCGTCTGGATCTCCCCGACGTTCTGGTCCCGGCCGCCGCCGTCGGCGTCCACGTCGTTCTCGTCCTGCCCGTTCTGCAGACGCAGGACGGGCCAGTAGTAGGTCGACCGGTCGCCCTGATTGCGGCAGGTGGTCGCGCCGTCCGCCAGATCGTCGTCGCTCGCGAAGGCGTCGTTGGCCTGGTTGCCGATGTAATCGTGCATATGGTGCGCACCGTTGCTCACGCCGGGCGCGACGATGACGTTGTCCGGGTTGAACTTCCCGTTCTCATTACGGCCGCAGTCGGTGGTGAAGGTGCCCCGGGACGCGCCGCGGCGCTGACGGGGCCGGTCCACGTTGGGTTGTACGGACTGGATATCGACGAAGTCGGAGGCCTCCGGCCCGTTGCCGCCCTGGCCGCCCTGCCCGGGGTCCTCGCCCTGGCCGGGGTCCTGGCCGCCCGGGTCCTGGCCACCGTCCTGCCCCTGTCCTTCGTTCTGGCCCTGATTCTGGCCCTGATTCTGCCCTTGGTCCTGGCCTTGGCCGTCGTCCTGACCGCCGTTGCCGTTGCCGTCGCCGCTATCACCGTCACCGTCGTTCCCGTTCCCGGTTCCGGGGCGGCTGTCGTCGGCGCGCAGGCTGCATCCGGCGAGGCTCTCCAGCCCCGCCGGCCGCTCGCCCACCCGCCCGATCGCGATGCCGATGCGGTCGAGGCTGGCCGTCCGCTTGCTGCGCAACGGGCCGAGCACGGCGTTCTCCGCCAGCCCGGGATCCTGGGCTATCTGCTCCTTCCGGTCCGCGAACTGCCGGTAGGCGTCGGTGATCTGGGTATCCATCGCCGCGAGTTCACGGTCGACCTCCCCGCGTGCCTGATCCGGCACCTCGGGCAGTCCGTTCACGGCTTCGGGGCAGTCGATGGTGGACATCTGGCGGCCGGCGTTCTGCGTCCGCGGGGGCGGAGAACCGGACGGCCCTTCTCCCGCGGATGCATAGACATTGACCGCGACCAGCCCACCTCCCCCCAGGATCAGGGCTGCGGAGGCGGCAATGGCCCGGTTGGCCAGTGTGGAACGTTTCTTGCGCGATGTGCGTCGCATGGGACTCCTCTGCTTCGAGGGAGAAGCGTGACGTCCCATACGCGCGGGTCCCGCGGCCCGTTCAGCCCTCCGGCCGATTCGTGCGAAGCTCCAGCCGGAAAGCGTCCCGAACCACCGGCTCTCAGGCGAAGGCGGCCAATGGGGCGTCCACCGGCGCTCCGGTGAGCCGGTTGGCCAGGGTCGACAGGGTGTACGCGCCGATGCCCAGGACCACTTCGAGGGCGTTCTGTTCGGTGTAGCCGTACGCCAGGAAGTCCCGCAGGACCGCGTCGTCCACCGCCCCCGCCGAGGCGAGCACCTCCAGGGTGAACCGCCGTACGGCTTCCAGGCGTTCGTCCGGCAGCGGGGCCCCTGTACGGTCACGGTCGCGCAGGGCCGAGATCAGCGCCGGGTCGGCGTCCAGGGCGGTCAGCTTCGCGGTGTGCATCGCGACGCAGAGGTGACAGTCGTTGCGGGTGGCCATCGTCATGATCAGGACCTCGCGGGAGAGCGGGTCCAGGGTGCAGGCCTCGAAGATCGCGCTGATCTTCAGGAAGCCGTCCAGAGTGTGGGGCGAGGCGGCGAGCCGGGCGATGGCGGTGGGCCGGTAGCCCAGCCGCTCCGTCACCGCCTCCATGGCGCGCCGCGACGCGGGCGGGGCGGTCTCGGGGGTGAGATCGGGAAAGGGCATGACGGACCTCTCGGTGCGGGAGCGCCTAGGATCGACAATATGGTTGACGAAAAAAAGGTAAACCAGGTTGTCGAGTCCCGCAATGGCTTTGAGCTGCCGCTGCTCCTCTTCGCCGGGTTCCGCTCGATCATCGACGCCCTGCACCGGGACCTGGCCGAGCACGGACACCCCGGGACCCGGCCCGCGTACGGCTTCGCCCTCCAGGCGGTGGGACGCGACGGCGCGGCCATCAGCGAGATCGGGCGGCGGCTCGGGGTCTCCAAGCAGGCCGCCGGGAAGACCGTCGAAAAGCTGGAGACGCTCGGTTACGTGGAGCGCGCCCCGGACCCCGCCGACGGCCGGCGCACCCTGATCCACCTCACCCCGCACGGCCTCGACCTGCTGACCCGGTCCGCCGAGGGCTTCGACCGGCTGCGGGCGGACTGGGCCCGGACGCTCGGCGAGGAGCGGCTGGCCGCCCTGGAGCGGGACCTGCGCACGATGGCCCCCGGCGGCGCGTTCCGGCTGGACGCGGCGGGCTGGTTCACGGGCTGAGCGGAGGTCCGGGGCGTGACGGTGCCCGTGGGTCAGCCGTGGTCCAGATACGCCAGCACCGCGAGCACCCGCCGGTTGTCGTCGTCCGACGGGGGCAGGTCGAGCTTGCCGAAGATGTTCGACGTGTGCTTGGCCACCGCCCGCTCCGTGATCACCAGTTGCGAGGCGATGGCCGCGTTCGAGCGGCCCTGGGCCACCAGTTCCATCACCTCCCGCTCGCGCGGGGTGAGGCCGCCCATCGGCTTGTCCTGCGAACGGCGGGACAGGAGCTGGGAGATGACCTGTGGGTCCATCGCCGTGCCGCCCGCCGCCACCCGCCGTACGGCGTCGATGAACTGGTCCGCGTCGAAGACCCGGTCCTTCAGCAGATAGCCGATGCCGCCGTTGCCGTCCGCCAGCAACTCCCGGGCGTACAACTGCTCCACGTGCTGCGAGAGCACCAGCACCGGAAGCCCCGGACGGGCCCGGCGGGCGGCCAGGGCGCACTGGAGGCCCTCGTCCGTGTGGGACGGCGGGAGCCGGACGTCGACGACGGCGACGTCCGGCTCCAACTCGGCCAGTGCTTTGGTCAGTTCGGGCCCGGTCTCCACAGCCGCGGCGATCTCGAAGTCGTACGCCTCCAGCATGCGCACCAGGCCGTCGCGCAACAGGAAGAGATCTTCGGCTAGGACAACTCGCAAGGAATCTCCATGGTCACCATGGTGGGACCGCCTGCGGGACTGCTGACGGCCAGTACGCCGTCGAATGTACCCAGTCGTCGTTCGATTCCGCTCAGTCCCGAGCCCGATCCGAGCACCGCACCGCCCTTGCCGTCGTCCGTCACGGAAATCCGGAGCATCCCCTCCGTGTGGTGCAGGTCCACGTAGATCCGCTCGGCCTCCGCGTGCTTCACCGTGTTCGTCAGGGCCTCGCTGACCGCGAAGTACGCCGCCGACTCCACCGGGGCCTCCGCCCGCCCCGACAGCTCCACCGTCACCTCGGAGGCGACCGGCAGCCGCAGGGCCAGCGCCTTGACCGCGTCGCCGAGGCCCCGCTCCGCGAGGACCGGCGGGTGGATGCCCCGGACCAGATCACGGAGCTCGGTCAGCGCCTCCGCCGACGACTCCCGGGCCATCGCCAGCATCTTCTTCGCCTGCGCCGGGTCCTTCTCGATCAGCGCCTCGATCGTGCCCAGGTTCATGCCCATCGCGACCAGCCGGGCCTGCGCCCCGTCGTGCAGATCCCGCTCGATGCGGCGCAGCTCGGTGGCCGCCGTGTCCACGGCCTCGTGCCGGGTCTCGGTCAGCCGCTGGACGCGCTGCTCCAGCTCCTGGTCCTGGGTGGGGGCGAGCAGCGCCCGGGCGAGCAGGAAGTGCGATCGCAGCAGCGGCCTGCTCGCCCACATCCCGAAGTGGAAGAGCACGACCCCCAGCGCCAGCGCGGCGAGTGCGGTCAGCTGGCTGTCCACCGGCACGAACCCGTACCAGTACGGGTCGTCGCGGAACACGCGCCACAGGCCGGCCGCCAGGACGAGCCCCTCGACCGGGTAGATCATCAGGCCCGCCGCCAGGAACGCCACCACCGTGCCGGCCGTCATGTCGACCAGCAGCCACTGCAGGTCCCGCCAGGTCGCCGGGTCCTTCAGCATCAGCGTCGTGCGCTCCACCTGACCCGTCACGCCCGTCCGCAGGTCCTTCGGCATCGGCCGGTACGGGACCGGAATCCGTACGTCCGACCAGGTCACCGCCCACAGCCGCCGCTGGTTGGCGTGCTTGCGGACCGCCTCCAGCACCACCGGGGTGGTGAACACCCCGATGCCCAGCAGGATGAAGGAGATCGAGAGCACCGCGAGGACGAACAGGGTGATGGACCCCGCAAGACCCACGACGGACAGGAACAGCCCCCGCCCCGCCGCCACCATCGACGGCCGCAGCCGTTCCGAGAACACCTTCATCGTGGTCCCTCTCCCCATCACCGGCCCCGGGCTGGTTCCCGGTCCGGGTGCCAGTCTCACCCGGACCATCCCCGTCGCGGCAGCCGGTCCGCCACCCGGCGGGGGTGTACCTGGCACCACCCCCGGATCCGCCCCCTACACCTCCGTGACCGGGGGCTTCGACGGCTGGGGCGGACCACGTCCGATTCCTAGATTCGAAGCGTCCCGATCCACTTACCCGACGCTTACCTCTGGGGGAGAGACCACATGAGGCGTAACCTCGCCGCACGCATCGGCGTGTGGAGCACACACCACCGCAAGACGGCCATTCTCGGCTGGCTGCTCTTCGTCGTGCTCGCCACGGGCGTCGGCGGGGCCACCGGCATGGTCGAGATGACCAACGCGGAGAACGGCGCCGGCGAGTCCGCCCGCGCCGAACAGATCCTCCTCGACGCCGGACTCGACAAGCCCGCGGGCGAACTCGTCATGGTCTCCGCCCCCGCAGCGGGCGACTGGAAGCCGGCCGCCCAGGCCCTCGCCACCGCCGTACGGGAGACCGGCGAGGCACAGAACATCGCCCCGCCGCTCGCCTCCGAGGACGGCAAGGACGCCCTGATCACCTTCGACATGAAGGGCGAGGCCGCCACCTCGTCCGACCGGATCCAGCCCGTCCTGGACGCCGTCGCCGCCGTCGGCAAGGACCACCCGGACGTCGAGATCCACCAGTTCGGCGAGGCCAGCGCGGGCAAGTGGCTCGGCGACCTGCTGGCCGAGGACTTCAAGAAGGCCGAGTTCACCGCCGTACCCCTGGCCCTCGGCATCCTCCTCGTCGCCTTCGGCGCGGTGGTCGCCGCCCTGCTTCCGGTCGGGCTCGCCCTCACCGCCTGCATGGCCGCCTTCGGCCTCCTCTCGATCGCCAGCCACCAGCTGCACCTGTTCCAGACCACGTACTCCGTGATGTTCCTGATGGGCTTCGCCGTCGGCGTCGACTACTGCCTCTTCTACCTCCGCCGCGAACGCGACGAGCGCGCCGCCGGACGGGACGCCGAGACCGCCCTGCGCATCGCCGCCGCCACCAGCGGCCGGGCCGTCCTCGTCTCCGGCCTCACCGTGATGGTCGCGATGGGCGGCATGTTCCTCTCCGGGCTCCTGCTCTTCAAGGGCTTCGCCCTCGCCACGATCATCGTCGTGTTCATCGCCATGCTCGGCTCGGTCACCGTCCTGCCCGCCCTGCTCTCCTGGCTCGGCGACCGCATCGACGCGGGCCGCATCCCGCTGCTGAACCGCCGCGCCAAGCACGGTCAGGCCGGCAGCGGCCGTATCGTCGGCCGGGTGCTCGGCCCCGTCCTCGCCCGGCCCCGCACCTTCGCCGTCGCCGCCGTCGTCCTGCTGCTCGCCCTCGCCGCGCCCGCTCTCGGCATGAAGACCGAATCCCTCGGCCTGGAGAAGCAGTTCGGCTCCGACTCGCAGCTCTCCATCGCCTACAACCGCATCACCGACAGCTTCCCCGGCGGCCCCGCCCCCGCCCTCGTCGTCGTCACCGCGCCCGACATCACCGCCCCGGAGGTCAAGAAGGCCCTCGACGGCTTCGAGGACGTCACCGTCCACCGGGACAAGAACGTCGCCGAGATCGAGATCCCCCTCCCGGGCGGCACCGCCGACCTCACCGAACTCCGCGAGAAGAGCCTGCCCGCGGCCTTCGACGGCACCGGGGCGAAGGCCCACGTCACCGGCGAGACCGCGGGCTCCGTCGACTTCAACGACCAACTGCGGCGCGGCATCGTCCCGGTCTTCGCCTTCATCACGGCGGTCACCTTCCTGCTGATGCTGTTCTGCTTCCGCAGCTACGTCATCGCCCTGACGTCCATCGCCCTCAACCTGCTCTCGGTGGCCGCCTCCTACGGGGTGATGACCGCCGTCTTCCAGCACGGCTGGGGCGCCTCCCTCATCGGTTCGGAGGGGGTCGGCGCGATCGAGTCGTGGATGCCGCTGTTCGTCCTCGTCGTCCTGTTCGGCCTGTCCATGGACTACCACGTCTTCGTCGTCTCCCGGATCCGCGAGGCGCGCGGCACCGGCCTGGACAACCGGTCCGCGATCGAGACCGGCATCCGCCGCACGGCCGGCGCGGTCACCGGAGCGGCGGCCATCATGGTCGCGGTGTTCGCGGTGTTCGGGACCCTGTCCATGCAGGACATGCAGCAGATGGGCGTCGGCCTCGCCGTCGCGGTGCTGCTGGACGCCACCGTCGTACGGATGGTGCTGCTGCCCTCCGTGATGCTGCTCCTGGGCGAGCGCAACTGGCGCACCCCGCGCGGCCTCTCGCGGCTGCCGAGCCTGGAGGACGACGAGCCGGGCGAACTCGTGCGCGACACCGTACGGGTCTGAGAGCGCGCGGGTCCGAGAACGCGCGGGTACGCGAACACCGGGGCGGCCCCGGACCACGGTGAGGAGGAACCGTGGTCCGGGGCCGCCGGACGTGCTGTGCGGGGGGTGCGGGGCAACCGGTCCGTCAGGGCGTGTACTTGTACCCGACCCGGCGGACCGTCTGGATCGAACGGCGGTACTCCGCACCGAGCTTGCGGCGCAGCCGGGCGATATGGACGTCGACGGTGCGCCCGTCGCCCACATGCCCGTAACCCCACACCGTCGTCACCAGCTGGTCGCGGGTGTGCACCCGGTGCGGGTGTGCCACCAGATGGGCCAGCAGCTCGAACTCCAGGTACGTGAGGTCGAGGGCGACACCGTCGACCGAGGCCGTACGCCGGGTGGCGTCGATCCGGACCGGACCGGTGGGCGCCTTCTCGCCGGCGACCGGGCCGGAGGCGGGCTGCTGGGGGAACGGCGAGGTGCCCGCCCGGTGCTGGGAGGCGGCGACGGCCCCCGCGAGCGCGGGCTGCTGGTCGGCCGGCACGAGCACCAGGTAACCGATCATCGGCGGCTGGCCGGGCAGGGCGGGCAGGGTGTGCTGCGGGGCGGGCAGCCAGGTCGCCCCGGGCGGCAGGAACCCGGCCACGTCGGCCGGCACGGCGACCTCGTCGCGGTCGACCGCGCGCAGCCGGTGCCGGTTCGGGTGAGCGGGGAGGGAGCGGGCGGTGGGGTGGGCCGCAGCGGGCGCCGGGGACGCCGCGGTGGCGGCGGACGCGGCGGAGAAGGTACGGGTGTTCGCCATGAGGGTCAGCTCTTTCGCGCGAGGAGTCGTCAGGGACGGACTTACGTCGTGCGCGCGGACCGAAGGCCGGGGTGAGCGGCTTTAGTGGGCCTGCGCGTTCCACGCGCGGCAACACACCCGGTCGAAATCATGGTGCTGACGGGAAGGCCAGAACGGTTCGAGGTCGCTGCGACCCGACGCGATGTGCTGGTAGCTGGCCATGTGCTCCATTGAAGCAGACATTGCGGCGGTGCATCAGACTCCTCTCACCCGTCGATACGGACCCTTTGCGTTACGTTCCTCACGCCCGGCCGTCACGACCCATGCGGGAGGGGCCCGCCGGCGAACCGGCGGGCCCCTCTTTCCGTGACGTGCGGCGGGATCAGACCTGGTCGGCCTTCTCCAGCGCGGTGCAGCAGGTGTCGACGATCAGCCGCGTGACGACGTACGGGTCGACGTTGGCGTTCGGACGACGGTCCTCGATGTAACCCTTCCGGTCCTGCTCGACCTGCCACGGGATACGGACCGAGGCGCCGCGGTTGGAGACGCCGTAGCTGTACTCGTTCCACGGGGCGGTCTCGTGCAGGCCGGTGAGCCGGTCGTCGATGCCCGCACCGTAGTTCTTCACGTGGTCCAGCGGCTTGGAGCCCTCGCCCAGCGACTCGCACGCGGTGATGATCGCGTCGTAGCCCTCGCGCATCGCCCTGGTCGAGAAGTTGGTGTGCGCGCCCGCGCCGTTCCAGTCGCCCTTGACCGGCTTCGGGTCCAGGGTCGCGGAGACGTCGAAGTCCTCGGCGGTGCGGTAGAGCAGCCAACGGGCCACCCACAGCTGGTCGGAGACCTCCAGCGGCGACAGCGGGCCCACCTGGAACTCCCACTGGCCGGGCATGACCTCGGCGTTGATGCCGGAGATCCCGAGCCCCGCCGTCAGGCAGTTGTCGAGGTGCTTCTCCACGATGTCGCGGCCGAAGATCTCGTCCGCGCCGACACCGCAGTAGTAGCCGCCCTGCGCGGCGGGGAAGCCGCCCTCGGGGAAGCCGAGCGGCCGGTGGCCGTCGAAGAAGGTGTACTCCTGCTCGATACCGAAGATCGGGGCCTGGCCCGCGAACTGCTCGGCGACCGGACGCAGCGCGGCACGGGTGTTGGACTCGTGCGGCGTCATGTCGATGTTGAAGACCTCGCACAGCACGAGGACGTCGTCACCGCCGCGGATCGGGTCCGGACAGGTGAAGACGGGCTTCAGTACCCGGTCGGACGCGTGGCCCTCGGCCTGGTTCGTGCTGGAACCGTCGAAGCCCCAGATGGGCAGCTCCGCCACGTCCCCCGACGGCGTGCCGTCCATGATCTTCGTCTTGGAGCGAAGCTTGGCGGTCGGCGCGGTGCCGTCTATCCAGATGTACTCAGCCTTGAACGTCACGGACGCCATCCTTTGCGGGTGCAGCGGTCTATGCAGCGCAGCTTGGCAAGACGCGATTTCCCGTCCGTTGCCCGGATGTGAACCCCGTGTTACCGAGGTTTCCTGTGTTTCGCCCGTGGCGCCCCGGGAGCCCACGGGGGCCTCGGGAGTGCTCACACGTTGCCCTTGAGAAGCGCCGAGAACCCGGCCGCCCGCAGCCGGCGCACCAGCTCCTCCCGGCTCGACCCCAGCGCGGCGGCCGCCGCGTCCAGCCGCCAGTCGGCCCCGGCCACGGTCCGCAGCAGATGGCCCCGGCGGATCTGGGCGTCCGAGAGCCGGAACGTCTTGAGATAGGCGACCCGCCCCTTGTGGTCGGTGATCGTCTCCCCGATGTGCTGCCCGCCCGTGTCCCGGACGAACGGCGGCAGGAAACGCCACAGGGTGAAGGACTTCATCCGGTACACCTGGTCGAACGCGTACGAGGAGTCCAGCAGCTCCCGCGCGAACAGGGTGCCGTGCGCCTCCTCCCACACCCGCTCCTGAGCCCGCGCGGCCGCCCGCAGCTCACCGAGGTCACGGATGTGCTCCTCGCCCCCGATCCGCACCGGCAGCTCCGGCACCGGCGCCCCGTACAGCGCGTACTGGTGCACCAGCTCCCCGTAGAGGTCCTCCACCAGCGAGGCGTGGAGAAGGCGGTAGTCGTCCGGGTGCGGGACGACGAAGGCGGCGGCGAGCGCGTCGGAGACGTACACCATCACCCCGCACTGCCCCGGGTGGATCTCGAAGATCCGCAGCGCGTCCGCGAGCCCGCGCACCGACCGCCCGAGGTAGGCGTCCTCGGCGCGCGGCGACAGCCCGTCGCGCAGGGCCGTGCGCGACCACTCCTCCCAGGCGGTCGACGGCCCGCCGAAGTGCAGCGCGAGATAACCCTCCAGCGCCAGATGCAGCGGCAGGAACCGCAACCGGTCGCCGGGCCGCCGCTTGGCCAGCCGGTGGTGGGGCACCGGCGGCAGCGACATCGCCCGGGGCGCACCGCCGCCGGTGCCGCCGCCACCGCCGCCGAACTGGGTGCCGTACGCGGCCGACTGCCGGCCCGCCTCCGGGGCCCGGCCGTCCTCGCCCGACCAGTCGGCGACCAGACCGTGCGGAATGTACGAGATATAGCGGTCCCGGGACCCGAGCTCGACGATCCCCGCGCCGAGACCCTCGTACACCTCGCGGTGCAGCCGCAGCCCCTCCACCGGCGCCGCACGGACCAGCGGGACGAGCCGGACACCGCCCCACACCTGCGCGGGCCGGGCGGTGAGCCCGGTCAGCTCCAGCCGGTTCACGCGACCACCCCTTGCCCTGCGCCTGCGCCTTGCCTTGCGCCTTGCCCTGCGCCTTCGCTGTCCCGTTGGCCGTCTCGTCGGCCGTCTCGTTCGCCTTCTCCGGTGAACCGGGCCACGCGCCGGTCCAGATACGCGTACAGCTCCGCCGGCCCCGTGCGCCCCTCCGCGAACCGGGCGATCTCCACCAGGGCGGGCAGATCCTCCGCGTCCCGGATCCCGGCGGTCGCCACCCCCGCCGCCAGCCGCCGCACGTCGAAACCCTCCGCGTCGTATACGGGGTTGACGTGCACCACCGCCGTCCGCCGCTCCGGATCCAGCCGGCGCCGCCACACCCGCAGCACCTCGCCGGCCAGGCCCGCCGGGGCGTTGTCCCAGCCGTCCGAGACGATCACCAGCCGGTCCGGGGCCGCCCCGCCCGCCCCCGGCTCCAGCGCGTCCAGGACCCGCATCCCCAACGGGGTCGGCCCCCACGGACGTACGAGCAGGGCGTCGCCCGCACCCGAGGTCCACAGCCCCCGGTACGCGCCGGGTGCGGCGAGCGCCGCCAGCAGATGGTGGCAGGCCAGCGCCACGGCGAGCGGCCGCCGCCGCTTCTGTCCCGACCCGGACGAGGAGAAGCTGTCGTCCAGCACCGCGTGCACCCGCCCCCAGCTCCCCGCATGCACGCCCGCCGCCCGGCGGGCCGCCGCGCGCAGGGCGCCGGTCAGCTCGGCGCGCCGCTCGGCACGCTGCTCGAAGCCGAGCGACAGCACATACAGGGCGAGCCGGGTCAGCGGCATCACGGTCAGATCCACCTGCGCGGCCGCCGGAGCGTTCGGCCGCCGGTCGGCCGCCGCCCGCTGCTCCTGGGTACGCAGCCGCTCCAGCCGGGTCATCCGGGGCGCGGCCCGCTTCAGGAACACCTCGCGCTTCATCCCGTGCTTGGCGGCGAACCCCTCCGCGACGGTGAACGGCAGCTCGGCCACGCCCCCCTGCTCGTAGTGGGCGCGCCGCCAGGCGTCGAGCATCCCGTGCTCGTAACGCGGCAGCCGCCCGGGCCGGAACAGGAACGCCCCGACCTCGGCGAGCGGTCCGGCCCCCTCGGGGCAGGGCAGATGGATGTGCCGGGCGGCGGTCTTCAGCCCGGCCCGGTACTTCACGGCGTCATGGCCCAGGTCCGGCCGGGCCGCCAGCCAGTCCCGCATGATCGCGCGCGTCCGCCGGTTGTTGACCCCGGCCCGGCGCAGCTCGCCGAAGATCCGGTAGACGCGCGGCGGCGGCAGCAGTGAGAGCCGGGCGGCGATCAGCCGCCCCTCGGCGCGCCGCTCCTCGGGGCTCGCCTCGCCCGCCGTCTCCAGCAGCCGGCGCACGATGAGCGCCGCGTTGTGGTGGTTGATGTCCAGGGCCAGTGAAGCCGCGTACACCCGGCGGTAGTTGACCCGTACGTAGGTGTGCAGGAAGTCCAGGGAGAACTGCTGGTCGGCAGCGCCCGAGCGGAACTCGCGCTGGCCGGTCGCGGTGATCGCCGCGTTCACGAAGAGCAGGACGTCCTCGGCGGCCACGAGGTCGGCGGGGCGGTCGGCGACGCGGTCGGCGGGGCTTTCGGGCGTGTTCATGGTCGTCCCCCGGGAGGCTGGAGTGCCGGCCGGGGAATAGAGGCGCGAACAACGAAATCATCGCTTCATAGGCACGTCTCGGGAGTCGCGCCGGAGTCCCGCGGCCGGCCCCGGAAACGTAACGGGGAAGGGCGGCTCAGCGCCACCGCATTCGAAGCCCGGCGAGGTTCGAGGCCTGGCGGCACGCGGGGCTTGGCGAGGTCCGAGCCCTGGCGACGTCCGAAGCCTGGCGAGGTGCGGGCCCCGGCGACGTCCGAGCCCTGGCGACGCCCGAAGCCTGGCGGCATGCGGGCCCGGGTGCCTTCCGGGCCCCCGCCCCGGCGGGCGGGCGAACCCCCGGCCCCCTGCCCGGCCGGCCGCCGCACCCGGCACACTGGCACGCATGACGACTGCGGGAACCACTCCACTGCGTATCGGCCTCCTCGGCACCGGCCCCTGGGCACGGAACACCCAGGCCCCCGCGCTCGCCGCCCACCCCGGCGTCGAGCTGAGCGGGGTGTGGGGCCGCCGCGCCGAGGCGGCGGACGCCCTCGCCGCCGCCCACGGGACGCGCGCGTACACCGGTGAGGAGGGCATCGACGCCCTCCTGGAGACGAGCGACGCGGTGGCCTTCGCGCTGCCGCCGGACGTCCAGGCCCCGCTCGCGGTCCGGGCGGCGGAGGCGGGCTGCCACCTTCTGATGGACAAGCCGGTCGCCACGACGGTCGCCGGGGCCCGTGCGGTGGCCGGGGCGGCGGAGAAGGCGGGCGTGGCCTCGGTCGTCTTCTGCACGCTGCGATTCGCGCCCGAGACCGCCGCGTGGATCGCCGAACAGGCAGCGGTGGACGGCTGGTTCACGGCCCGCGCCCAGTGGCTCGGCTCGCTCTACGCCGAGGGCTCGACCAGCGAGTACGCGGACTCCCCGTGGCGGCGCGAGAAGGGCGGCCTGTGGGACGTCGGCCCGCACGCGCTCTCCGTGCTGATCCCGGTCCTGGGCGACGTCGAGCACCTGACCGCCGCGCGGGGTCCGGCCGACACCACGCACCTGATCCTGCGCCACAGCTCCGGCGCGTCCAGCACGGTGACGCTCGGGCTGAGCGCCCCGCCCGGCGCGGCGGGCGTCGAGATCGAGTTCCGGGGCGAGCGGGGCACGGCGTCGATCCCCGGCTGGGACGGCGCGGAGACCGCGTTCCGGGGCGCGGTGGACGCGCTGGCCGAAGCGGTACGTACGGGGGTGCCGCACGCCTGCGACGCGCGCTTCGGCCTGCACCTGACGGAGCTGCTGGTGGCGGCGGAGACGCAGGCCCAGGCCCAGGCGTAGGCGTAGGCACAGGCGGGTTGAGGGCCTTTTCCGGCGGCTCAGGCCGGCGGCAGGGCCCGGCACAGGGCCTCCAGCGCCTCCGGATAAGCGGATTCGGCGGGCGTGGCATACCCGACGACGAGCCCGTCCCGGGGGTGTCGGGGGCCCTGCCCCGCTCCCTCCGCCCCCGGGTGCAGATAGTCGGCGAGCCCCTCCACGGCCAGCCCCTGCCAGGCCGCCGCCCGGACCGCCGAACGCTCGGTGCCGGGCGGCAGCTCCAGCACCGCGTGCAGGCCGGCCGCGATCCCGGTGACCCGGACGTGCGGGGCCCGCCGTTCCAGGGCCGCCACCAGTTGGTCCCGGCGGCGGCGGTGGCGCTGCCGCATGCGCCGCACCTGCCGGTCGTACGCGCCCGACTCGACGAAGTCCGCGAGCGTCAACTGCTCGGTGGCGCTGGAGAACTGCTCCCGCTCGCCCTTGGCCGCGACGAGGGGGGCGACGAGCCGCTGGGGCAACACCATCCACCCGATCCGGAGCGCAGGGGAGAGGCTTTTGCTCACGGACCCCACCAACACCACATGCTCGGGATCGAGCCCTTGGACGGCCCCCACGGGCTGCCGGTCGTAGCGGAACTCCCCGTCGTAGTCGTCCTCGACGACGAGCCCGCCGGTGGCCCGCGCCCAGTCGACGACGGCCGCCCGCCGCGCGGGGTGCAGCGGTCCGCCGGTGGGGAACTGGTGGGCGGGCGTGAGGAGTACGGCACGGTCGCGGCGGGTGAGCCCGTCGACCCGGGCGCCGTCCGCGTCCACGCCCAGCGGCCGGGTGCCGACCCCGTGGGAGGCGAGCAGCTCACGGTGGAAGGGCAGGCCGTACTCCTCCGCCGCCCAGGGCCCGCCGACCACGTCCGCGAGGAGCCGCAGCCCGTGCGCGGCCCCCGAGCACAGCACGATCCGCTCCGGCGCGGCCCGCACTCCGCGCACCCGGGCGAGATAGCCGGCCAGGGCCCGCCGCAGCTCGGGCCGCCCGTGCGGATCGCCGGGCCCGAACGCGTCGTCGGGGGCGGCGGCGAGCGCCCGCCGCGCCGAGGCCAGCCAGGCGGTGCGCGGGAAGACCGAGGGGTCCGGCTGCCCCTGGACCAGGTCATGGACCGGGCGGGCGGTGCGCTCGGGGGTGCGCGGCCGGTGGACGGGGGTGACCGGGACGGCCCGCTCGGCGACCCGGGTCCCCGAGCCCTGGCGGGCGGCGAGCCACCCCTCCGCGACCAGCTCGGCGTACGCGTCCGCGACGGTGTTGCGGGCCAGGCCCAGATCGGCGGCGAGGGAACGGTAGGGCGGCAGCCGGGTGCCCGGAGCGAGCCGCCCGCTGCGCACGGCGTCACGGAGGGCGGCCATCAGGACGGCCCGGCGGTTGCCCGTGCCGGACAGCTCCAGCGGCAGATCACTGCCCAGGATCTCCGCGGAATTGACCCATGAATCCTTCAAGGAAATGCACCCCACACCCAGTCGCCCGTCGCTCTAGATTCGTACCCATGACGACGACGGAGATCAAGACGAACGACCGCACCACCGCCCCCGCCACCACCGTCCGGAGCAACAGCGGCACGGCCCGGCTCGACTTCGCGAAGACCGCCCCGAAGGTCTTCCGGGCCGTGATCGGCCTGGACGCGGCGGCCCGCGCCGGCCTGGACCCGACGCTGGTCGAACTGGTCCAGATCCGCGCCTCGCACCTGAACCGGTGCGCGTACTGCCTGCACATGCACACCACGGACGCGCGCAAGGCGGGCGAGAGCGAGGAGCGGCTGCACATGGTCGCGGTGTGGCACGAGGCGGACCACTTCTTCACGGACAGGGAACAGGCCGCCCTGGCCCTGACGGACGCGGTCACGAGGATCGGGGACGCCGGGGTGCCGGACGCGGTCTACGACCGGGCGGCGGCCCACTTCGACGAGGAGGAGCTGGCCCACCTGCTGGCCCTGATCTTCACGATCAACACGTGGAACCGCATCGCCCTGTCCACCGCCAAGCGCGCGGGCACGGACGAACGCTGAAGCGGCGGCCCGGCCCGCGCCCGGGGCGTAGATCAGGAGGGGCCGGGAGCGGGCCCTGCCCCCGGCGCAGCCCTCACCGCCTCGTGCGCCGCCGTCAGGAACCGCCGTACGGCGTCCGTCTCCCGGGAGTCGAGCCCGCGCAGCACCGCGTCCGTGGCCCCGATGAACGGACCGAAGAACGCCTGCCCCAGCTCCACCGCCCGCTCGTCCACCGCCAGGAGCACGCGCCGCCCGTCGCGCGGGTCGCGCGTGCGCGTCACATGGCCGAGCCGCACCAGCCGGTCGACCACCGCCGTCGTCCCCGCGGAATGCAGTCCGAGCTGCGCCCCGAGCCAACCGGCGGTCGCGTCGGTGCCCGCCCGCCCGGCGTCGAGCAGACAGATCAGCGCCCGTACGTCAGTGGGGTGCATCCCGTTGCGAGCGGCGAACTCCGCCTGCCGCAGGCCGAATTCGACGGTCACCTTGCGCAGCAGATGGATCAGCCCGGTACGTGCTTCCGGTCCGCCGTCCGGAACGTCGGTCGTGCTCATCACTCCTCCATTCTCTCGCTCAGCGAGATAATATCTTCGGAAAGTCAGCCGAAGACGCCGACGAGAGGCCGTGCCATGCCGTCGTCCCGCAGCCCCGGATCCGCAGCAGCCGCTCCGGACGTCCTGTCGCCCTCCGCCTCCTTCCTCGCCGCGTACGACGGATTCCTGGCCGAGCGCTGGCCCCCGGGCACGACGACCGCGTGCGTCCCGACCCCGTACGGCGCCACGCATGTCACCAGCCACGGCCCCGCCGACGCCACCGCTCCGCCCGTGGTGCTGCTGCCCGGTGGCGGAGCGACCTCCACCGTCTGGCACGCCCAGGCGGCCCACCTCGGCCGCACGCGCCGGGTGCACGCGCTCGACCTGATCGGCGAGCCGGGACGCAGTACGCCGGGGGAGCGCCCGATCCGCACGGTGGCGGACCTGACGGGGTGGCTGGACGCGGTGCTGGCGGTGCTGTGCCCCGAGGCGGACGGCGGCCGGCCCGTGCTCGCCGGCCACTCCTACGGCGCGTGGATCGCGCTCCACCACGCCCTCCACGCGGGCCCCGGGCAGCAGCCGGCCGGACTGGTGCTCGTGGACCCCACGCAGTGCTTCACGGGCTTCCGCCCCGGATACCTCCTGCGCGCCGTCCCGCTCCTGCTGCGCCCGACACCGCGGCGGGCGCGCGCGTTCCTGACCTGGGAGACGGCCGGGGCCGAGCTGGACCCGGACTGGCTGCGCCTGTACGAGGAAGGCGTCCGCCTTCCGTCCGCGCGCCCGGTCACCGGACCGCGTCCGCGCCCGTCGGCTCTGCGTGAACTCGCCGTACCGACGCTCGTCCTGCTCGCCGAGCGGGGCCGCGCGCTCGATCCCGTCCGTACCGCACAGGCGGTCGACCGCACGCTGCCGAACGCGTCGACGTACACGATTCCCGGCGCGACCCACCACACGCTGCCGCTGCACGCACCGGCGGCGGCCGGGATCAACCGCCGCCTGGACACGTTCCTGGCCGCACTCCCGGAGGAATGACGCCTCGGCCGCCTACCGCCCCAACGCGTCCCGCACCGCTTCCTCGCTCCGCGCCACCACGGCGGTGCCGTCCTCGGCCGTGATGATCGGCCGCTGGATCAGCTTCGGGTGCTCGGACAGCGCGACGATCCACCGCTCCCGCGCACCGGCGTCCCGGGGCCACTCCTTGAGCCCCAGCTCCTTCGCCACCGCCTCCTGCGTCCGCGTGATGTCCCACGGCTCCAGACCGAGCCGGTCCAGCACGGCCCGGATCTCCTCGGGCGATGGCACGTCCTCCAGGTAGCGGCGGACGGTGTAATCGGCCCCTTCGGCGTCCAGCAGAGTCACCGCGCTGCGGCACTTGGAACAGGCGGGATTGATCCAGATCTCCATGGGGCCAAGGTTACGCGAGGGACTGCCGAAAAGGCCTCTGGCCAGGGGCGATTGTCAGTGGTGGGCAGTAAAATGTAGGGAGTTCGTGAGGGTTCCACCACGCTGCCAGGAGGATGCCGATGGCCGTTGCCGCAGTCACGACCGAGCCGCTGGACCGACAGCTCCCGATGCCCTTCCACCCGCCGCTTCCCACCCCGCTGCCGAAGAAGCGGCTGCCCGCGGGCCGCCCCCGCGAGTGGTACGTCTCCCACAACCGCCGGCTCAAGGCCATGCGCCTGGCCATCGCCCTGCTCGACAGCGGGGTCTACCAGCCCTCCAGCGCCGGCAACCACCGGATACGGATCACCGCCGAGCGCCTGGGCATCCACCCGCCGTCCGACACCACCTGCCGCATGGTCCGCGCCCTGATCCGCTACGGCCGCTGACCCGACCCGCGCGTCCATCGCCCGATGCCCCCGGCCGGCCTGCCCGGCCGGGGGCACCGCCCTGCCCGGCCCGCCGCCCCTGCGGGACCATGGACCCGACCGCACGAAGATCACAGGTGAAGGGGCGTCACCATGACCGCAGATCTCTGGACTTCGGCCATATCCCTCGCCGGGGTCGCGCTGGGCGGCGGCCTGACGGCTCTCGCCCAGCGCGCCACCCAGCGCTCGGCGGAACGCGTCGAGGAACGCCGCCAGGCCGTGGCCACCACGGAGAGCCGCCGGTCCGAACAGATCGATGTGCTCAAGGAGTTCGTCGCCTGCGCCCAGGCGGCGGAACGGGCCGCCTACAGCCGCCCCGATCCGTGGGGCGACGACGAGGACGGCTGGATGACACGGACCGGCCCGGTGATGACCGCGCTGTGGACCGCGTCCGGCAATGTCACCCTCCTGTGCGACGAGGCCCTGCGCGAGCCCGTCACGACGTACGGCCACGCTCTCAACGCGGCGGTGTGGCGCGACATCGGGGGCATCGAGGTCAACGAGCACCTGGAGGCGGCCAAGACCGCGTTCATGAACGCGGCACGGACGAGTCTCGCAGGCTCCTGACCGACCGGGCGTACGCGAGGTAGGCCCCCAGCCCCATGAAGCTGCTGATCTCGGTCGACATGGAAGGCGTCTCGGGAATCGTCCACCCCGCCGAGACGAGCCCCGAGCGTTACGACTACCAGCGCGGCCGGGAGTTGATGACGGCCGACGCGAACGCGGTGATCACGGGCGTCCTGGACGCCGACCCCACGGCCGACGTGCTGGTCGCCGACGCGCACGGCACGTTCCGCAATCTCCTGCCGGAGCAACTCGACCGCCGCGCCCGCCTGGTCCGGGGCAAGCCGCGCGCGCTGCACATGCTCGCCGGCCTCGACGAGGAGACCGCCGCGGCGCTGTTCGTCGGCTACCACGTGCGGGCGGGGGAGGGCCCGGGCGTGCTGGCGCACACGATGAACGGCGAGATCCTCGACGTACGGGTGGTGGGCCGCTCCCTGGGCGAGATCGGGCTCAACGCCGCGATGGCCGGCCACCTCGGCGTACCGGTCGTCCTGCTCAGCGGCGACGACGCGGCCTGCGCCGAGCTGACCGAGCTGGTCCCGGAGGCGGTCACCGTCCCGGTCAAGGAGGCCCTGGGCGCGGCGGCCGCCGTGACCCTGCACCCGGAGGAGGCCCGGGACCGGCTGCGCAGGGCGGCGGCGGACGCGATCACGCGCCGCGCCGAGATCCCGCCCCTGACGCTCGCCCCCGCTCCGCTGGACGTGGAGGTCGACCTCGCGGGCGCGCACACGGTCGACCTGGCGACCCTCGTACCGGGCGTCTCCCGCGCCGTGGGCGCTCGTACGGTCACCTTCACGTCCCCCGACTACGCGACGGCGTACCGCCTGATCCTGCTGCTCGCGCAACTGGCCACGATCAAGCCCGCATGAGGGCTGTCCCGTAATCGCGTCGAACACCGCACCGGTTCCCTCTAATGTGACCGGGTGACAACCCAGGTGATCGTGCTGAACGGCGGCTCCAGCTCCGGCAAGTCGGGCATCGTCCGCTGCCTCCAGGCGGAACTGCCGGCCCCGTGGCTCGCCGCCGCGATCGACACGTTCGTGGACTCCCTGCCCGCGTCCCTGAGGTCGGCGGGCGAGGGCATCGAGTTCGCGGCGGACGGCGGCGTGGCGGTCGGCCCGGAGTTCCGCAGGCTGGAGGCGGCCTGGCGCGAGGGCGTGGCCGCGATGGCGAGGGCGGGAGCGAGGGTCATCGTCGACGACGTGTTCCTCGGCGGCCCGGCCTCCCAGGAGCCATGGCGAAAGGCGCTGACGGGCCTGAACGTCCTGTGGGTAGGCGTCCACTGCGAGGGCACGGTCGCCGAGGCCCGCGAGATCGCGCGAGGCGACCGCCCGAGGGGGATGGCCGCGGCGCAGGCGGAGACGGTCCACCGGGGCGTGGCGTACGACCTGGAGGTGGACACGACACACACGGAGTCCCTGACCTGCGCAAGGGAGATCGCGACCCACCTGACCTGACCGACCGGCCGACCGACCGACCTGACTGGAGCACGATGAGCGACCTGTGGACCGGCGAGAGGGTACGCCTGCGGGGCATCGAACCCCAGGACTGGGAGGGCTTCCGGGCCCTGGCCCTGCACACGGTGGACGCCCGCAACGCCGACGTGGTCGACCCCCCGCGCTCGGACGAGAACTTCCGCGCCTGGGCCGCCGAACGCGCCACCCGCACCCCGAACCCGGCCTCGTACCACCTGGTCATCGAGACCCGCTTCGAGCACGCCTTCGTCGGCGCGGTGTCGGTCGGCGAGACGGACGCCAGGGCGGGCCGCTTCCGCACGGGCATCGAGGTCACCCGGGAACACCGCCGCCAGGGCTACGCGGCCGAGGCCACGGAACTGATCCTCACCTACATGTTCGCCGAACAGCGCTGCCACAAGTGCGAGGTGGAGGTCTACGCCTTCAACGACGCCTCCCTGGCCCTCTACCGCACACTCGGCTTCGTCGAGGAGGGCCGCCTGCGCCAGCACGAGTTCTTCGCGGGCACGTACCACGACGTGGTCCTGCTGGGCATCACGGCGGACGAGTACTGGGCGGGACGGGCGCGGCCTTCGTTGCGGTGAGACACTCCAGTTCCCTGGCGGGAGCGCGCCTGTCCGCAGGCGTGGCCAGGCGGATCCAGCGGCAGTAGGTGGACCTCCCGGTGCACCAGGGCTCGGCCCGGAATTCAGCGGTCCGTCGATACCGGATCCGGGTCCCCGAGCGTCCGGTGGGCCATCTCGAGCACGCTGCGGTTGATCGCCACGGCGTCGATGGGCGCTCCGCCGGCGATCAGGTCGTCCAGCAAGCCGTCGGCGGCGTAGTAGACCATGCGGAACGCCCATTCGGGGCTGGCGCTCCGGAAGGCCCCGGCGGCTGCCCCGCGCCTGACGAAGTCGCAGATCAAGTCCACCACACGGGCGTTGGACTCCTTGCACAGTTCCAGCGCCTTCGCGTTCGCCGATCCGTAGACCAGCCGATGCAGTTCAGCGTTCTCGATGGCGTGATCGAGGAGCTTCCGTAGCAGCTCGTCCATGGTGGGCCACCAGGCGTTCCCCTGCGCCAGGATCTCCTGGGTCGTGTCGTAGAACGTGTTGACGTACTCCTCCCAGAGGGCGCCGAGGACGTGGTCCTTGGTCTCGAAGTACATGTAGAAGCTGCCCTTGCCCATGCCTGCGGCCGTCGTGATCTCCGCGATGGTGGCGTCGGCGAATCCTGTCGTGCCGAACACCTCACGGCCGGCCTTCAGGATGTCGGCCCTACGCGCCTCGGCGGTCTTGACGACGCGCTTTCGCTTCTTCGGGGTCGCGGTCCGAGCCATCTTTGCAGCCCTCCTTGCTTGGGGTGTACACGGGCGACACTACATGACCGACCGCCGGTCACTTGTCGGACCGACCGTCGGTCAGTTAGCGTTTTGCCGTGCCCGGCCTTTGGGGCTCCGCCTGCTGCCCGCGGGGCAAGGGCCTCCCCTCCGCACCCCGTTCGAACGTGAGGACGTCATGAAAAGTACGCTCCTGGGCGCCACTCGAGGCAAAGGTCTCCTGCTGACCTTCATCTGCGTCGGCATCTTCATGGTCTACCTCGACTCCACCATCGTGAATGTGGCCCTGCCCGAGATCCAGGATGACCTGTCGGCGGATATGACCCAGCTTCAGTGGGTCATCAACGCCTACGCGCTCGTCGTCGCCTGCCTCCTGCTCACGGCGGGCACACTCGGCGATATTTTCGGACGCAAGCGCATCTTCCTCGGCGGCCTGGTGGGGTTCCTTGCCGCGTCCGTCCTGTGCGCGATCGCACCGGACTACGAGTTCCTGCTGGTCGCCCGCGTGCTGCAGGGGGCTGCGGGGTCCATCATGATCCCGGTCTCGCTGGCTCTCGTGTCCACCACGTACCCCGCTCCCGCCGCACGGGCCCGTGCCATCGGCATCTGGGCCGGCATCGGAGGGCTCGCCCTCGCGGCGGGGCCGGTGCTCGGCGGCGTATTGGTGGACGCGTTCGGCTGGCAGTCGATCTTCTGGGTCAATCTGCCCTTCGGGCTGGTCGCCTTGGCCGTCCTCTCCGGCAAGCTGACCGAGAGCAAGGCGCCGACCCGCCGTCGCGCCGACGTTCTCGGGCAGACCCTGTTCATCGTGGCCATGGCCGGCCTCGTGTACGGCCTGATCGAGGCCAGCGCCCGGGGCTGGGGCGACTCGGTCATCCTCGGTTCCTTCGGTGTCGCCATCGTCGCCCTGGTCGCCTTTGTCGTCTGGGAGCTGCGGCAGGAGGATCCGATGCTGCCGATGAACCTGTTCCGCAGCCCCGTCCTCGTCGTTGCGGGCGCCGTCAATTTCCTCGGCCTGTTCGGCCTGTACGGCAGCATCTTCCTGCTGACCTTCTACCTCCAGCAGGTCAACGGCCTGTCGACCACCGCGGCGGGCGTCCGGTTCCTGGCCCTGAACGTGTCGATCATGGTGTTCTCGTACATCGCCAGCGTGGTCGCCGCCAAGTTCGGCCCGAAACTTCCGATCCTCATCGGCTCGGTGGCGAGTGCGGTCGGTCTCTTCGCGCTCGCGCAGTTGGAACCGGGGAGCGGATTCGGCTCCTACTGGTGGGCGATGGCGCTGCTCGGTGCGGGCGTTTCCCTCGTCGGGGCACCGGCGACCGTCGCGCTGCTGTCCTCGGTCCGCCCGGAGCAGGCCGGGACCGCATCAGGGGTCTCCAACACGTTCCGCCAGGTCGGCAGCGTGTTCGGCGTGGCTCTGACGGGCACTCTGCTGATCCAGCACCTGCGTGATGCGGTCCCCGACGCGCTGAAGGGCGTGGACCTGGATCCGGCAGCGCGCGGCGAGACGGCCGCCCTCCTGTCCTCGGGCGACCTGAGCGTCATCGCCGGGCTACCGGAGAGGATCCAGGACCCGGTGAGGGACGCGGTGGCCCCCATCTTCACGGACGGACTGCAGATCGGCTTCACGGCAGCTGCCCTCGGCACCACCGTCGGCGGTCTGCTGGCGCTCATGATCCTGCCCAGCCGCAAGAAGATCGCCGCAGCCAGGGCTGCGGCTGCATCAGCTCCCGACACTCCTGATCCATCGGGCTATGGCAAACAAAACGAGCCGCCGAGATCACGAGCGTAGAGAACTCCGTAAACACGGACGTACACCCCTGCTTCTAAGCCGGGTGCTTGGGCACATGTTCCTCAAGCGGCTCGAAACCCTCGGGCAGGGGGATACCGAACCGCCGGCACAGCAATGGCACATCGTGGCGGTCGACATCACGAGCCGGGTATCCCGTATGCCAGCGCACCGCCCATTCGGCCGACTCGCACCGCACCGCAGTCCCGGCGATCGAACCGTGTCCGGCGAGCGCTTCGGCCGGAAAGGCATCGCCATCCACCACGGATCCGTAGTGCAGCGATCCGTTCGCGAGCCGCTCGTAGAGGTGCAGGTCCACCCGCAACCGAACGCCGTCGTGCAGGACGAAGTTCCAGGGCCTGTCTCCGGGCCACGGGAAGATTCGGTCGACGCCGACCTCCGCGAAAGCAACGAACAACGGGTCCAGTTGTGTGGCCGGAGCCCATACATCGAGGTCGGAATGTTCTCTCGTCTGCTTCCCGAGCAGTGCATCCACGCTCCACCCGCCGCCCACACACACATCTACGCCGTGGGTGTGGAGCCGCTCCAGAAGCGCGAGTGCGTCCTTGGCCGACATCGCATATTGGCTCACCGCATGAAGGTAGAGGCCGGCCCGGCCTCGCATCCAGCAATTATTACGGCTTCAAACGGCCGTCGGCCGTACCTCCGGAGGGATACGGCCGACGGCCCACAGACGGCCCAGGTGAGAGGAGAACCCCTCCGACCTGTACCGGTCGTTCTAGATGTCGAAGTACAGCTCGAACTCGTGCGGGTGCGGCCGCAGCTGGATCGGGGCGATCTCGTTCGTGCGCTTGTAGTCGATCCACGTCTCGATCAGGTCCGACGTGAAGACGCCGCCCGCCTGGAGGTACTCGTTGTCCGCTTCCAGGGCCTCGAGCACGGCCGGGAGGGAGGTCGGGACCTGCTGGACGTTGGCGTGCTCCTCGGGAGCCAGCTCGTAGAGGTCCTTGTCGATCGGCTCGGCCGGCTCGATCTTGTTCTTCACGCCGTCCAGGCCCGCCATCAGCAGCGCCGAGAACGCGAGGTACGGGTTCGAGGACGGGTCCGGGGCGCGGAACTCGACGCGCTTGGCCTTCGGGTTCGAGCCGGTGATCGGGATGCGCATCGCGGCGGAGCGGTTGCGCTGCGAGTACACCATGTTGACCGGGGCCTCGAAGCCGGGGACCAGGCGGTGGTACGAGTTCACCGTCGGGTTGGTGAAGGCCAGCAGCGACGGGGCGTGCTTCAGGATGCCGCCGATGTAGTAGCGCGCCATGTCCGAGAGGCCGGCGTAACCCTGCTCGTCGTAGAAGAGCGGAACGCCGCCCTGCCACAGCGACTGGTGCACGTGCATGCCCGAGCCGTTGTCGCCGAAGATCGGCTTCGGCATGAAGGTCGCGGTCTTGCCGTTGCGCCAGGCGACGTTCTTCACGATGTACTTGAAGAGCATCAGGTCGTCGGCCGCGGCGAGCAGCGTGTTGAACTTGTAGTTGATCTCGGCCTGGCCGGCGGTGCCGACCTCGTGGTGCTGGCGCTCGACCTGGAGGCCGTTCTTGTCCAGCTCCAGGGAGATCTCGGCACGCAGGTCGGCGAAGTGGTCGACCGGCGGGGTCGGGAAGTAACCGCCCTTGTAGCGGACCTTGTAACCGCGGTTGTTCTCCTCCGACCCGGTGTTCCAGGCGCCGGCCTCGGAGTCGATGTGGTAGAAGCTCTCGTTCGCCGACGTCTGGAAGCGGACGTTGTCGAAGACGTAGAACTCGGCCTCCGGGCCGAAGTACGCGGTGTCCGCGAAGCCGGTCGAGGCGAGGTAGGCCTCGGCCTTCTTGGCGATGTTGCGCGGGTCACGGCTGTACTGCTCGCCCGTGATCGGGTCGTGGATGAAGAAGTTGATGTTGACGGTCTTGTCGCGGCGGAAGGGGTCCACCCGAGCCGTCGACAGGTCGGCGCGCAGCGCCATGTCGGACTCGTGGATGGCCTGGAAGCCGCGGATCGACGAACCGTCGAAGGCCAGTTCCTCGGCCGGGTCGAAGGTCGCTGCCGGGATCGTGAAGTGCTGCATCACCCCGGGCAGGTCGCAGAACCGGACATCGATGAACTTGACGTCGTTGTCCGCTACGTACTTCTGCACTTCGTCGGCGTTCTGGAACATCCAACTCCTCCTACTCCCGGCCCGGGAGGGACGGGGTTGTAGCTCGTGGTGCGGCCAGTGCGGTGGCACACGCTGGACCCGACCATAGGCAGGCGTGATTTCTCAAGCGTGACCCATTTGTTTCGCCCAAGTTAACCGGGGCGGTGGTGAGCGGCATCTCAGCGGCTGTCTCCGCGCGGCTGTTTCCGTGCCCCGCCCGGCCGGGGGCAAACACGGGCGCAGTACCGTGGACGGGTGGACAACAGGCAAGCAATCGGATCGTGGCTCTCGGGGCCCCGCGCGGCCGCCGAGGAGATGGGCGCCGACTTCGGCTACCGGGGCAAGGGGCTCGGGCTGCCCGAGGAGGGGCCCGGCTCGGTGGCTCCGCTCGGACGGCGCTTCGGGGCCCTCTTCATCGACTGGTCGCTCTGCATGGTGATCGCATACGGGCTGTTCGCTCGCGGTGACCAGCAGGCGGCGGGGAACTGGGCGCTCGGGATCTTCCTCGTGATGAGCCTCCTGACCGTCGGGACCATCGGCTGCACCCCCGGGAAGCGCCTCCTGAGCGTCCGGGTGGTCGCCGAGGACGGCGGGCGGCTCGGGTTCGGGCGCGTGATCGTACGGACCGTGCTGCTCGTGCTCGTCATCCCCGCGCTGGTCTGGGACCGCGACGGGCGTGGACTGCACGACCGGCTGTCGCGTGCCGTGCAGGTCCGGATGTGACCCCGACCGCCTGGAAGCATGAGAACGCCTAGAAGCATGAGAACGGGGCGGCCCCGGGACCGTTCACCGGTCCGGGGCCGCCCCGTTCTGTCGCGTACGTCGGTCGTCGCCGTCAGCGCATCTTTCCGCCGCGCGGCATCCGCATGCCCTTGGGCATCGGGCCCTTCGGCAGCGGCATGTTGCTCATCAGGTCGCCCATCGCGCGCAGCCGGTCGTTGGTGCTGGTCACCTGCGGGCCGGTCAGGACGCGGGGGAGCTTCAGCATCTTGGTGCGGACCTTCTTCAGGGACACCTGGCCCTCGCCGTTGCCGACGATGATGTCGTGCACCGGCACGTCCACCACGATGCGGGCCATCTTCTTCTTCTCGGCCGCCAGCAGGCCCTTCACCCGGTTCGGGTTGCCCTCGGCCACCAGGACGATGCCGGCCTTGCCGACCGCCCGGTGGACGACGTCCTGGCTGCGGTTCATCGCCACCGCGGGGGTGGTCGTCCAGCCGCGTCCGATCCGGTCCAGGACGGCGGCCGCCGCTCCGGGCTGGCCCTCCATCTGTCCGAAGGCCGCCCGCTCGGCGCGCCGGCCGAAGATGATCGCCATCGCGAGGACGGCCAGGACGAAGCCCAGGATGCCCAGATAGACCGGGTGACCGATCGCGAAGCCGATGCCGAGGAGGACACCGAACGTGAGGATTCCGACGCCCGCGACGACAAGACCGATCTTGCTGTCGGTCCGCCTGGTCATCTTGTAGGTCAGGGCGATCTGCTTGAGCCGCCCTGCGTTCTCGGCGCTGTCCGCGCCTTCAGTTTTTGCCTTCCTCGCCATGTACTGAAGTTTACGTGGCGAGGGAGCGAGTCAGGAACGTGGGAGCGACTAGGAACGGTGGTCGGCCACGGCTTCCAGCACGTGCTGGGCCTCCACCCGGTCCTTGGCGCGGCGGCGGTCCTCCAGGACGGCCGTCCAGGCGTTGCGGCGGGCGGTGCGCTGGCCGCTGCTCAGCAGCAGCGACTCGACGGCGCGCAGGGCGGTGGTGACGGACGGGATGGCGTGGGCGCGGACCGGTGCGGCCTGCATCGTGGTGTTCCCCCTCGGAATGGATGCGCCCCCAGGGGCGCGGACTGAGTACGGGAAGCGGTGACGGCGGCGGCCGCGGGTGATCGCTGCCGCACGTGTACCTAGGGTCACTGCTTGGTGTTACCAGCGCATGACCGGGCGGTCAAACACCAATGAAGCCTTGATTCCGGCGCCGCGCACGCCGAAGCGGTCCGTACGCGTCCCCGACCTGCGGGGAGCGTCCGGACCGCTTCGGTCATGCGGTTACTGCTCGGTAGTCGCTCGTGAGCGGATTCACACGGCCGGTGCGGCCTGGATGCTCCCGGCGGCCGCGCCGCGCGCCTCCATCGCCTGCTGGAAGAGACGCCCCGCGCGGTACGAGGACCGCACCAGCGGACCCGACATCACGCCGGAGTAGCCGATCGCGTCGGCCTCGTCCTTCAGCTCGACGAACTCGTGCGGCTTCACCCAGCGCTCGACCGGGTGGTGCCGTACGGAGGGGCGCAGGTACTGCGTAATCGTGATGAGCTCGCAACCTGCGTCGTACAGGTCCTGGAGCGCCTCGCTGACTTCCTCGCGGGTCTCGCCCATGCCGAGGATCAGGTTCGACTTGGTGATCAGACCGGCCTCGCGGGCCCGGGTGATGACCTCCAGGGAACGCTCGTAACGGAAGCCGGGGCGGATCCGCTTGAAGATCCGCGGCACCGTCTCCACGTTGTGCGCGAGCACCTCGGGGCGCGAGGAGAAGACCTCGGCGAGCTGCTCGGGCTCCGCGTTGAAGTCGGGGATCAGTAGCTCGACCTTGGTCGCGCCGGCCTCCCGCTCCGCGGTGAGCGTGTGGATCTGGCGGACGGTCTCGGCGTACAGCCAGGCTCCGCCGTCCTCCAGGTCGTCGCGCGCGACGCCGGTGATGGTGGCGTAGTTCAGGTCCATCGTGACGACCGACTCGCCGACGCGGCGGGGCTCGTCACGGTCCAGCGCCTGCGGCTTGCCCGTGTCGATCTGGCAGAAGTCGCAGCGCCGGGTGCACTGGTCACCGCCGATGAGGAAGGTGGCCTCGCGGTCCTCCCAGCACTCGAAGATGTTGGGACAGCCCGCCTCCTGGCAGACCGTGTGCAGCCCTTCGCCCTTCACCAGCTGCTGCAGCTGCTTGTACTCGGGGCCCATCTTCGCCCGCGTTTTGATCCACTCGGGCTTGCGCTCGATGGGGGTCTGGCTGTTCCGGACCTCCAGGCGCAGCATCTTGCGCCCGTCGGGTGCGACAGCGGACACTCCGGCTCCCCTTTGCTCTCTGCTGCGTTGGATTCGCGTCGGGTTCGCGTGGGATTCGCGAGCGAGTCGCGAGGGATTCGCTTTGGATTCTTTGGCGAACACCAGGGTACGCCCGTACATCAAACGGCCTTACGCCTGCCCAACCTGCGGCCGACGGGGCCTATTCCCCGGTCGGTCCTACCGGTCGGGGCTACCGGCCGGTAGGGCCGGTCGGCCCTAGGCGGGGGCGGGCGCCGATGCGGGCGCCGGGGCCGGAACCGCGGCCTTCGGCTGCTCGACCTCGACCGTCCTCGGCGCGAGCTCCGCGTTCTCCAGGATGTCCCGCAGGTGCTTCTCGACGACCGGCAGCACCTCCTCGATCGTGATCTCCCGGCCGAGCTCGTTCGAGAGGGACGTGACCCCCGCGTCCCGGATACCGCACGGCACGATCCGGTCGAACCAGGTGTTGTCCGGATTCACGTTGAGCGAGAAGCCGTGCATCGTGACGCCCTTGGCGACCCGGATCCCGATCGCCGCCAGCTTGCGGTCCTCGCGGCGCTGTCCGGCGTTGGACGGGGCGTACTCGGGGCCGTTCAGACGGGCGTCGAACTCCTCGTCCTGGAGCCTCGGGTCGAAGTCCAGCGAGAGCCCGCCCAGCGCCCGGCGCTGCTCGACCGGGTCGCCGAGCACCCAGACGCCGCTGCGGCCCTCGACCCGGGAGGTCTCCAGTCCGAAGTCGGCGGCCGTGAGGATCAGCGCGTCCTCCAGCCGGCGGACGTGCGCCACGACGTCGACCGGGCGCGGCAGCTTCTGGATCGGGTAGCCGACGAGCTGCCCCGGCCCGTGCCAGGTGATCTTGCCGCCGCGGTCCACGTCGATGACCGGGGTGCCGTCCAGCGGACGCTCGCTGTCCGCCGTGCGGCGCCCGGCGGTGTAGACGGGCGGGTGTTCCAGGAGCAGACAGGTGTCCGGCACCCGGTCCTCGAACCGGTCCGCGTGCACCTCCCGCTGCTTCTGCCAAGCCTCCGTGTATTCGACGGCCTGTTCGCCGAAGCCCAGACGGACGAACCGCAGCTCGCTCACCGATGCCTCCCTAGGTGGGCCCCGCATGCCCGGAGGGGTGTCCCCGGGATGACGGCGCCCTGCACTGATCGCGCCCGCATCCACTGTACGACCGTCGCTCGAACGGGCCCCCGGCAGGTGGAACGGCCCCGTCCCGAAGGCGCCGGTCCCGCACGCAGGGGCGCGCAGGCCGCGCACTCACGTGTCGGGCGTTTCCGTCAGCTCTGTCCGGAATCCTCACACGATCGGATGAACGTGGAGCAAAGGGTGGCTGTGGCCGCCCCGCCGACCGCTAAATTCGCGCCGTTCCCATGAGGGCTGCCCGTCCGGCCCCGAAGGCAGGAGACCGTACAGCTGATGTCGGAACGACCCCCGCAGCGCACGCCCAACCGCCGACTCGCCTCACTCATCGCGGAAGCCGGGTTCTCGCACGCCGGCCTGGCCCGCCGGGTCGATCAGCTCGGCCTCGAGCACGGCCTCGACCTGCGGTACGACAAGACCTCGGTCACCCGCTGGCTACGGGGACAGCAGCCACGCGGCACCACGCCCGCGCTGATCGCCGAGGTGTTCACCCGGCGGCTCGGGCGGCGGCTCTCCGCGCAGGACCTCGGGCTCGACGCCTGCGCACCCGTCTACGCGGGGCTGGAGTTCGCGGCCACCCCCACCGAGGCGGTCGACATCGTCAGCGGGCTCTGGCGCAAGGACTCCGGCACCCACACCGAGCTGCGCAAGATCGCCTTCACCCCGGCCGGACTCGTCGTTCCCAGCCGGGACTGGCTGATCGGCCGGGCCGACGAATGGGTCGCCCGGGACGGCGGGGCCGCCCGCCGGGCCGGGGGAGAGGCCGGGGCCCCGGCTCCGGGGCGCCCGGACGGGGCGCTGCGCACCGAGGTCCGGGGCCTGTCGCGCCCGGCCGCCGGACCGCTGCGGCCCACGCCGCCGGGCCCGTCCGCCACGCATCCGTCCGCCACGCACCCTCTCACCGGCCACCCTCTCACCGGCCACCCTCCCACCGGCCACCCGCACACCGGCCATCCGCACACCGGTCATCCGTCCAGCACGCATTCGCCCACCGCCGGGGCGCAGCCCGGGACCGGAGCGCAGCACACCGCCGGGGCGCTGCCCGTGGTCCCGCGTCAGCGGCAGACGAACAGCGGCCCCGGGCAGCGGGTCGGCGGCGGGGACGTCGCCGCGCTGCGTTCGGTCGGCGAGCTGTTCCGCACCCTCGACCACGCGTACGGCGGCGGCCACGCCCGGCAGGCCCTCGTGCGGTATCTGGAGCACGAGGCCGAGCCGATGCTCCGGGGCACGTACGGCGAGGCCACCGGACGGCGGCTGTTCGCCGCCGTCGCCGACCTGACCCGGCTGGCCGGCTGGACCTCCTACGACATCGCCGCCCACGGACTGGCCCAGCGCTACTTCGTCCAGGCGCTGCGGCTCGCCCAGGCCGCCGGGGACCGCGGCTACGGCGCCTACGTGCTGATCACGATGAGCCGGCAGGCGGTCTACCTCGGGCACGGCAGGGAGGCCGTCCAGCTCGCCCGCGTGGCCCAGCAGGGGGTCGGCTCCTCCGCCCCGTCCCTCGTCCAGGCGCTGCTGCACGCGGTCGAGGCGCGCGGGCACGGCGTGCTCGGCGAGGCGCGCTCCTGCACCGCGGCCCTGACCCGGGCCGAACACGCCCTGGAGACCGCCCGCCCCGGCGACGAGGTGCCGCACTGGGCCCGCACCTTCGACGAGGCGCAGCTCGCCGACGAGCTGAGCCACTGCCACCGCGACCTCCAGCAGTACCGGGCCGCCGCCCAGCACGCCGAGCGGTCGCTCGCACTGCGCGCCCCGGCGTACGCCCGCAGCAGGCTGTTCTGCCGCGTGGTCCTCGCCTCGGCCCGCCTCGGCCTGGGCGAGCTGGACCAGGCCTGCCAGCTGGGCGCGGAGGCGGCCCAGCAGGCGGCCGAGATGCGCTCGGTGCGCGCCACGGAGTACGTACGCGCCTTCGAGCGCAGCCTGGAGCCCTACCGGGACGCCGTCGCCGTACGCGGCTACCGCGACCGGGTCGCCGCCCTCGGCTGAGCCCGGCGGGACACGGCGACCCAGGGCTCACGGGACGCGGTGCCCGGGGCTCACGGGACACGGCGACCCAGGGCTCACGGGACGCGGTGCCCGGGGCTCACGCGGCCCGGGGCAGGCTCCCCTCGTGGGCGCCGGGCACGGCCAGGTCGGTGAGGATCGCCTCCGCCGCCCGGCGGCCCGAGTGCAGCGCGCCCTGCACCGAGCTCGTGTCGCGGTGGTCGCCGCACACGTACAGCCCGGCCAGCACCCGCACCGGCCGGCGTGGATCGTGCGGGGCCTCCATCGCGGGCACCGCCTCCGGGTCGTGATGGGCCGCCAGCAGCTCCCAGCCGTCCGTCGGCACGCCGTACAGCGACGCCAGATGCGCCCGCACCGAGCGGTCCAGGTCCGGCGGCGGGGTGCCGAGCACCGTCGAGGTGATCAGCGTCCGGCCCTCCGGCGCCCGCGAGGGGTCGACCTCGCTCATCACCGCCGTGTACGCCACCGGGCCCGACCGGTCCCCGTCCAGCACCAGCGACCTGCCCGTCGGCGGCGGGGCGGGCGCGGTGTGGTGAAGGACCGTCACCGGGTGGAAGGACGGCACCCGCAGCCCGGGCAGCAGCTCGGCCGCCGCCCCCGCGCCGGTCGCCAGCAGCAGGGAGCGGCACCCCAGTTCACCGTGTTCCTTGGTGCGTACGGAGGTGATGTCGGCGGCCGTCACATGCACCCCGGTCCGGACCGTGCCCGGCGGCAGCGAGGCCGCCAGCAGCTCCGGCAGCGCGGACGAACCGCCCGCCGGTACGCACAGCCCGCCGCGTGCGTAGTCCCGCAGGGCGAGATCGGCGCACCGGCTGGACGTGGTGAGGGCGGGGTCGCTGAGCAGCGCGGTGAGGAGCGGGCGCAGGACGCCGTCCACCGTACGGGCGGGCAGCCCGACGCCGCCGGCCAGGGCGTCGGCGACCGTCCGCTCCGGGCGGGCGAGCAACCGGGCCACAGGGGTCGCCGCCAGCCGGGACAGCGCCGCGCCCAGCCGGGCCCGGTCGATCGCCCCGGTCACCACGCCGCCCCGGCCGCCGCCGCGCGCCGGAGCCCCGGGCTCGTTCCCGTACGCGCTCTGCGCCGCCCAGGGAGTGCGGGGCGCTCGGGGGGCGCTCGAACGGGTGCGTACCGCCTTGAGTGCGCCCCTCGCGCTCCGTATGTCGCCGGTGAGATGGCGGCGGCCCTCGCTGTGGACCAGGACCCCCGGCGCGAACTCCCGCAGCTCCGGGACGCCCAGCCCCGGGGTGCCGGTCAGCTCGGGCCAGGAGGTGGCGAGCAGGGGGCCGAGCCGGTCCAGCCGGAACCCGTCCACCTCGTCGGTGGCGAGCCGGCCGCCCACCCGGGGCGCGGCCTCCAGGACACTGACGCCGAGCCCCGCCCCGATGAGCAGGTGGGCCGCTGACAGGCCGGCGATTCCGGCCCCGATGATGACCACGTCTGCGTGGTGTGCCGTGCTGCGCACGTGCCCCTCCCCGAGTCGGTGCGACTGGTGGGAGGCTCTTGCCCCCAACAGGCCCCCGGAATGCCGGAGTTCGCAACGAGGCTAGGAGGATGGCTGATACTGGGTCAGACGCGCGTGCCGGGGAGCACCGGGGCACGGGGTCGCACACGCCGTCCCGGGCGGGGCGTGAAGGGGGCGCGCGCGGACCGGTCCCCCCCCGCGTCCTGCTCGGCGCAACCGAGGGCCCTCAGCGCCGCCCGCTCACCTCAGCGCCGCGCGGATCGCCCCGTCGATGCCGGGGAAGGCGAACGAGAAGCCGGAGTCCAGCAGCTTCGCCGGGACCACCCGCTGGCTGCCCAGCACGTCCTCCGCGAACTCCCCGAGCACCAGCCGCAGCGCGGGCGCCGGCGCCGGGAACAGCGTCGGGCGGCGCAGCACCCGGCCCATCGCGGCGGTCACCTCGGCGTTGGTGACCGGCTCGGGACCGGTCAGGTTCACCGGCCCGGTCAGCGACTCGGTGTCCAGGATGTGGCGCAGCGCCGCGACGTGGTCGTGCAGCGCGATGAAGCTCCAGTACTGCCGGCCGTTGCCCAGCTTCCCGCCGAGACCCGCCTTGAACAGCGGGAAGAGCCGCCCCCACGCCCCGCCCTCACGGCCGACGACCAGGCCGGTCCGCGCGTGGACCGTGCGGATGCCCGCCTCCTCGGCGGCGGCGGTGGCCGCCTCCCACTCCTCGCAGACCGAGGGCAGGAACCCGTCCCCGGGCGGCGCGCTCTCGTCCACCGCGAGGTCCCCGGTGTCGCCGTAGAAGCCGATGGCGGACCCGGAGAGCAGAACGCGGGGCGGGGTGTCGAGCGAGGCGACGGCCTCGGCGACGGCGGCGGTTCCCAGGACCCGGCTGTCCCGGATCTCCCGCTTGTAGGCGTCGGTCCAGCGGTGGTCGCCCACCCCGGCCCCGGCCAGATGCACGACGGCGTCGCAGCCGACGAGCCCGGCCACGTCCACGTAACCCCGCTGGGGGTCCCACTCGACCTCGTCGCCGGTTCTGGCGGGCCGGCGCACCAGACGGGCCACCTCGTGCCCGTCGGCGCGCAGCGAGCGCACCAGCGCCGCTCCGATGAGTCCTGACGATCCGCTGACGGCGATACGGGAGCTCGGCATGGGCCCATCCTGCCCCATGAAACGCCTCGAACACCGGGAACACCGCGTGGCACAGTGACCCCATGGCCGCACTCACCCTCCGCCCCGTCCGCCCCGCCGTGCCCGCCGATGACGCCGAGCTCGCCGAGCTCGACCGGTCCACCTGGTCGACGCTGCACGCGGTCCTGCCGAGGCCCGCGCCCCCGTACGACCCCTTTTTCGGGGAGCGGCACCCGCCGGAGGACTTCCTCGTGGTGGAGGCGGAGACGGACGACGGCCGGGCGGGCATCGCCGGGTACGTCCGTATCGTCCCGCCCACCCCGCTCGCCTCCAACGCCCATGTGCGCCAGATACGCGGCCTCGCCGTGGCGACCTGGGCGCGCGGGGCCGGCGTGGGGCGGACCCTGCTGCGGGCCGCCTTCGCCGAGGCCCGCCGCCAGGGCGCCAACCGGGTCACGTTGCGGGTGCTCGGGCACAACGACCCCGCCCGCGCGCTGTACGCCTCTGAGGGCTTCGCCGTCGAAGGGGTGCTGCCCGGGGAGTTCTTCCTGAACGGGCGTTACGTCGACGACGTCTGCATGGGCCGCTCGCTCGGCCCCGCCTGACAACGCCCGAGGTCACCGGGGCCCGAAGCGGTCCCACAGCTCGGGGAAGCGGGCGGCGAGCGCCTCCTCGTCCTCGAATTTCACCGGGGTGCCCAGCGGCTCGGCGGCCTGCGGCGGCAGCCCCAGGTCCGGCGCGACCACGCCGGTGAGCTGCTCGTACGCCTCGTCGGCCGCGTACCCCAGCTCCTCGCCGTCCCCGTCGATCTCCTCGTCGAAGTCCTCCAGCAGCTCCGCCAGGCTGTCCGGATCGTGCAGCGCGCCCTCGAAGACCTCCCGGCCCTGGCCGATCAGCCAGCAGCGGAAGTAGTCGAACGCGTCGTCGCTCGCCCCGCCCAGCAGCACGGCCGCCGCGCCCCACAGGTCCCAGGCGTAGGCGCGGTTGTAGCGGGCCTCGAAGTGCCGGGCGAAGTCCAGCACGGAATCGGGATCGAGCTGCACCAGCCGTTCCACCAGCAGGTCGGCGTGGTCCTCGGGGTCGCCCTCGGCGGCCTCGCGGGTGCTGTCGATGATCTCCCAGAATTCCGTTTCGTCCATCACGGGTCCAGCATCCAGCCTGACGGGGGCTCCCGCACGCGCAGACACCGAATTGAAGCCTTTCAGCGATACATCTCGCGCAGACGTTCGGCGGCCTCCGCGAACCGCAGCCGCAGCGACTCGGGCGCCAGCACCTCCAACTCGGGCCCCAGCGCCAGCAGCTGGCCGTACGCCACATCCAGCGACTCCACCGGCAGCGTGAGGGTGCGCCACCCGTCCGGGCCGGGCTCGGAGGCCTCGGCGAGCGCCGCCGCGGCCGCCGCCCGGTCACCGGTGTACGCGAGCATCCGCGCCCCGCGCCCGGACACCCGTACGGTCACCTCGGTACGCAGCAGGGACCGGGCGAACCCGGCGGCCCGCTCCGCCCAGAACCCGGGCAGGTCGAAGCTCTCGTCCCGCTCGAAGCGCTCATCGGCGGCCTCCACGGCGGTGAAGCGGTCGATCCGGTAGACCCGGAAGTCCTCGCCCGCCCGCGCGCAGAGATACCAGACCCCGGCCTTGAGGACGAGACCGTACGGAGCGAGCTCCCGCGCCACCTCCGTACCTCCGTCGCCCGCCTCGCGGCCCCCGCCCCGGCGGTAGCGGGCCCGCAGCAGCCGGTCGTCCCAGACCGCGTCGGCGATCGCGGGCAGCAGTTCGGGGGTCTCCGGCTCGTGGTACCAGGAGGGCGCGTCCAGGTGGAAGCGGCGGGCGGCGGACGAGGAGGCGTCGCGCAGCGAGGGCAGCAGCGCCGCCGACACCTTGAGGCGGGCCGCCGACGCCGCGTCCTCCAGACCCATCTCGCGCAGCGCGGCGGGCAGCCCGGAGAGGAACAGCGCCTCCGCCTCGTCCCGGGCGAGGCCGGTCAGCCGGGTGCGGTAGCCGCCGACGAGCCGGTAGCCGCCGGCCCGGCCGCGCTCCGCGTAGACCGGGACGCCCGCGTCGGAGAGCGCCTGCGCGTCCCGGGTGACCGTACGCTCCGACACCTCCAGCTCGGCCGCCAGCTCGGCGGCGGTCATCGCGGGGCGGGCCTGCAGGAGCAGCACCATCTTGATCAGCCGGGCAGCACGCATGGGCCCATTGTGGCGGCAGCGGCACGGCCGGGAACGCCGGAACCCCCGGCCGCCGGGGCGGACGCGTTGTCGGACGCGCCCGCCCCGGTGACCGGGGGCTTCAGCTCGGTACGGGAGAGGCTCAGAGGCCGTAGCGCTCCCGGGCCTCCTTGACCGCCGAGGCCGGGACCTCGCCGCGCTTGACCAGCTGGGCCAGCGAGGCCACCACGATCGACTGGGCGTCGACGCCGAAGTGGCGGCGGGCCGCGGCGCGGGTGTCGGAGAGGCCGAAGCCGTCCGTGCCGAGCGAGGACCAGTCCTGCTCCACCCACTGGCTGATCTGGTCCGGGACCTGGCGCATCCAGTCGCTGACCGCGAGCACCGGGCCCGGCGCGCCGGAGAGCGCCTGCGTCACGTACGGGACCCGCACCTCACCGCGGAGCAGCGCCTCGTCGGCCTCCAGCGCGTCGCGGCGCAGCTCGCCCCACGAGGTGGCGGACCAGACGTCGGCCGTGACACCCCAGTCGGCGGCCAGCAGCTCCTGGGCCTCCAGGGCCCAGTGGATCGCCGTGCCGGAGGAGAGCAGCTGGATGCGCGGCGCGTCCGCCTTCGCGGGCGTGCCCTCCTTGAAGCGGTACAGGCCCTTGATGATGCCCTCCTCGACGCCCTCGGGCATCGCGGGCTGGGGCTTCGGCTCGTTGTAGACCGTCAGGTAGTAGAAGACGTCCTCGGCGTCGGGGCCGTACATCCGCCGCAGACCGTCCTTGACGATCACCGCGACCTCGTACGCGAACGCGGGGTCGTAGTTGAGCGAGGCCGGGTTGGTGGCCGCGATCAGGTGCGAATGGCCGTCCGCGTGCTGGAGGCCCTCGCCCGTCAGGGTCGTACGGCCGGCCGTGGCGCCGACGATGAAGCCCTTGCCGAGCTGGTCGGCGAGCTGCCACATCTGGTCGCCGGTCCGCTGCCAGCCGAACATCGAGTAGAAGATGTAGAACGGGATCATCGTCTCGCCGTGCGTCGCGTACGACGTGGCGGCGGCGATGAAGTCGGCCATCGCCCCGGCCTCGGTGATCCCCTCGTTGAGGATCTGGCCGTCCTTGGCTTCCTTGTAGTACATCAGCTGGTCGCGGTCGACCGGGTCGTACGTCTGGCCCAGCGGCGAGTAGATGCCGGCGGACGGGAAGAGCGACTCCATACCGAAGGTACGGGCCTCGTCCGGGACGATCGGGACCCAGCGTTTGCCGGTCTCCTTGTCCCGCATCAGGTCCTTCACCAGGCGGACGAACGCCATGGTGGTGGCCATCTCCTGCTTGCCGGACCCCTTGTACAGGGCCTTGAACGCGCGCTCCTCGGGCTGCGGCAGCGGAGCGGAGGCGTGCATCCGGCGGGCCGGGGCGGGGCCGCCGAGGGCGGCGCGGCGCTCCTGGAGGTAGCGGACCTCGGGGGAGTCGACGCCGGGGTGGCCGTAGGGGACGAGACCGTCCTCGAAGGCGCTGTCGGGGATCGGGAGGCCGAGCAGCTCGCGCATGCCCTTGAACTCGTCGATCGACAGCTTCTTCATCTGGTGGTTGGCGTTCTTGGACTCGAAGCCCTTGCCGAGTGTGTAGCCCTTGACCGTCTGGGCCAGGATCACGGTCGGCGCGCCCTTGTGCTCCACGGCCGCCTTGTACGCCGCGTACACCTTGCGGGCCTCGTGGCCGCCGCGCGAGGTGTAGAAACACTCGCCGATCTTCGCGTCCGTGAGCAGCTTCGCCAGCTCGGCGAGCGCGGGCTCGGCACCGAAGAAGTGCTCGCGGATGTAGGCGACGTCGCGGGTGGCGTACGTCTGGAACTGCGCGTCCGGGACCTCGCGGAGGCGGCGCAGCAGCGCGCCCGTGGTGTCCAGCTGGAACAGCTCGTCCCAGGCGTTGCCCCAGAGCGTCTTGACGACGTTCCAGCCGGCCCCGCGGAACTGCGCCTCCAGCTCCTGGACCACGCGGAAGTTGGCGCGGACCGGGCCGTCGAGGCGCTGCAGGTTGCAGTTGATGACGAAGGTCAGGTTGTCGAGCTGCTCACGGGCCGCGAGGGCCAGGGCGGCGGTCGACTCGGGCTCGTCCATCTCGCCGTCGCCCAGGAAGGCCCAGACGTGCGAGTTGGCGGTGTCCTTGATGGAGCGGTTCGTCAGATAGCGGTTGAAGCGCGCCTGGTAGATGGCCGAGAGCGGGCCGAGGCCCATCGACACGGTGGGGAACTCCCACAGCCAGGGCAGCCGCCGCGGGTGCGGGTAGGAGGGCAGGCCCTCGCCACCGGACTCCTGGCGGAAGTGGTCGAGCTGCTGCTCGCTGAGGCGGCCGTCGAGGAAGGCGCGGGCGTAGATGCCGGGGGAGGCGTGGCCCTGGATGTAGAGCTGGTCGCCGCTGCCGTCCCCCTCCTTGCCGCGGAAGAAGTGGTTGAAGCCGGTCTCGTAGAGCCAGGCCGCCGAGGCGAAGGTGGCTATGTGGCCGCCGACCCCGAACCGCGAGCCACGGGTGACCATCGCGGCCGCGTTCCAGCGGTTCCACGCGGTGATCTTCGACTCCAGCTCCAGATCGCCGTCGAACGCGGGCTCGGCGGCGGTCGGGATGGAGTTGACGTAATCGGTCTCCAGCAGCTTGGGCAGCGCGAGACCGGCGCCCTCGGCGTGCTGCAGCGAGCGGCGCATCAGGTACGCGGCACGGTGCGGGCCGGCGGCCTGGGTGACGGCGTCCAGGGAGGCCGCCCATTCGGCGGTCTCCTCGGGGTCACGGTCCGGGAGCTGGTCGAGCTCGCTCGGAAGCTTTCCTACGGGGTCGGTCATGATCGCCGCCTTCCGGAGAGGAGGGGGGTGGAGAAGGCTCTATCTGGCAGGACAGAGCGATGGGGCCGGTGGGCCCGCGAGATGAACTGTAAGGCGCTGATCGATGATCGATCAAAGGATTGAAGGCAAAACTTCTCGATACGAAGAAAAGTGGCATGGGGTGCCTCGAAACAGGGCACGGAGTGACGCGAAATAGCGTGCAAATAGGGCGCTGACCTGCACGGAAGAGCAGGCCGAGCGCCAGATGATCGGAGCCCGCGGAAGGAGTCCGCAGAAGGAGTCCGCGGAGGTGTCAGGCCCGGGGCGCGCAGCCCAGCACATGCGCCTTCACCAGGGCCCCGATCCCCGGGTCCTCGGCGAGGAACGCGTCGATGAGCGCCTGGTGCTCCTCCGCGTACGACTTCTGCACCGTGCCCAGCCAGCGGATCGACAGGGCCGTGAACACCTCGATGCCCAGCCCCTCCCAGGTGTGCAGCAGCACCGCGTTCCCGGCGGCCCGCACCATCTCCCGGTGGAAGCCGACCGTGTGCCGCACCTGCGCCTCGCCGTCGGCCAGCCGGTCCGCCTCGTACAGCGCGGCCACGTGCGGGGCCAGCGCCGAGCAGTCCTGGCCGAGCCGGGGGGCCGCCAGCTCCGCCGCGATCTGCTCCAGGCCGGCCCGGACCGGGTAGCTCTCCTCCAGATCGGCGGCGGTGAGGTTGCGGACCCGGACGCCCTTGTTGGGGGCCGACTCGATCAGCCGGAGCGTCTCCAGCTCGCGCAGCGCTTCGCGCACGGGCGTCTGGCTGACCTCCAGCTCGGTGGCGATCCGCCGCTCCACGATCCGCTCGCCCGGCTTCCAGCGCCCGCTGACGATCCCCTCCACGATGTGCTCGCGGATCTGTTCGCGCAGCGAGTGGACGACGGGCGGGGTCATGGAGGGCTCCTTCAGGGCAGACCGGTGCTGCCTACATCATCACGGCGGCGAGGGCGGCCGGTGGTGTTTAGACAATACGGCGGCGCCCCCGCCCGGATCAGTTCCGGACGGGGGCGCCGCTGGTGAGGCTGGTTACAGCGGGAGCGTTCAGAGGCCGAGCTCGACCTCGAACTCACCGGCCTCCAGGATCGCCTTGACCGTGGTCAGGTAGCGGGCGGCGTCCGCGCCGTCCACCAGACGGTGGTCGTAGGAGAGCGAGAGGTACGTCATGTCGCGCACCGCGATGGTCTCGCCGAGGTCCGGGTGGTCGATGACCACCGGACGGCGGACCGTCGCACCGATGCCCAGGATGGCGGCCTGGTTCGGCGGCACGATGACCGTGTCGAACAGGGCGCCGCGCGAACCGGTGTTGCTGATGGTGAAGGTGGCACCGGACATGTCGTCCGGCGTCAGGCCGCCACCGCGCGCCTTGCCCGCGAGCTCCGCGGTCTTCTTGGAGATACCGGCGATGTTCAGGTCGCCCGCACCCTTGATGACCGGGGTCATCAGGCCCTTCTCCGCGTCCACGGCGATGCCGATGTTCTCCGCGTCGAAGTACGTGATGGTGCCCTCGTCCTCGTTGATCCGGGCGTTGATGACCGGGTGGGCCTTCAGCGCCTGGGCCGCCGCCTTCACGAAGAACGGCATCGGGGACAGCTTGACGCCCTCACGGGCGGCGAAGGAGGCCTTCGCCTGGTTGCGCAGCTTCATCAGCTTGGTGATGTCGACCTCGAGGACCGAGGTCAGCTGGGCCTGCGAGTGCAGCGCCTTCATCATGTTCTCGCCGATGACCTTGCGCATGCGGGTCATCTTGACCGTCTGACCGCGCAGCGGCGACGCCTCCAGCTTCGGCGCCTTGGCGGCGGCCGGAGCAGCTGCCGGGGCGGCCGGAGCGGCTGCGGCGGCCTTGGCGGCCTCCGCGGCGGCGACGACGTCCTGCTTGCGGATACGGCCACCGACGCCGGTGCCCTTGACCGCGCTCAGGTCCACGTTGTTCTCGGACGCGAGCTTGCGGACCAGCGGCGTGACGTACGCGCCGTCGTCACCGGAGGGCGCGGCCGGAGCGGCCGGCACCGGGGCGACGGGGGCGGGCTGCGCCGGAGCCGGGGCCGGGGCGGCCGGAGCCGCCGGGGCCTGGACCGGAGCCGGAGCCGGAGCGGCCGGTGCCGGAGCGGCGGGGGCCGGGGCGGGAGCCGCGGGGGCCTCCTGCTTCGGGGCCTCCTGGGCCGGGGCGGCGGGCTGCGCCGGAGCGGCGGCCGGAGCCGCGCCCGGGGCGCCGATGACGGCGAGCTTGGCGCCGACCTCGGCGGTCTCGTCCTCGCCGACCACGATCTCCAGCAGCACACCGGCGACCGGGGCGGGGATCTCGGTGTCGACCTTGTCCGTGGAGACCTCGAGCAGCGGCTCGTCCTCGGCCACCTCCTCGCCGACCTCCTTGAGCCAGCGGGTGACGGTGCCCTCGGTGACGCTCTCGCCGAGCGCCGGGAGGGTGACGTCGGTGCCGGACGCGCCACCGGCCGGGGCGGCGGCCGGAGCCGGAGCCTCGGGAGCCGGAGCGGCGGGGGCCTCGGCGGCCGGGGCCGGAGCCTCGGCCGGGGCGGCGGGTGCCTCGGCGGCGGGGGCCGCTGCCTCGGCCGGAGCGCCGGAGCCGTCGTCGATGACGGCCAGCTCGGCGCCGACCTCGACGGTCTCGTCCTCGGCGACCTTGATGGAAGCCAGCACACCGGACGCGGGGGCGGGGATCTCGGTGTCGACCTTGTCGGTCGAGACCTCGAGCAACGGCTCGTCGGCCTCGACGCGCTCGCCCTCGGCCTTCAGCCAACGGGTGACAGTGCCCTCGGTGACGCTCTCGCCGAGCGCCGGAAGGGTTACGGAAACCGACATGGTTTCAGTTGCTCCTTACGAAAATGCGGAAGTGGTCGGTCGTCGCGCCCGGGACCGGGGGATCAGTCGTGGGCGTGGAGAGGCTTGCCGGCCAGTGCCAGGTGAGCCTCGCCCATCGCCTCGTTCTGCGTCGGGTGTGCGTGGATGAGCTGGGCGACCTCGGAGGGCAGCGCCTCCCAGTTGTAGATCAGCTGGGCTTCGCCGACCTGCTCGCCCATACGGTCGCCGACCATGTGGACGCCGACCACGGCACCGTCCTTGACCTGGACGAGCTTGATCTCGCCCGCGGTCTTCAGGATCTTGCTCTTGCCGTTGCCCGCGAGGTTGTACTTGAGGGCGACGACCTTGTCCGCGCCGTAGATCTCCTTGGCCTTGGCCTCGGTGATACCCACGGAGGCGACCTCGGGGTGGCAGTACGTCACCTTGGGCACGCCGTCGTAGTCGATCGGGACGGTCTTCAGACCGGCCAGCCGCTCCGCCACCAGGATGCCCTCGGCGAAGCCGACGTGGGCGAGCTGGAGGGTCGGGACGAGGTCGCCCACGGCCGAGATCGTCGGGACGTTGGTCTGCATGTACTCGTCGACCAGGACATAGCCGCGGTCCATCGCGACGCCCTGCTCCTCGTAACCGAGGCCCTGCGAGACCGGGCCGCGGCCGATCGCGACCAGCAGCACCTCCGCCTCGAAGGTCTTGCCGTCGGCGAGCGTCACGCGGACGCCGTCCTGGGTGTACTCGGCCTTGTCGAAGAAGGTGCCGAGGTTGAACTTGATGCCGCGCTTGCGGAACGCGCGCTCAAGAAGCTTGGAGCTGTTCTCGTCCTCGACCGGGACGAGGTGCTTGAGGCCCTCGACGATGGTGACCTCGGTGCCGAACGACTTCCACGCCGAGGCGAACTCGACGCCGATGACGCCGCCGCCCAGCACGATCGCGGACTTCGGCACGCGGTCCAGCTTCAGCGCGTGGTCCGAGGAGATGATCCGGTTGCCGTCGATCTCCAGGCCGGGCAGCGACTTCGGCACGGAGCCGGTCGCCAGCAGCACGTGGCGGCCCTGGACACGCTGGCCGTTCACGTCGACGGAGGTGGGGGAGGAGAGCTTGCCCTCACCCTCGATGTAGTGGACCTTGCGCGAGGCGATGAGTCCCTGGAGACCCTTGTACAGGCCCGAGATCACCTCGTCCTTGTACTTGTTGACGGCCTCCATGTCGATGCCCTCGAAGGTCGCCTTCACGCCGAACTGGGCCGACTCGCGGGCCTGGTCCGCGATCTCGCCCGCGTGCAGCAGTGCCTTCGTGGGAATGCAGCCGTTGTGCAGGCAGGTGCCGCCGACCTTGCCCTTCTCGATCAGGGCGACGTCCAGGCCCAGCTGCGCTCCGCGCAGGGCCGCGGCGTAACCGCCACTGCCACCGCCGAGGATCACTAGGTCGAAAACGGTGCTGGCGTCGTTCGCCACGTCACGTCCTCCATGCATGTGCGCCGTACGCCGGGCCCCGTCGCTGGGGTGTGACCGGCCGGTCGGCTGGTGTGCGGCCGCTTTTGTCTTCGGCCCTGTGGTGGGGGCCCTGTCCTGCCGAGAACCCATCTTCGCACTTGTCGACGGTGGGCGGGACGCGGGGCCCGGGTCCGGGACGGATGATCGTCCGTCCCGGTGGGTTACTGCTGCGTAGATACCTACGGATCCGGCCGGTGTTCGTCGAGAGCGAAACCCGTTCGCCCGCCGCCGCTCATCGGCCCTCCGTCGCTCATCCTTGCCGCTTCCGCTCCGAGAACACGTACGGCCCCGGACCTATGCCCGGGGCCGTACGTGACATCGGCGGCTCCGGCTCAGCCGAGGTCGCCGTCGGCGGTGCGCTCGGCGAGCCGCACCAGGGTGCGGACCGCGGAGCCGGTGCCGCCCTTGGGCGTGTAGCCGTACGGCGCGCCCTCGTGGAAGGCGGGGCCCGCGATGTCCAGGTGCGCCCAGGCGATGCCCTCGCCCACGAACTCCTTCAGGAACAGGCCGGCCACCAGGCCGCCGCCCATCCGCTCGCCCATGTTGGCGATGTCGGCGGTGGGGGAGTCCATGCCCTTGCGCAGGTCGGCGGGGAGCGGCATCGGCCACGAGGGCTCGCCGACCTCCTCGGCGATCTCGTGGATCGACGTGCGGAAGGCGTCGTCGTTGGCCATCACACCGAAGGTGCGGTTGCCGAGCGCCAGCACCATCGCGCCGGTCAGGGTCGCCACGTCGACGATCGCGTCCGGCTTCTCCTCCGAGGCGCGGGTCAGCGCGTCGGCCAGGACGAGCCGGCCCTCGGCGTCGGTGTTGAGGACCTCGACGGTCTTGCCGCTGTACATGCGCAGCACGTCACCGGGGCGGGTGGCGTTGCCGGAGGGCATGTTCTCGGCCAGCGCCAGCCAGCCGGTGACGTTGACCTTCAGGCCCAGACGGGCGGCCGTGACGACGGCGGCGAACACGGCGGCGGCGCCGGCCATGTCGCACTTCATCGTCTCGTTGTGGCCGGCCGGCTTGAGCGAGATGCCGCCCGAGTCGTAGGTGATGCCCTTGCCCACCAGGGCCAGGGTCTTCTCCGCCTTGGGGTGCGTGTAGGCGAGCTTCACCAGGCGCGGGCCGCGCACGGCGCCCTGGCCGACACCGAGGATGCCGCCGAAGCCGCCCTTGACGAGGGCCTTCTCGTCGAGGACCTGGACCTTGACGCCGTGCTCCTTGCCCGCGGCGGTGGCCACGGCGGCGAAGGACTCGGGGTACAGGTCGTTCGGCGGGGTGTTGATCAGGTCGCGGGCCCGGTTGATCTCCTCGACCAGGGCCAGGGCGCGCTCGATGGCCGCCTTGTAGGCCTTGTCGCGCGGCTTGGCGCCGAGCAGGGCCACCTCGGCCAGCGGCTGCTTCGGGCCACTGTCCTTGGACTTCGCGTCCTTGGGGGCCAGCTTGTTCTCGCCGCCCTGGTAGGCGGTGAAGGCGTACGACCCGAGAAGCGCGCCCTCGGCGACGGCGGCGGCGTCCTCGACGGAGGCGGCGGGCAGCGCGAAGCCGGCCTTCTTGGAGCCGGTCAGCGCACGGGCCGCGGTGCCCGCCGCGCGGCGCAGCGCCTCGGCGTCGTACGCGTCCTCCTTGTCCGGGACCGGACCGAGACCGACCGCGACGACGACCGGGGCCTTGAGGCCGGACGCGGCGGGCAGCTTGGTCAGTTCGCCCTCGGCACCGGTGGCGCCCAGGGTCGCGAGGACGGCGGCGAGCTTTCCGTCGAACGCCTTGTCCACGGCCTCGGAGCCGGGCGCCAGGACCGGTCCCTTGACGCCCTTGGCGACGCCGACGACGAGTGCGTCGGCGCGCAGCGTCGCCGCACCGGCAGTGCTGAGAGTGAGAGCAGTCACGGTGGTGAAATCTCGCTTCCGTTGAGTTCTGTTCGGTCGAGGGGTGGGCCGACCGTGCCCGGCGCATCGTAGACGCCCCGACGATGTGCCGGGAATGAGCCTACGCGCGCGGTTCCTGCTCCGTGACGGCGGCGGGCCGTTCCGGACCGCTAAGGCGGTCGGTTCCGGCTGATGCGACGGCTGATGCGGTGGTCGGTACGGCGGTCGGTACGGCGGTCGCCCCGGTCCTGCGGCGCCGTCAGGTCCCGAGCGCCAGCACCACCAGGGCCGCCGTCGCCGCGGTCTCCTCGACGCCCCCGAAGACGTCCCCGGTGACCCCGCCGAACCGCCGTACGCAGTGCCGCAGCAGCAGTTCGGCGGCGGCGAGCGCGCCGAGCACCGCGAGCGCGTGGTGCAGCGCCGCGTACGAGCCCAGCAGCGCGCCCGCCGCCGCGCACAGCGCCACCGTCACCACCGCCGCGAGCAGCGCCCGCCCGGCCGGCACCGTGGACGCCACCGTCGCCCCGAGCCCCTCCGGCCGGGCCGCCGGGACGCCCTGACGGGACGCCAGGGTCAGCGCGAGCCGAGCGGCGACGCCCGCGACGACGGCCCCGAGCGCCCCGTGCGCCCAGCCCTCCCCGTACAGCTCGAAGAGGACCGCGACCTGGGCCAGCAGGACCAGGAGCAGCGTGATGACACCGAACGGCCCAATGTCGGACTGCTTCATGATCCGCAGCGCGTCCTCGGCCGGCTTCGCGCTGCCGAGTCCGTCCGCCGTGTCCGCCAGGCCGTCCAGATGCAGCCCCCGGGTGAGCGCGGCGGGCACCGCGACGGAGGCCACCGCGGCGAGCAGCGGCCCCGAGCCGGCCAGCAGCGACAGTGCGCCGAGGGCGGCGGCGAGCAGCCCCACGACGAGCCCGGCGAGCGGGGCGCAGAGCATCCCGGAGCGGGCGGTCGCGCGGTCCCATCGGGTCACGCGGACGGGCAGCACGGTCAGGGTGCCGAAGGCGAAACGTACGCCGTGGCTGTTCAGGGAGGTCACCGCGCGCAGGCTAGCCGCCGACGCCCGCCGTTAGATTGGCCGAAACGCGGCAAATCATGGTGAAACGGGATGTCCGGATGTATCGGGAGTGGGTGGCATGGGTCACTGGTGGCACGACAACATCGCGGAGCCGGGCAAGGTGCCCCTGCTCCTCGCACTGGCCGCCTTCGTCCTGACCTTCGCGATCACCCGCACCATCACCCGCATGATCCGCGCGGGGAAGGGCCCGTTCCGCAACATCACCCCGGGCGGCGTGCACATCCACCACGTGGTGCCCGGGGTCGTGCTGTCCGTGATCGGCGGGTTCGGTGCGGTGGCCAGCGGGCGGCACGGTGTGGCCGCCGGGGTCTGCGCGGTGATCTTCGGGGTGGGGGCCGGCCTGGTGCTGGACGAGTTCGCCCTGATCCTGCATCTGGACGACGTGTACTGGACCGAGGAGGGTCGCCAGAGCGTGGAGGTGGTCGTGCTGACCGTCTCCCTGGTGCTGCTGGTCCTGGCGGGCTTCTCCCCGCTCGGCGTCGACGACGTCAGCGACCAGGAGGAACAGGGCCGGTTCGGCGTCATCACGACGTACGTCGTCAACTTCTGCTTCGTCCTGATCGCCCTGTTCAAGGGCAAGGCGCGGATGGCGGTGCTCGGCACCCTCGTTCCGTTCGTCGCGCTCATCGGCGCGATCCGGCTGGCCCGCCCCACCTCGCCCTGGGCCAGGCGCTTCTACCGCCACCGCCACCGGGCCCGCTCCCGGGCGCTGCTGCGGGCCTACCACCACGATGTGCGCTGGGTCGGGCCGCGCCGGAAGTTCCAGGACCTCATCGGCGGCGCCCCGGACCGGACCCCGCTGCCGCCCGCGCCCAGGTCCTGAGCGCCGCGCCGCCGCCCGCGCCACTCCCGTACGCCGCACACCACCAGGACGACGGCGATGGCGGCCAGATGCTCACGGCCCGCCAGGTTGTCCTTGACGAGGACCTCCACCACCATCGCGAGGATGACCAGGGCCCCGGTGAACCAGGCGCGTTGCTGGTGACAGACGTACACCGCGATCCCCACGACCGCCGCCGAGGGGCCGGTGTCCACCACCTGCGCGTCGGATGCGGGCAGCCCGAGGAACGTCCCGGGACCGAGCGCGATGCCGATCCGGGCGTACAGCGTCCCCGCCAGCGTCGCGGCATACGCCATCGCGAGCGTGCGCCACCGCCCCAGGCACACCTCCGCGATGCCGAAGACCAGCAGGATCTGGGCCAGCGCGCCCCACACCGGCAGGTCGAGCGCGGGCACGAACAGTGACAGCGGGGTCCGCAGGAGGGCGAGCCAGAGCGGGTCCTCGGCCCGTACGGCTCCGAGGTTCTGCACCGGCCGGTAGCCCCACGCCTGGTTCTGCACCACCTGAATGGTCGCGGTCAGGGCCACCGCGGTCAGCGTCAGCGTGAGCGCCCGCGCCCCGCGTCCGGCGAGTCCCCGCCGTACGGTCGTGCACAGCGGGCCCCACTCCCGTACCGCCGCCCGGCGCGGGGCCGCGGGACGGCTCATCCGCTCTTCTCGAACAGCAGCATGGAACGGGCCCCCGGTCGCTCGGTCGGTATGCGGCACGGCGCGGATGCGCGTCGGGCCGCGGTCGCTCCCGAAGACGGACCGGGGCAGCGCGAAGTTGAGCGGCACCGGAGTGATGCCGATCTCGTCCGCGCGGGGCGGGGCCCGGGGTCTCAGACTCCGTCGAGAGCCGCGGCGTCCGACTCCGCTTCCGACGCCACCGGGGCCTCCGGCTCCTCGTCCGCGGCCTTCTCCGGCTCACGCTCCGGGAGTTCGGCGGCCAGCGCCGCCGCGGCCTGCACCAGGGGCAGGGCCAGCAGCGCGCCGCTGCCCTCGCCCACCGTCACGCCGTGGTCCAGCAGCGGGGTCAGCGCCATCCGGTCCAGCGCCTTCGACTGCGCGGGCTCCCCGCTGACCTGGCCGGCCAGCCACCAGTCCGGAGCCCGGAACGCCGCCCGCTGCGCCACCAGCGCACAGGCCGCCGAGACGACCCCGTCCAGGATCACCGGCATCCGGCGCACCGCGCTCTGCAGCAGGAAACCCGTCATCGCCGCCAGGTCCGCCCCGCCCGACGTGGCCAGCAGCTCCAACTGGTCGCCCAGTACCGGCCGGGCCCGGCGCAGCGCGTCCCTGATCGCCGCGCACTTGCGCATCCACGCCAGGTCGTCGATGCCCGCGCCACCGCGCCCGGTCACCACGGAGGCGTCCGTTCCGCAGAGCGCCGCGACGAGGGTGGCGGCGGCCGTCGTCCCGCCCACGCTGAGGTCGCCGAGCACCACCAGATCGGTGCCGGAGTCCGCCTCCTCGTCGGCGATGGCCATGCCCAGGCGGACCGCCTGTTCGGCCTCCTCCGCGCTGATCGCGTCCTCGACGTCGATCCGCCCCGAACCGCGCCGCACCCGGTGCCGCACCACGGACTCGGGCAGCAGCTCCGGATCGCAGTCCAGGGAGACGTCCACGATCCGCATCGGCACCGAGAAGCGCCGCGCCAGCACCGCGACCGGGCTCGCCCCGTCGAGGGCGGCCCGCACCAGCTCGTACGCGCCTCCCGCCGACCGGCCGGAGACGCCCAGCTCCGCCACCCCGTGGTCGCCGGCGAAGAGCACCAGACGCGGCTGCTCGACGGCCCTGACCGGCACGGACTGCTGCGCGGCGCTGAGCCACTCGCCCAGCTCGTCGAGCCGCCCGAGCGCCCCCGGGGGGACGGTCAGCCGCTCGCGCCGCTCCTCGGCATCGCGCCGTACACCCCCGTCGGGGCGTTGGATCAGGTCGGAGAAGTCGTCCAGGTTCACGGAGGTCTGCCTCGCGGGTCGTCACGTCGGGTCCGGTGCGGGAACCCGGCGGCGGGCCCCTGCCCGGAACAGTACCGGTCGGCCCACGGCAGGAGCCCGGCCACGCGGGGCAGGAGCCCGGCCGCCAAGGGGCAGGAGCCCGGCCACAAGGGGCACGGCCCGGCTCACCCCCGCAGTACCAGCACCTGACCCGCCACCACCAGCAGCACCTGCTCGCACTCGGCCGCCACCGCCGCGTTCAGCCGCCCCAGCTCGTCCCGGAACCGCCGCCCCGCCGATGTCGCGGGAACGACCCCCGACCCCACCTCGTTGGTCACCAGCACCACCGGCCGTCGGGTCCCGCGCACCGCCGCGACCAGCTCCGCGACCCGCTCCCGCAACGCCGCCTCACCCCCGTCGTGCCACCGCTCGTCCTCCCAGGCCCCCACCCGGTCCATCGCGTCGGTCAGCCACAGCGACAGACAGTCGATCAGCAGCGGCGGCCCGTCCGCCGCCAGCAGCTCCGTGAGCTCGCAGGTCTCCTCGGTCCGCCAGGCGCCCGGCCTGCGCTCCCGGTGCAGTCCGACCCGGGCCGCCCACTCCGGGTCGCCGTCGCGGCGGCCGCCGGTCGCCACGTACACCACCTCCGGGAACGTCTCCAGGCGCTGCTCCGCCTCCAGCGACTTCCCCGACCGCGCACCGCCCGTCACCAGCACCCGGCGCGGCACGTCCGGCACCGCGTGGTACTCGCCCACCACCAGCGTCGTCCCGTCCGGCACCGCCCGGGCCCCGGCCGCCGCGAGCCGCCGCTCCAGGGCCGCGCCCGGCGGGGCGTCGTGGTCCAGGTGGACCGCGATCACCTCGGTCGTCGGGCCGACCGCGCCGGCCGCCCGCAGCCGGGCCACCGCGTCGGGCCGGGCGATCACATCGAGGACGACCATGTCGTACGGCGGTTCCGCCCGCCCGTCGAGACCCGAGGGCGCGGCCCCCGGCGGGAGGTAGAGCAGCCGCTCGCCCTCCGGGGCGGTCACCTCGTACCCGGTCCCGGGGGCGTCCATCGCCACCGCCCGCACCCGGTGCCCGCTGATCAGCGTCAACACCTGGCCGTCCGGCACCCGCCCGGCCGGCGGCAGCAGGGCGGGCAGTTCGACGGCGGGGCCGTCGTGCGGGTGGGTCAGCAGCACCTGGCGGACCGCGCCCAGCGAACGCCCCGCACGGGCGGCCGCGAACATCGCTCCGGGGGTGAGGTCCAGCAGCAGCGCGTCGTCGACCAGCAGGGCCGTCGCGGCCCGCGCCCACGGGCCACGGGCCGATGCGCAGGCCGCGCAGGGGCAGGAGGGGCGCGGCAGCCCTTCGGGGGCTCCGGTGCCGAGCAGAGTCAGTTCCACACCTTGATCCTCCCGCGTCCCCCCGCGAGGTGCGCGTCCGGCTACGCTTCGGGCAGCAACGTGACCCAGGAGGCTGACATGGCGTGGACGTGGCGGTTCGAGAAGTCCGACGGTACGGAGACGGAGCCGGCGCTGCAGCCGGAGGAGTTCACCACCCAGGGCGACGCGGAGTCCTGGATCGGTGAGTACTGGAAAGAGCTCCTGGAGGGCGGCGCCGCACAGGTGACGCTCTTCGAGGACACCACCAAGATCTACGGCCCGATGAGTCTGCAGGCCGACAGCGCCTGACGTCCGGGTACGGCAGCGGGGTGGGGGGGGCCCGGCCCCCCCCGCCGGGCCCCCCCCCCCCCCCCCCCCCCCCCCCCGCGAACCCCCCCCCCCCCCCCCCCCCCCCGCGCGCCTGCCGGGGGTCGGGGCCGGGGGGGGGCCCCCCCGGCCCCCCCGGGGGCCCCCCACCCCGCTGCCGTACCCGGAGCGCTCAGATCTCCCCGAGCGTGACCTCCGCCGTCCGGCTGTCGCCGTCCCGCGTGTACGTCACCGTCACCTTCTGGCCCGGCTTGTCGCCCGCCAGCGCCTCGGAGAGCGAGGTGATCGTGGTGACCCCGGTGTCACCGATCTTCGTGATGATGTCCCCGGCCCGCAGCCCCGCCTCGTCCGCGGCCCCGCCCCGCTCCACGCTGACCAGCGCCACCCCGGCGGGGCGGTAGCTGTCGTCGACGACCGTGCGGCCGGTGATGTTCAGCGCGGCCCGGCCCGAGTCGGTGACCTTGCCGTCCTTGATGATCTGGTCGGCGACCGTCTTCACCATCGAGACGGGGATCGCGAAGCCGATGCCCGGCGCCGCGCTGTCGCCCATCTGCGGGTCGGTCGCCGCGAGGGTCGGAATGCCGATGACCTGGCTGTCCAGATCGACCAGCGCCCCGCCGCTGTTGCCCGGGTTGATCGCCGCGGACGTCTGCACCATGTTGGCGATGGTCGCGCCGGTGCCGCCGCCCGCCCGGCTCTCGCTCACGGTCCGGCCGAGCGCCGAGACGATGCCCTGGGTGACGCTGCTGGACAGGCCGAGCGGCGAGCCCATCGCCAGCACGATCTGCCCCACCTCGACCTTCTCCGCGTCGCCGAACTTCGCGGGCTTCAGCCCGTCCGGCACCTCGTCGAGCTTGATCACGGCCAGGTCCTGCTCCGGGTAGGAGGAGACCAGCGAGGCGTTCAGCACCGCCTCCCCGGTGGCGACGCTGACCTTGAACTTCTTCTCGTCGCCGACCACATGGGCATTGGTGACGATGTGTCCCTTGTCGTCGTAGACGACCCCGGAACCGAGGCTGTCCGAGGCGTCGATCTGCACCACCGACGGCAGCACGTCGTTGATGACGCCCTGGTAGGCGTCCTGGAGATCGTCGGGGGCGCGCTTCTTCACCGCGCCCTGCGCCGTGCCCGACGCGGGGGCCTCGGGGGCCGGGGCCGCCGGATCCGTACCGGAACAGCCGCCCGCCAGGGCGAGGGCGCAGACGGCCGCGGACAGGGGAAGCAGCAGCCTGCGCGCCCGGCTGCGGGAGGGGGATGCGTCCATATCCGGAGTCTGGTGCCCGGCCCGTTCGGGTGCCCGTGCTGTTGGGCCGAACGGGCCCGACGCCGTAACGCCCGACGACAGGCCCTAGCCGCGCACTCCGCACAGATGCAGCAGCGCCGCCACACCCCGGTACGGGTCGGTCCGCCCGGCCCGGTCCTCCAGGGTGAGGACCCGCTCCAGCTCCTCGGCCGGCAGCTCCTCGTCGTGGCCCACGTTGTCCGTGAAGACCCGCACCCCGTACCAGGCGTGCAGCGGCGCGGCGATGCCCGCGAGCGTGGCCCGCAGGGCGTCGAGCCGGTCCGCGCGCACCGTGAGGCCGCGACGGTCGGTGTACGTGGGGGTGTCGAAGGCGGTCAGGGCCGCGCCGAAGTCACCGGCGAGCCCCGGGCGCATCGCGAGCGCGTCCGCGTTCCGTACGAGCAGGGAGAGCAGGCCGCCGGGGGCCAGCATCCGGGCGAGCCCGGCCAGCATCGGGTCCGGCTCCTCGACGTACATCAGGACGCCGTGGCACAGCACCAGGTCGAAACTGCCGGGCAGGAAGTGCACACCGGTGTCCCGGCCGTCGCCCTCGGTGAGCCGGACGCGCTCCCGGATGCCCTCCGGCTCGGTCGCCAGGCACGCCCGGGCCGCCGCCAGCAGCTCGGCGTCCGATTCCAGGCCGGTCACCGAGTGACCGGCCCGCGCGAGGCGCAGCGCCTGGGTGCCCCGGCCCATGCCGACGTCCAGGACGCGCAGCCGCCGGCCCACCGGGAACCGCGCGGCTATCTGCTCGTCCAGCTGCCGCGCGACGAGCTCCTGGCGGACCCTGTCGCGTACGCCGACGGGACCTGCCGGCCAGGCCGGGGAGACCCCGGTGACGCCGGAGGTCTCCGTGCTCAGGGCCGCTCTCCGCGCTTGACCTGCGGCTTCGGAAGCCGCAGTCGGCGCATCTGGAGCGTGCGCATCAGGCCGTACGCCACGGCTCCGCGCTTCGGCGTGTCCGGGAAGCGCTCGCGCAGCTGCTTCTTCAGGCGCATCGACAGACCGATCGAGTCGATCACGATCAGGATGATCACGCCGAGCCAGAGCAGCAGCGAGATGCTCTGGATGTTCTGCACCTGGATCACGCTGAGGATCAGGATGATCACGGCGAGCGGCAGGAACCACTCGGCGATGCAGAAGCGCGAGTCCACGTAATCGCGGACGAAGCGCCGGACCGGGCCCTTGTCGCGGACCGGGAGATAGCGCTCGTCGCCCGACGCGAGCGCCTCACGCTGCCTGGCCAGGTCGGCGCGGCGCGCTTCGCGCTGGCGCTTCATGGCCGCCTTGCGGTCGGTCGGCGCGCTGGACGCGGCGCGTCGGCGCTGCGTCTGGGCCTCGCTTCGCTTGGGGGTGGGGCGACCCTTGGGTGCCTGCGGGTCGCGGGGCTGCTGGGAGAGGTCCGCCGTCACCTTGCCGGTGGGGGCCTTCTCTGTCTTGGAACGGCTACGGAACACAAAACCCAAGGGTACGGGGTCGGCGCGTGGACCCGGAGACCCGGGCGGGAACGATCCGGCAACGGACGGCGTCCCCGGTAGTGCCACAGCGGGCCGATACGGGCGTTAACCGCCTGTTCCGGTGTACGTCGACGAGCCGTCCCGGGGCTCCGCCTACACCCTGGGCGGGAGCCTTCACGGGACGCAGTCGTCCTTGGGGAGGAGCACATCGGGACTCGGACAGTGCGGTAATAGAGGCAGGGCCCGTACTGTGGGTTCTATCGGGAGTGCTGGAGCTCAGTCCGTCAGAAGGGGGCGCGCGAAGCCCATGAGCGGTGTCATGAAGCGTATGGGGATGCTTTTCCGCGCGAAGGCAAACAAGGCCCTTGACCGGGCCGAGGATCCGCGCGAGACCCTGGATTACTCGTACCAGAAGCAGCTGGAGCTGCTTCAGAAGGTGCGTCGCGGCGTCGCGGACGTCGCGACGTCCCGCAAGCGCCTGGAGCTGCAGCTGAACCAGCTGCAGGGCCAGTCGTCCAAGCTGGAGGACCAGGGCCGCAAGGCGCTGGCGCTGGGCCGTGAGGACCTGGCGCGCGAAGCGCTGTCCCGGCGTGCCGCCCTCCAGCAGCAGGTCACCGACCTGGAGACGCAGCACACCACGCTGCAGGGCGAGGAGGAGAAGCTCACCCTCGCGGCCCAGCGTCTGCAGGCCAAGGTCGACGCCTTCCGCACGAAGAAGGAGACCATCAAGGCCACCTACACGGCGGCGCAGGCCCAGACCCGGATCGGCGAGGCCTTCTCCGGCATCTCCGAGGAGATGGGCGACGTGGGCCTCGCGATCCAGCGGGCCGAGGACAAGACGCAGCAGCTCCAGGCGCGGGCCGGCGCCATCGACGAGCTGCTCGCCTCCGGCGCCCTGGACGACCCGACCGGCACGGCGAAGGACGACATCGCCGCCGAGCTGGACCGGATCTCCGGCGGCAGCGATGTGGAGCTGGAGCTGCAGCGCATGAAGGCCGAGCTGGCCGGCGGCTCCTCGTCCTCGCAGCAGGCCATCGAGGGCGGCGCCCAGGACGGTGCGCAGCAGTCGCAGCAGTCGTCCCCGCACAAGTTCGACAAGCAGTGAGGGCAGCGTCATGATCGTACGGATCATGGGGGAGGGCCAGGTCAAGCTGGCCGACAGTCACTTCGTCGAACTGAACGAGCTCGACGACGTCCTGCTGAAGGAGATGGAGAGCGGCGACGGCCCCGGCTTCCGCACCACGCTCCACGCGCTCCTGGACAAGGTGCGCGAGCTCGGCACTCCGCTGCCGGACGACTCCCTGGAGCCGTCCGAGCTGATCCTGCCGGCGCCCGACGCCACCCTCGAGGACGTCCGCGCCATGCTCGGCGACGACGGTCTCATCCCCAGCTGACTCCACGGGCCCCCGGCGGGCCCGTGGAGCGGCCGGGGCCCGCCGGGCCGGTGGAGCGGCCGCGTACCGTTGCTGGACGTGACCACCCTCTCGTCCGGCTTCGCGCGGGCCCGCCGCTGGCTCCGGGACCATCCCCTCGCGTTCGACGCGACGCTGGCCTTCGGCGCCCTCACCGCGATGATCTGCGGCTCCTTCGCCGACCCGGGCACCGGACACGGGCCGACGTTCGGCACCCGCACTCCCGAGCCGCTGAGCGTGCTCCTGATGGTGCTGACCGCCCTCGCTCTGGTCCAGCGGCGACGGCGGCCGATGGCGGTGCTCGCCGCCACCGGCATGCTCTCGGCCGCCGAGTACATCCTGATGGACCCGCCCGCCCCGGTCGTCATGAGCGCGGTCATCGCCCTCTACACCGTCGCCTCGCGCACCGACCGCCCCACCACCTGGCGGGTCGGGCTGCTCACCATGGGCGGGCTCACGGCGGCCGCCATGCTCTTCGGCTCGACGCCCTGGTACAGCCAGGAGAACCTCGGCGTGTTCGCCTGGACCGGGATGGCCGGGGCCGCCGGGGACGCCGTACGCAGCAGGCGCGCGTTCGTCGACGCCATCCGGGAGCGCGCCGAGCGGGCCGAGCGCACCCGTGAGGAGGAGGCCCGCCGCCGGGTCGCCGAGGAGCGGCTGCGGATCGCCCGGGACCTCCACGACGTCGTCGCCCACCACATCGCCCTCGTCAACGTCCAGGCCGGGGTCGCCGCCCACGTCATGGACAAGCGCCCGGACCAGGCCAAGGAAGCGCTCGCCCACGTCCGCGACGCCAGCCGCTCCGCACTCAACGAACTCCGGGTCACCGTCGGCCTCCTGCGCCAGCAGGGCGACCCCGAGGCGCCCACCGAACCGGCCCCCGGGCTCGCCGTCCTCGGCGAGCTGGTCACCACCTTCCGCAACGCCGGGCTCCCCGTCGAGGTGGCCTGCGCCGAGGGCGGGAAGCAGCTGCCCGCCGCCGTGGACCTGGCCGCCTACCGGGTCATCCAGGAGGCCCTGACCAATGTCCGCAAGCACGCGGGCGCCGGGGCCAAGGCCGAGGTGAGCGTCGTACGGGTGGGGGCCACCGCCGAGGTCACCGTGCTCGACAACGGCCGGGGGAGCGCCTCCCGGCGGCCCGGCGCCGGACCGGGCGGCACCGCGGGCGACGGCCTGGACAGCGGCGGCCACGGCCTGCTCGGCATGCGCGAACGCGTCACCGCCCTCGGCGGCGCCCTCACCGCGGGACCTCGGTACGGCGGCGGCTTCCGGGTCCATGCGATCCTTCCGGTCGAGGCCCGCACGGGTGAACCGGAGCGGCCGGGCACAGCGGGCGGGACGGGGTTCTGCCGATGACCCAGCCGACACCGGAATCTGCGCCACCGCCGACGCCGGACGCGCCGATCAGGGTGCTGCTCGCCGACGACCAGGCGCTGCTGCGCAGCGCGTTCCGGGTGCTGGTGGACTCCGAGCCGGACATGGAAGTGGTCGGCGAGGCCGCCGACGGGGCCCGGGCGGTCGAGCTGGCCCGCGCCACGGGCCCCGACGTGGTGCTCATGGACATCCGGATGCCGGGCACCGACGGGCTCGCCGCGACCCGCATGATCAGCGCCGACCCGGAGCTGTCCGCGGTGCGGGTGGTCATGCTCACCACCTTCGAGGTCGACGAGTACGTGGTCCAGTCGCTGCGCGCCGGAGCCTCCGGCTTCCTCGGCAAGGGCGCGGAGCCGGACGAACTCCTCAACGCCATCCGGATCGCCGCGGCCGGCGAGGCGCTGCTCTCCCCGGCGGCCACCAAGGGGCTCATCGCCACGTTCCTGGCCCAGGGCGGCAGCGCGGGGGAGGGGCCGGAAAGCGCCGAGTACGCGGAGCGGCTGGCGGCGCTCACCGGCCGCGAACGCGAGGTGCTGGTGCAGGTCGCGGGCGGCCACTCCAACGACCGGATCGCCGAGCGGCTCGCGGTCAGCCCGCTCACCGTCAAGACCCATGTGAACCGGGCGATGGCGAAGCTGGGGGCCCGGGACCGGGCGCAATTGGTGGTCATCGCCTACGAATCGGGCCTGGTGCGCCCCCGGGCGGACTGACCGGGCAGCGGTACGGCGTACTTCGGTGTACTCCACCTGCGGTATGCGCGGCATAAGAAAGCAGCCCGGGGGGCGACGTTTCGGCGACGCGCAGCGGAGATCGTAGATCTGGGCTGGAGGTGTCCCCCTGTTTTCCCTCCCCGCCCCTCTGCCGCGTACGCCACAGAAGAGAGACCCACCCATGTCCTGGCTGTCCAGATTCAGCCTCGCGCAAAGGGCCCTGATCGGGCTGATCTCGATTGTCGCGCTGGTCTTCGGCGCGATAGCGATCCCGCAGCTCAAGCAGCAGCTGCTGCCGACCATCGAACTGCCGATGGTCTCGGTGCTGGCGCCCTACCAGGGTGCGTCTCCCGATGTGGTCGAGAAGCAGGTCGTCGAGCCCCTGGAGAACTCCCTCAAGGCCGTCGACGGCGTCGAGGGCATCACCTCCACCGCCAGTGAGGGCAACGCCCTCATCATGGCGACCTTCGACTTCGGCGACGAGGGCACCAAGCAGCTCGTCGCGGACATCCAGCAGGCGGTCAACCGGGCCCGCGCCCAGCTGCCCGACGGTGTCGACCCGCAGGTCATCGCCGGTTCCACGGACGACATCCCGACCGTGGTCCTCGCCGTCACCTCCGACAAGGACCAGCAGGTCCTCGCCGACCAGCTCGACCGCACGGTCGTCCCGGCCCTCCAGGACATCGACGGCGTCGGCCAGGTCATGGTGGACGGTGTGCGGGACCTCCAGGTCTCCGTCGTCCCCGACGACAAGAAGCTCGCCGCGGCCGGCCTGAACGCGGGCACGCTCTCCCAGGCACTCCAGGCGGGCGGCGCCACGGTGCCGGCCGGTTCCTTCTCCGAGTCCGGCAAGAGCCGCACCATCCAGGTCGGCGGCGCGTTCACCTCGCTGCGGCAGATCGAGGACCTCCAGGTCGTCGCCAAGGACCCGGCGGGCGGACCGGACGGTCCGGGCAAGCCGGTGCGCGTCGGCGATGTCGCCGAGGTGAAGCAGGAGCCGTCCACGGCGGTCTCCATCACCCGCACCAACGGCAAGCCGAGCCTCGCCGTGATGGCGACGATGGACAAGGACGGCAGCGCCGTCGCCATCTCGGACGCCGTCCAGGACAAGCTTCCCGACCTCCGCAAGGACCTGGGCAGCGGCGCCGAGCTGACGGTCGTCTCCGACCAGGGCCCCGCCGTCTCCAAGTCGATCTCGGGCCTCACCACGGAGGGCGCGCTCGGCCTGCTCTTCGCGGTCATCGTGATCCTGGTCTTCCTCGCCTCGATCCGTTCGACGCTGGTCACCGCGGTCTCCATCCCGCTCTCGATCGTCCTCGCGCTGATCGTGCTGTGGACCCGCGACCTGTCGCTCAACATGCTCACGCTCGGCGCGCTCACCATCGCCATCGGCCGGGTCGTCGACGACTCGATCGTGGTCCTGGAGAACATCAAGCGTCACCTCGGCTACGGGGAGGAGCGCCACGCGGCGATCATCACCGCGGTCAAGGAGGTCGCCGGAGCGGTCACCTCCGCCACCCTCACCACCGTCGCGGTCTTCCTGCCCATCGGTCTGGTCGGCGGCATGGTCGGCCAGCTCTTCGGCTCGTTCTCGCTGACCATCACCGCGGCCCTGCTGGCCTCCCTGCTGGTCTCGCTCACCGTCGTCCCGGTGCTGTCGTACTGGTTCCTGCGCGCGCCCAAGGGCACCCCCGAGGACGCGGCGGAAGCCCGCCGCATCGCCGAGGAGAAGGAAGCGGCCAGCCGGCTCCAGCGGATCTACGTCCCGGTCCTGCGCTTCGCGACCGGCCGCCGGATCACCAGCCTCGTCATCGCCGTCGCCGTGCTCTTCGGCACCTTCGGGATGGTCCCGCTGCTGAAGACGAACTTCTTCGACGCCGGTGAGCAGGAGGTCCTGAGCGTCAAGCAGGAACTCACCCCCGGCACCAGCCTGGAAGCCGCCGACGAGGCGGCCCGCAAGGTCGAGAAGGTCCTCCAGGAGGACAAGGGCGTCAAGGACTACCAGGTCACCGTCGGCTCCTCCGGCTTCATGGCCGCCTTCGGCGGCGGCACGGGCGCCAACCAGGCCTCCTACCAGGTCACCCTGAAGGACGCCGCGGACTACGAGGACGCCCAGGACCGTATCGACGAGGCCCTCGGCAAGCTCGACGGCATCGGCGACACCACCATCGCCGCGGGCGACGGCTTCGGCTCCCAGGACCTCAGCGTCGTGGTCAAGGCCGCCGACGGGGACGTCCTGAAGAAGGCCGCCGAGGCGGTCCGCACCGAGGTCGCCACCATCAAGGACGTCACCGACGTCCAGAGCGACCTGGCGCAGAGCGTCCCGCGCATCTCCGTCACGGCCAACGACAAGGCGGCCGCCGCCGGATTCGACTCCGCCGCCCTCGGCGGGATCGTCGCCGGAGCCGTACGCGGCACGCCCGCCGGCACCGCGACGCTGGACGACACCGAGCGCGACATCGTCATCCGGTCCGCCAGCCCGGCCGCCACCATGGCCGAGCTGAAGGCCCTGCCGCTCGGCCCGGTCAAGCTCGGCGACATCGCCGACGTGAAGGTGGTCCCCGGCCCGGTCTCCATGACCCGGATCGACGGACAGCGCTCGGCGACGATCACCGCCAAGCCCGTCAGCGACAACACCGGCGCCGTCAGCACCGATCTCGCCAAGAAGATCGACGCCCTGGACCTCCCCGAGGGCGCCACCGCCACCATCGGCGGCGTCACCGAGGACCAGAACGAGGCCTTCGCCCAGCTCGGCCTCGCCATGCTGGCGGCCATCGCGATCGTCTTCATGCTGCTGGTGGCCACGTTCCGGTCGCTCGTCCAGCCGCTGATCCTGCTGGTCTCCGTCCCGTTCGCGGCGACCGGCGCCCTGGCCCTCCTGCTCATCACGGGCACCCCGCTGGGCATTCCCGCGATGATCGGCATGCTGATGCTCATCGGCATCGTGGTCACCAACGCGATCGTGCTGATCGACCTGATCAACCAGTACCGGGCCCAGGGCCTCGGCATCATGGAAGCCGTCATCGAGGGCGGTCGCCACCGCTTCCGCCCGATCCTGATGACGGCGCTCGCGACCATCTTCGCCCTGCTCCCGATGGCGCTCGGCGTCACCGGCGAGGGCGGCTTCATCTCGCAGCCGCTGGGCATCGTCGTCATCGGCGGCCTGATCAGTTCCACGCTGCTGACCCTGCTGCTCGTGCCGACGCTGTACGCGATGGTCGAGCTCCGCAAGGAACGCCGCGCCAAGAAGAAGGCCGCCAAGCGCGCGGCCAAGGCCGGTGTTCCGGACCAGCCGGAGCCGGAGGAGGCCCGCGAGGCCGAGCCCGCGCAGGCCTGACCCGATAGCGGGAAACAGGAAAGGGGCCTGTCCCACGCAGCCGCGTGGGGCAGGCCCCTTCCGTTTCCCGTACGCGCGAGCCTCAGGCGTCCCCGCCGAGCGCCCGGATGATCCGCTGCCACGTCCGCCCGCGCGGATCGGGGCGGCGGACGCTCAGCGCGACGGTCTCCCGCACCAGCCGGGCGCGGGTCTCCTCGTCGGCCTTGTGCAGGAGCGCGGCCAGGTCGTCCGGTTCGAAGCCCTCGGTCGCACCGGCGAGCACCAGGGCCACCTGCGCGTGGGCGAGCGAGGAGAGCCGGTCGCCGAAGACCTGGCCCTCGATGCCCCCGCCGTGCATCAGCGCCACGCCGTCCCCGGCCTCCAACGCCCGGTCCACGTACGCCTGGAGGGCCTCCCGGTCCTCGACGAGGCGGTACGCGGCGGCCACGCCCTCGGCGCGGCCGATGTCGAGCAGCGCGACATGGGCCAGCGGGGTGTCGTCGGGCGGCTGCACGGTCAGCAGACGCGGGTGCTCCTCCAGATACGCCCGGGACTCCGCCCAGTCCGCGCACTCCAGCCACTGGGCCAACTGCTCCTGGAGGATCAGCGGATCGTAGGCGGCGGTCACCCCGTGGACGAGGACGGCCTCGCGGAGCAGGGCGTGCCGCTGGGCGCCGCGCGGGTCCAGGACCGCCAGCTCGTCCAGGGCCGTCGCCGCTCCCGCGCTGCCGAGGACCTCGGCGTTGCGGGACCAGAAGTCGCGGGACCGGGGCCAGTCCGGCGCGAACACCCAGGCGTTGACGAGGTCCAGGGTCTCCGCCGGCAGGGCGAGCCAGTCCGGCACCGGCGTGAAGGTCTCGTCCTCCCACGCCGTGCGCACCGCCGCGGTGTCACCGTACGCGCGCAGCGCCTGCCGGGCCCGTACGGTCACGGTGTCCGCGCCGCCGGTCCGCTCCGCGTCCTCGTCGAGCCAGGTCACCAGCTCGGTCACCCCGGTCGCGGGCCAGGGGTCGGGGCAGCGCAGCAGGAAGGCGCTCCGCTCCACGCCCAGCCGCCGGGCGGTCGCCGGGCCGGCCCCGGCGAACTGCTTGACGCTCTCGTCGAACTCCTCGATCGCCGCCGCGTGTTCGCCGGTACGGGCGAGCGCCCGGGCCAGGTCGTCGAGGGCGGAGACCAGGGCGGCGTCGGGAGCGCCAGGAGTCTCCAGCGCCAGGGAACGGCGGAGGGCCACCGCTTCCCAGAACGCCTCCACCGCCCCCTCGGCGTCCCCGGTGAGCTCCACATACGTGCCGAGCAACTGGAGGGAGTCGGCCAGATCGGCCAGGACGGCGTCCCCCTGTTCGCGCAGGAGATCGACGGACTCCCGCACCGGGGCCGAGGCCTCCTCCGGGCCGCCGGTGCCGGCCAGGCTCCGGGCGAGGGTGCGCAGCGCGGCGGCGAGGCCCGGGCGGAAGTCCTCGGGGCGCTCGGCCGTCAACGCGCGGTACAGGGCGACGGCTTCCTCCGCCACCCGGCGGCCCGCCCCGATGTCACCGGCCTGGTTGAGGTGACCGGCCAGGCCGTCCATGGCCGCGGCCAGCTCCGGGCGGAAGACGTCCGGCCGCTCCGCGGCGAGTGCGCGGAAGCGGCTGCGCGCCTCCTGGGCCGCGTCGATCGCCCCGGAGATGTCGCTCACGGTCGCGCGGTGGTGGCCGAGGGCGTGGAGCGCCCCGGCGAGCCGGGGGAGGAAGACGCCCGGCTCCTCCTCGGCGAGGCCCCGGAGGAGCCCGACGGCCTCCTCCGCCTGCGGCACGGCCGCCAGGGCCTCCCCGGCGCCCACCAGCCGCGTGGCGTAGGTGAGGAGGTACTCCGCGAGCGCCGGGACGGACGCGCCCGGCTCCTCCTCCTCGACCAGTTCGCGCTGGAGCCGTACGGACTGCTTCGCGAACGGCACGGCGGCCGCCGGGTCCCCGGTGTCGGCGACGCGGTCGCCCAGGGCGCCCATCGTCAGGGCCAGCTCCGCCTGGTAGTCCCCGGGGCGCTTCATACCGAGCTCGGCGTAGATCCGCGCGGCCTCCTTCGCGGTCGCCAGCGCGCCGGTGCGGTCCCCGCCGGCGGAGCGCCGGTTCGACAGCAGGTGCAGGGCGTGGGCCAGCGCGGGCAGGCCGGTGGCGGGGTCCCGCTCGGCGGCGCCGCGCCGGCTGCGTACCTCCTCCTCGGCACGCGCCAACGCATCGGCGACGTTCCCCTCCCGCTCTGCGCCCGCCCCACGCGCCTCGTCGCCCACGCCCGTCCCAGGGTCCTCGTAGCTCATACCCGCCCCACTGTTCTCGCCGTTCATTCCGGTCGGCCTCATCGGCCCCGCCCACGCGAAGATTCGCTGCGGTGAGTAGCAGCGTAGTTACGGGGCGAGGTCGCCGACTGCCGTATACGGGAACAGGCACGCGAAAACCCCGGTACGCCGACCTGCGGCATACCGGGGCTTCCGGCGGGGCACGGCGTCCGTTACGGCAGCGCCAGCATCCGCTCCAGGGCGAGCTTGGCGTACTTCTCCGTCTCCGGGTCGACCTCGATCCGGTTGACGAGCTTGCCGTCGGCCAGCGACTCCAGGGTCCAGACCAGGTGCGGCAGGTCGATGCGGTTCATCGTCGAGCAGAAGCAGACCGTCTTGTCGAGGAAGACGATCTCCTTGTCCTCCGCGGCGAAACGGTTCGCCAGTCGGCGGACCAGGTTCAGCTCCGTGCCGATGGCCCACTTCGAGCCGCGCGGGGCCGCCTCCAGGGCCTTGATGATGTACTCCGTCGAGCCCACGTAGTCCGCGGCGGCGACGACCTCGTGCTTGCACTCGGGGTGCACCAGCACGTTGACCCCGGGCATCCGGGCCCGGACGTCCTCGACCGACTCGACCGAGAAGCGGCCGTGGACCGAGCAGTGCCCGCGCCACAGGATCATCTTCGCGTCGCGCAGCTGCTCGGCGGTGAGGCCGCCGTTCGGCTTGTGCGGGTTGTAGAGGACGCAGTCCTCCAGGGTCAGGCCCATGTCCCGCACGGCCGTGTTGCGGCCCAGGTGCTGGTCGGGCAGGAAGAGGATCTTCTCGCCCTGCTCGAAGGCCCACTCCAGGGCCCGCTTCGCGTTCGAGGACGTACAGATCGTGCCGCCGTGCTTGCCGGTGAAGGCCTTGATGTCGGCGGAGGAGTTCATGTACGAGACGGGCACCACCTGATCGGCGACCCCGGCCTCCGTCAGCACGTCCCAGCACTCGGCGACCTGCTCGGCGGTGGCCATGTCGGCCATCGAGCAGCCGGCCGCCAGGTCGGGCAGGACGACCGCCTGGGCGTCCGTGGTCAGGATGTCAGCGGACTCGGCCATGAAGTGGACGCCGCAGAAGACGATGTACTCGGCCTCCGGGCGCGCGGCCGCGTCGCGGGCCAGCTTGAACGAGTCGCCGGTGACGTCCGCGAACTGGATGACCTCGTCGCGCTGGTAGTGGTGGCCGAGGACGAACACCTTGTCCCCGAGCTTCTCCTTCGCGGCGCGGGCGCGCTCCACCAGGTCCGGGTCGGACGGGGAGGGGAGGTCGCCGGGGCATTCGACGCCGCGCTCGCTCCTCGGGTCGGCCTCGCGGCCGAGCAGCAGCAGTGCGAGCGGCGTCGGCTGTACGTCCAGGGGCTGGGCCGTGGTCACGTCACGCACCCTTTCTTCTCTGCGTTCTGCTGTGCGCTTCTGCGAACGCGCCTTTTCGTCTATTTGACGCTATCTATGATAGCTGCTTCGTGTCACTTTGACGATGCCGATAGCGTCGATGTGACGCATCCCCCGGGCGGCCGGGTGTGCGAGCATGAAAAGGAACAGACAAGCGCTTGGCCCGGAATGAATCCGCGGGTCTGGCGGTTGAACCGTCGGCAAGCACTCCGTACAACCCGGGAGAGAAGCAGATGTCCGTATCGGACGAGACCACCACCGTGAGCGACGGCATCCTCCTGTCCGACGCCGCCGCCGGCAAGGTCAAGGGCCTGCTGGAGCAGGAAGGCCGCGAGGACCTGGCGCTGCGCGTCGCCGTTCAGCCCGGCGGTTGCTCGGGCCTGCGCTACCAGCTCTTCTTCGACGAGCGTTCGCTCGACGGTGACGTCGTCAAGGACTTCGACGGCGTCAAGGTCGTCACCGACCGGATGAGCGCCCCGTACCTGGGCGGCGCCTCCATCGACTTCGTCGACACCATCGAGAAGCAGGGCTTCACGATCGACAACCCGAACGCCACCGGCTCCTGCGCCTGCGGCGACTCGTTCAGCTAAACGCTGCGAGCACGGCACACGAAGGCGGCCCCGGGATTCCTTCCCGGGGCCGCCTCCGTACGTCCGCGTCAGCCGCGCGGCACCGCACCGCCCGACGCCGCGTCGATCACCGTGCGGTCGCCCAGCGGCTTCTCCAGCGTCACCGTCCGGGTCAGCTCCTTGGCGATCATGATGCAGGCCTTCTTGCCCTCCTGCGGCTTCTCCGTGACCGAGATCCGCACCTGGCCCGCGCTCTCCTCCGCGCTCGCCGTGTACGTGCTGCACACGCCGCCCCAGAAGGTCACCTCAAGGGTCCGCCCGTCCGCACCGTACGAGGTCACCTTCCGGTCCCCGGCGGGCGTCGTCGGGGCATCCGGCTTCTCGATGAACTTCGGGTCCACGGCGACCTGCGTGACGACGTGCTCAGGGCCGCCCGGCGCCTGCTGGACCGTGAACAGCCAGGACGGCACCAGCGTCTGCCGGCCGTCCACGTAGTTCAGCGCGAGACCGAACACCGCGTCCTCGACCGTCTGCGTCACCGGGGCCCGCTTGCCGTTCGGCGGCACGCACTGCGGGTCCGACGGGGACTTCTGCTCACCCTCCAGCGGTACGGGAGTGGCGCAGCCGCCGATGTCCCGCTCGGCGTCGCCCTTGCCCCGGCTCGCCGCGTTCAGCTGCTTCAGCGCCTCGTCCGCGCCGACCGTCGGGTAGGTGGCGCCCTTCTCCAGCGCCTTCAGATGTCCGCTGCCGCCGGTCACCTTGCCGTCCGGGCCCACCTGGACACCGGTCGACCAGCCGTACGTCGGGAGCCCGTCGATCTTCGGGTCGGCGTTCACCACGCGGACGTCGCCCATCAGCTGGCCCGCGTTCAGGGCCGCGTCGTCCTGCCCGGCCGCCTTGAGCACCGGGACCGCGGCCGCCTTCGCCGCCTTCTCGCTCACCGGGTCGCCCGGCTCCGCGGGCCCGTTCGCACACATCTTCCCCGGGTCGCACGGCTTGGTGGGGGTGGTGCGGGCGAAGGTCCAGGTGCCCGGGGCCTGCTTCGTCACCTTCAGGAGCGCACCGGGGCCGTCGTCGTCGCCGACCACCCAGGACGTGCCCTCGGTGCGCGGCGAGCCCGGGATGCCCAGCGCCTTCGCCAGCCGGGCGACATCGGCCGGGGCCACCGTGCCCTTCGCGTGGTGGACCGCCGCCTTGTCCGGCCCGTCCGGGAGCTCGCCCGCGGCCCGGTAGGTCACGGGCGGGCCGCCCGGGTCCGGTTCGCCGGGTGCGATGCCCGGGGGAGGGGTGTCCGAGGACGAGGAGGCGCCGTCCGGGGAGGTGCCGGCCGGGCCGTCCGCCGCGGCGTCCAGGGCCAGCAGCGGGGCGGAGTCCTTCGCCGCCGCACCGCTGTCCGCCGCGCCGCCGTCGCCCGAAGCGGTCGAGGCCCAGTACGCCCCGCCGCCCCCGGCCAGCAGCACGGCCGCGGCCACCGAGGCCACCGCGAGCGGCGGACGCCGCCGCCGGGGGCCGGTCACGTCGTTGTCGGGTCGCTCGGTGCTCACCGGATCGCTCCTTCGACTGCGTTGCCGTCGCGGTGCCTACCGCGTGTCCCCGGACGGGGACACCGGTGGGACGGAGCAGAGGAGCGTGCGGTTCCCGAGGCCGGGGGCGACCCGGACGCGGGCACCGTACGGATCCTGCCGGAACCTGCGGGGAAAGGGCCGAAAGGTGATGCCGTCCGGCCCGGACCGGCCGGTCCTCAGTCGCCGTACTCGGACATCGCATCGATCAGCCGCGCCGACGAGGGCGGCACCGTCACCCCGTTGATCAGGGACGGCTTCACCGGGACCGGGGCGTTCTTCGCGGGCGCCGTCCAGTGTGGCGCCATCCGCGCGCAGTCACCGCGCAGTGCGGCCAGGCTCAATTCCGACTCGGGCAATGCGGTGTGCTTCGACATATCCGCACCGTAACCACGGTCGAGCTCAGGTAGAAAGCCCTACTATCGGGTAGTTTTCCCTTTTCCTGGCTGTCGGCTCACCCGGTAGCGTGAACTGTCACGTCGTCCCGGAGGGCGCACTCACGGCCCTTCGCCTTCCGCAGGAGTAGCCTCCCCGTGCGTATTGCAGTCACCGGCTCGATCGCCACTGACCACCTCATGACCTTCCCCGGCCGCTTCGCCGACCAGCTGGTCGCGGATCAGCTGCACACGGTCTCCCTGTCCTTCCTGGTCGACAACCTCGATGTGCGCCGGGGCGGTGTCGCCGCCAACATCTGCTTCGGGATGGGCCTGCTCGGCACCGAGCCGATCCTCGTGGGCGCCGCCGGGGCCGACTTCGACGAGTACCGCGCGTGGCTCGACCGCCACGGCGTCGAGACCGGTTCGGTCCGTATCTCCGAGGTACTGCACACCGCCCGCTTCGTCTGCACCACCGACTCCGACCACAACCAGATCGGCTCCTTCTACACGGGCGCGATGAGCGAGGCCCGCCTCATCGAGCTGAAGAACGTCTCCGACCGCGTCGGCGGCCTCGACCTCGTCTCCATCGGCGCCGACGACCCCGAGGCGATGCTCCGCCACACGGAGGAGTGCCGCTCCCGGAACATCCCGTTCGCCGCCGACTTCTCGCAGCAGATCGCGCGGATGGACGGCGAAGAGATCCGCATCCTCCTCGACGGCGCCACCTACCTCTTCTCCAACGAGTACGAGAAGGGGCTCATCGAGTCCAAGACCGGCTGGAGCGACGAGGAGATCCTCGCCAAGGTCGGCCACCGTGTCACCACCCTCGGCGCCCGCGGTGTCCGGATCGAGCGGGCCGGCGAGCCGGTCATCGAGGTCGGCTGCCCCGAGGAGGAGACCAAGGCCGACCCCACCGGCGTCGGCGACGCCTTCCGGGCCGGCTTCCTCTCCGGCCTCGCCTGGGGCGTCAACCTGGAGCGCGCCGCCCAGGTCGGCTGCATGCTCGCCACCCTGGTCATCGAGACGGTCGGCACCCAGGAGTACACCCTGCGCCGCACCCACTTCATGGACCGCTTCACCAAGGCGTACGGCCACGAGGCCGCCGCCGAGGTCCGTCAGCACCTGGCCTGATCAGCTGAGCCGGCGGACCACATAGGCCGAGCCGCGGTCCGCCGGCTCCTCGCCCACGTACTCCTGGCCCCGCATCTCGCACCAGGCCGGGATGTCCAGGCGCGCCGCCTCGTCGTCGGCGAGCACCGTCACCGTGGCGCCCACCGCTACCTCTCCGATCACCTTTGCGAGCTCGATCACCGGGATCGGGCAGCGCCGGCCCAGCGCGTCGACCACCAGGGACGCGGCGGGGGAGGGGGAGGGGGGCGCGGACACCGGGGCCCCGAGCCTCTCCCGTACGTCGGCGACCAGGCCCGGGAGGATCTCCAGGAAGCGGTCCACGTCCGCCGAGGCCGCCCCCGGCGGCAGCGACACCCGGACGTTCCCCTCCGAGAGCACCCCCATCGCCTTGAGCACATGGCTCGGAACCAGCGTGCTGCTCGTGCAGGACGAACCGGACGACACGGAGAATTCCCTCCGGTCCAGCTCATGCAGCAGGGTCTCCCCGTCGACATAGAGACAGGAGAAGGTGACCAGATGCGGCAGCCGCCGCTCCGGATCGCCCACCACCTCGACATCGGGCACCCGCTCCGCCACGACCGACCGGATCCGGTCCACCAGGGCCCGCAGCCGCACCGACTCCGCCGCCGCCTCACTCCGTACCGCGCGCAGCGAGGCCGCCGCCGCCACGATCGCCGGCAGGTTCTCGAACCCCGCCGCCCGCCCCGACTCCCGCTCCCCGGCCGGTCCTTGGGGCGCGAAGCGCACCCCCTTGCGGACCGCGAGCAGCCCCACCCCGGCCGGACCGCCCCACTTGTGCGCGCTCGCCGTCAGCAGCGACCAGCCACCCGGGACCGGGCCCCAGCCGAGCGACTGGGCCGCGTCCACCAGCAGCGGCACCCCGGCCTCCGTACAGAGCGCGGCGACCTCGGCCACCGGCTGCTCGGTGCCCACCTCGTGGTTGGCCGACTGGAGACAGGCCAGCGCGGTGTCCGCCCGCAGCGCCGCGCCGTACACCGCCGGGTCCACCACCCCCGACCGCTCCACCGGGACCTCGGTGGACGAGCCGCCCGCCGCCTCGTGGGCCGCCGCCGAATGGAGCACCGACGAGTGTTCGACCGCCGAGAGGGCCAGATGGCGGCCGACACGCCGACGCCCCGAAAGAGCCCCGGCAATTCCCGCGTGCACCGCCGTCGTCCCCGAAGAGGTGAAGACCAGCTCGTCCGGGCGGCATCCGACGGCCTCCGCGGCAGCCTCCCGGGCCGCGTCCAGCAGCAGCCGGGCCCGCCGTCCCTCCCGGTACAGCCGGGCGGGATCGGCCCAGCCCTCGTCGAGCGCGGCAAGCAGCGCCTGGCGTGCGACGGGGTGCAGGGGGGCGGCGGAGGCGGCATCGAAGTAGGGCACCCGGCCACGCTAGCCCGCAACCGCCCCCACCTCGCCGGGGGCCGCCGTTCCCGGACGGGCGAGTGGCCGTCAGATGGGGGCCGGAGGCCCGGATTCCACCCCAAGGGGGTGTCGGGCGGCGCGTTGGGCACCCTCCCCGCGCGACCCCAAATAGCGTCCAGTAGGGTTTGGTCCGCATAAACATCCAAACCCCTGCCCGCGTCAGGGCCGGCGACCGACCAGAGACATACGGGCGCGCCGACCGTGCGGGCGAGACTCTCGGGAAGGCGCTACGTGAGTCCCAACGGCTCCGACCGCTCGTCGCGGCGCCCGATGCGGCGGAAGCTGCCGCAGGTGCTGACTGCGGGCCTGGTCCTGGCGACGGCCTCCGGTTGTTCATACAACTGGGAGGATTTCCCCCGCCTCGGAATGCCCACACCGGTAACGGAAGAGGCCCCTCGGATCCTCTCCCTCTGGCAAGGCTCGTGGGCGGCAGCGCTCATCACGGGTGTCCTTGTCTGGGGGCTGATCCTCTGGAGCGTCTTCTTCCACCGGCGTAGCCGGACCAAGGTGGAGGTACCTCCGCAGACCAGGTACAACATGCCCATCGAGGCGTTGTACACAGTGGTTCCCCTCATCATCGTCTCGGTGCTCTTCTACTTCACCGCGCGAGATGAGTCGAAGCTCCTCGAGCTCTCCGAGAAGCCCGCCCACACCATCAATGTGGTCGGCTTCCAGTGGAGCTGGGGCTTCAACTACATCGAGAAGGTGGACGGCCAGCCCGCGGCGGGCCCCGAGCTCCCCAAGGAACTCGACGCCATCCCCGACCGGTTCCGCAAGGACTTCCCCGAGGGCGCCGGCGGCGTCTACGACGTGGGCATCCCCGGGACCCGCAATCCGCAGAACGGCAACCCGGGTCCGACCCTGTGGCTGCCGAAGGGCGAGAAGGTCCGCTTCGTCCTCACTTCGCGTGACGTCATCCACTCCTTCTGGGTGGTGCCGTTCCTCATGAAGCAGGACGTCATCCCGGGCCACACCAACGCGTTCGAGGTCACTCCCAACCGGGAGGGCACCTTCATGGGCAAGTGCGCCGAGCTCTGTGGCGCCGACCACTCCCGGATGCTCTTCAACGTCAAGGTCGTCTCCCCGGAGCGTTACCAGCAGCACCTCAAGGAGCTGGCTGAGAAGGGTCAGACGGGCTACGTGCCGGCAGGCATCGCGCAGACCGACCCGGCCAGGAATGCGGAGAAGAACCAACTGTGAGCATCCTCAACGAACCTCAGGGTGCCGCTCCGGCAGACGACTCGTACGAGGACGAGCTGCCCGTGCGGCGCAAGCAGCCGGGAAACATCGTCGTGAAGTGGCTGACCACCACCGACCACAAGACGATCGGTACGCTCTACCTGGTCACGTCGTTCGCGTTCTTCTGCATCGGCGGACTCATGGCGCTCTTCATGCGCGCCGAGCTGGCCCGTCCCGGCACGCAGATCATGTCGAACGAGCAGTTCAACCAGGCGTTCACGATGCACGGCACGATCATGCTGCTGATGTTCGCGACGCCGCTGTTCGCCGGATTCGCGAACTGGATCATGCCGCTGCAGATCGGCGCGCCCGACGTGGCGTTCCCGCGGCTGAACATGTTCGCGTACTGGCTGTACCTCTTCGGCTCGCTCATCGCGGTGGCCGGCTTCCTCACCCCGCAGGGTGCGGCCGACTTCGGCTGGTTCGCCTACTCCCCGCTCTCGGACGCGGTCCGTTCGCCGGGTGTCGGCGCCGACATGTGGATCATGGGTCTGGCCTTCTCCGGCTTCGGCACGATCCTCGGCTCGGTCAACTTCATCACCACGATCATCTGCATGCGCGCACCCGGCATGACGATGTTCCGCATGCCGATCTTCACCTGGAACGTCCTGCTGACCGGTGTTCTGGTCCTGCTGGCCTTCCCGGTCCTGGCCGCCGCGCTCTTCGCGCTGGAGGCCGACCGAAAATTCGGGGCGCATATCTTCGACGCGGCCAATGGCGGCGCATTGCTCTGGCAACACCTCTTCTGGTTCTTCGGCCATCCAGAGGTGTACATCATCGCGCTACCATTCTTCGGAATCATTTCCGAGGTCATCCCGGTATTCAGCCGCAAGCCGATGTTCGGCTACATCGGTCTGATCTCCGCGACGATCGCCATCGCCGGCCTTTCCGTGACGGTGTGGGCGCACCACATGTACGTCACGGGCGGTGTGCTGTTGCCGTTCTTCTCGTTCATGACGTTCCTCATCGCGGTGCCAACGGGTGTGAAGTTCTTCAACTGGATCGGCACGATGTGGAAGGGATCGTTGTCCTTCGAGACACCGATGCTCTGGGCCGTCGGCTTCCTGATCACCTTCACCTTCGGTGGTCTGACCGGCGTCATCCTCGCCTCGCCCCCGATGGACTTCCACGTCTCGGACTCGTACTTCGTCGTCGCGCACTTCCACTACGTCATCTTCGGCACCGTGGTCTTCGCGATGTTCTCCGGATTCCACTTCTGGTGGCCGAAGTTCACCGGCAAGATGCTGGACGAGCGGCTCGGCAAGATCACGTTCTGGACGCTGTTCGTGGGCTTCCACGGCACGTTCCTGGTGCAGCACTGGCTCGGCGCCGAGGGCATGCCGCGTCGTTACGCGGACTATCTCAACGCCGACGGCTTCACCGCGCTGAACACGATCTCGACGATCTCCTCGTTCCTGCTCGGCCTGTCGATGCTCCCGTTCTTCTACAACGTCTGGAAGACCGCGAAGTACGGCAAGAAGATCGAGGTCGACGACCCGTGGGGTTACGGCCGCTCGCTGGAGTGGGCGACCTCCTGCCCGCCGCCGCGGCACAACTTCCTCACCCTGCCGCGGATCCGTTCCGAATCCCCGGCGTTCGACCTGCACCACCCGGAGATCACGGCGCTCGAACAGCTCGATCACCTCTCCGAGTCGGACAAGGCCCTCGCCGGCGGCAAGGAGGCAGGCAAGTGAAGATCCAGGGACAGATGTTCATCTGGCTGAGCGTCTTCATCCTCGCCATGGCCGCCGTGTACGGCCTGTGGTCGAAGGAGCCGGTCGGCACCACGGCGCTCTTCCTGGCCTTCGGGCTCTCCATCATGATCGGCTTCTACCTGGCCTTCACGGCCAACCGGGTCGACGCGATGGCCCAGGACAACAAGGAAGCGGACGTCGCCGACGAGGCGGGCGAGCTGGGGTTCTTCTCCCCGCACAGCTGGCAGCCGCTCTCGCTGGCGGTCGGTGGCGCCTTCGCCTTCATGGGCGTCGTCTTCGGCTGGTGGCTCCTGTACTTCTCCGCCCCCCTGCTCCTGATCGGCCTCTTCGGCTGGGTCTTCGAGTACTACCGGGGCGAGAACCGCACCCAGTGACACCGCACTCCGTGACACCGCTCGGGCGGTGACACGCGCTACACCACGAAGGGCCCGCATCGCCGACAGCGACGCGGGCCCTTCGCTCGTTTGCAGTCACTGAACGCGCTGGAACGGACGAACCTTCCTAGCGTGGACCGCATGAACCACACGCCGCGCATCCGCACCGTAGTGAGCTGCACTCTGCTGGTCGTGACCCTCGCCGCGGGTGCGACCGCATGTGGCTCGCCCGACGGCCACCCGCTCTCGACGAAGCCGTACGACGCGGGCGACCAGGTCTCCTTCAACGGCCCCTCCAAGAAGCAGAAGGCCGACCCCGACAAGCCCCTGGAAGTCACCGTCAAGGGTGACGACGGGCGCATCACCGACGTCACCGCCGTGGACACCGGCGGCCGCCACCTCGCGGGAGAGCTCTCCGCCGACGGCAGGCGCTGGCGCTCCACCGCCCCGCTCGCGGCCGGCACCGGATACACCGTCAGGGTCGCCACGGAGAACGGCGACGGCGCCCCGGGCGTCCGTACGCTCTCCTTCGACACCTCCTCGCCCAAGAAGCTGCTGAAGGTCGCCTTCGGCCCGGAGGCGGGCACCTACGGCGTCGGACAGCCCATCACGGCGGAACTCAGCGCTCCGATCACCGACAAAGCGGCCCGGGCCACCGTCGAGCGCGCCCTGAAGGTCCGCTCCACCCCGGCGGTCACCGGCTCCTGGTACTGGGTCGACGACAAGAAGCTGCACTACCGCCCGAAGGAGTACTGGCCCGCGAACGCCACCATCGAGGTGCGCTCCAACCTGGCGGGCATCAAGGTGACCAACGCCCTCTACGGAGCCGAGGCCAAGCCCCTCAAGCTCGCCACGGGCGACCGGATCGAGGCCGTCACCGACGCCTCGGACCACTCCATGACGGTGCTCCGCAACGGAGAAGTGATCAATACCATTCCGGTCACCACCGGCAAGCCCGGCTTCTCCACCCGCAACGGGGTCAAGGTGGTGCTCGCCAAGGAGCAGTTCGTACGGATGCGCGGGGAGAGCATCGGCATCGCCGCCGGCTCCTCGGAGTCGTACGACCTGCCGGTCTACTGGGCCACCCGGGTGACCTGGAGCGGCGAGTACGTCCACGCCGCACCCTGGTCCACCGGCTCCCAGGGCAACGCCAACGTCAGCCACGGCTGCACCGGCATGAGCACCGGCAACGCCGAATGGTTCTTCGACACCGTGCGCGAGGGCGACATCGTCAGGGTCGTCGGCAGCGCCGGTGAGGACATGGACCCGTTCGGCAACGGGTTCGGCGACTGGAACCTGTCCTGGGAGAAATGGCAGAAGGGCAGCGCCCTGAACGAAGGGGCGCCGGACAGCCCGCAGACCCTCCAGGCCGCCCGGCTGCGCCCCCACGTCTGACCCGGGCCCGGGGGAGTGCCCCGCGGCGCGGAACGTCCCTCAGCGGGCCACAGGGGCCGCTCAGGCCTCCACGGCGAGCCGGCGGCGCAGCAGCGCCGCCAGCGCGTCGGCGAACTCCACCGGGTCGACCGGAAGCGTCACAGCGGCCTCCGCACGGCTCCAGGTGGCCAGCCACGCGTCCTGCGGGCGGCCGATCAGCAGGAGCACCGGCGGGCAGTTGAAGATCTCGTCCTTGATCTGGCGGCAGACGCCCATGCCGCCGATGGGGGCCGTCTCCCCGTCCAGCACACAGACGTCCACGCCGCCGCCGTCCAGCGCCTTCAGAACGGCCGGAAGCGTCGCGCACTCCAGGAACTCCACCGGTGGAACGTCCGCGGCAGGCCTGCGACCGGCTGCCAGCCTCACCTGCTCGCGGATGTTGGCGTCGTCGCTGTAGACCAGGACCGTGGCGGTCGCCTGCATTGTTCCTCCGTGACATCGACGTCGTCGGGGCTCTCGGGGCATGAACCGATGCGCGGATCGTACTCCGCCCGACCGGCCGTCAGCACCGGTAATGACGACGATTCGATGGGCCGTTCGGCGCAGGGTGCGACCCCTGCAGACGGTACGGACACACCGAACGGCACCCCCCGGGGTGAGGGCGGGATAAGCGACCGACATAATGTCGGTCGTGGCGACAGCAACGACAGTAGAAACCGGGCACGCGCACCCGTCGGTCAATCGGCCGAACCTCACCAGCGTCGGAACCATCATCTGGTTGAGTTCCGAGCTGATGTTCTTCGCGGCCCTCTTCGCGATGTACTTCACCCTGCGATCGGTGATGGGACCCGATTACTGGAAGGAGATGGCCGGCCATCTGAACTTCCCGTTCTCGGCGACGAACACCACGATCCTGGTGCTCTCCTCACTCACCTGCCAGCTCGGCGTCTTCGCCGCCGAGCGGGGCGATGTGAAGAAGCTCCGCACCTGGTTCATCATCACGTTCGTGATGGGTTCGATCTTCATCGGCGGCCAGGTCCTGGAGTACACCGAGCTGGTCAAGGACGCGGGGCTCTCCCTCTCGTCCGACCCGTACGGCTCGGTGTTCTACCTGACCACCGGCTTCCATGGTCTGCACGTGACAGGCGGTCTCATCGCCTTCCTGCTGGTCCTCGGCAGAACGTACGCGGCCAAGAGGTTCACCCACGATCAGGCCACCGCCGCCATCGTCGTGTCCTACTACTGGCACTTCGTCGATGTCGTATGGATCGGCCTGTTCGCAACGATCTACATGATCAAGTAACCGGGACTCGCACCCGCCCACCATCGACGCAGAAGATCCTGACACCGGGGTAATCCGTGAAAAAGCTCTCCGCACGACGACGCCATCCGCTGGCGGCGGTCGTCGTACTACTCCTCGCGCTGGCGGCCACCGGGGGGCTGTACGCCGCGTTTGCGCCTGCGGGCAAGGCGCAGGCCGATGAAACCGCCCAGTCCCTCGCCATCGAAGAGGGCAAGAAGCTCTACGCCGTAGGCTGCGCCAGCTGCCACGGAACCGGCGGTCAGGGCACCACCGACGGGCCGTCCCTCGTGGGCGTGGGCTCCGCCGCCGTCGACTTCCAGGTCGGTACGGGCCGTATGCCCGCGCAGCAGCCGGGCGCCCAGGTACCGAAGAAGAAGGTCATCTACACCCAGGCGGAGATCGACCAGCTCGCGGCGTACGTCGCGTCGCTCGGCGCCGGTCCCATCACGCCGACCGACAAGCAGGTCGACCCGGCGGGCGCGGACGTCGCCAACGGTGGCGAACTGTTCCGCACCAACTGCGCCCAGTGCCACAACTTCACCGGTAAGGGCGGCGCCCTGACGGAGGGCAAGTACGCCCCCGACCTCGAAGGCGTGAGCCCGAAGCACATCTACGAGGCCATGCAGACCGGCCCGCAGAGCATGCCCTCCTTCCCCGACACGACGATGCCGGAGCAGGAGAAGAAGGACATCATCGCGTACATCGAGACCGTGAACGGTGACGAGACGGAGACCCCCGGCGGCCTGGCCCTCGGCGCCCTCGGTCCGGTCAGCGAAGGTCTGTTCGCCTGGATCTTCGGACTCGGCGCGCTCGTCGCTGTCGCCGTTTGGGTCGCGGCCCACACCGCTAAGGCCAAGAAGTCATGAGTAGCCAACAGATTCCAGAAGACAGCCTGCCCGTGGTGCAGGAGACCGCGCACGGCGCGGTGGAGCGTGCGGACGACCCGTTCGCCGACCCGGGGCTGCCGGCCCACCAGCCGCGCATCCAGGACCTCGACGAACGCGCCGCGAACCGCTCGGAGCGCGCTGTCGCGTTCATGTTCACCCTCTCGATGCTGGCGACGGTGGGCTTCATCGCCTCCTACGTCATCTTCCCGGTGGACAAGATCGTCTACATCTGGCCCTTCGGCCATGTGAGCGCGCTCAACTTCTCCCTGGGTCTCACCCTGGGCGCAGCGCTCTTCTTCATCGGCGCGGGAGCCGTCCACTGGGCGCGCACCCTGATGTCCGACGTCGAGGTCGCCGCCGACCGGCACCCGATCGAGGCCGAGCCCGAGGTCAAGGCTCAGGTCCTGGCCGACTTCAAGGCCGGCGCGGAGGAGTCCGCGATCGGCCGGCGCAAGCTGATCCGCAACACCATGTTCGGCGCGCTGGCCCTGGTGCCGCTCTCCGGAGTGGTCCTGCTGCGCGACCTCGGTCCGCTGCCGGAGAAGAAGCTCCGGACCACCCTGTGGGCGGAGGGCAAGCAGCTCATCAACATGAACACGATGAAGCCGCTGCGCCCCGAGCACATCACGGTCGGGTCGCTGGCCTTCGCCATGCCCGAGGGTCTCGACCCGGAGTCGCACGACTTCCAGACGCAGATGGGCAAGGCGGCCCTGATGATCGTCCGCATCGAGCCGGACGACATCAAGGACAAGCGCCAGCGGGACTGGGCCCACGAGGGCATCGTCGCGTTCTCCAAGATCTGCACCCACGTCGGCTGCCCGATCAGCCTGTACGAGCAGCAGACGCACCACGTTCTCTGCCCGTGCCACCAGTCCACCTTCGACCTCTCCGACGGCGCTCGCGTCATCTTCGGTCCGGCCGGCCACCCCCTTCCGCAGCTGCGGATCGGTGTCAACAGCGAGGGCAACCTCGAGGCGCTCGGCGACTTCGACGAGCCCGTCGGTGCTGCCTTCTGGGAGCGCGGATGAGTACTGCGACAAAGACCCCCTCGGCCGCCGAACCGGCGGGCGGACGCAAGGCTCCGGCCGGCGAGCGGGTGGCCGACTGGGCGGACGGCCGACTGGGCATCTACGGCCTGGCCAAGGCCAACATGCGCAAGATCTTCCCGGACCACTGGTCCTTCATGCTCGGTGAGGTCGCGCTCTACAGCTTCATCATCATCATCCTCACGGGTGTGTATCTGACGCTGTTCTTCCAGCCGAGCATGGGCGAGATCGTTTACCACGGTCCGTACGAGCCCATGCAGGGCATCAGGATGTCCGAGGCCTACGCCTCGACCCTGAAGATCAGCTTCGAGGTCCGCGGTGGTCTGCTCGTGCGGCAGATCCACCACTGGGCCGCGCTGATCTTCCTGGCCGCCATGTTCGTGCACATGATGCGCGTCTTCTTCACGGGCGCCTTCCGCAAGCCGCGCGAGATCAACTGGCTCTTCGGCTTCCTGCTGTTCGTGCTCGGCATGTTCACCGGGTTCACCGGCTACTCCCTCCCGGACGACCTGCTCTCCGGTACGGGTGTCCGCTTCACCCAGGGCGCGATCCTGTCCGTGCCGATCGTCGGTACGTACATCTCGATGTTCCTGTTCGGCGGCGAGTTCCCCGGCCACGACTTCGTGGCCCGGTTCTACTCGATCCACATCCTGCTGCTGCCGGGCATCATGCTCGGCCTGCTGGTGGCGCACCTGATCCTGGTCTTCTACCACAAGCACACGCAGTTCGCGGGTCCCGGCCGGACCAACAAGAACGTCGTCGGCATGCCGCTGCTGCCCGTGTACATGGCGAAGGCCGGAGGGTTCTTCTTCCTCGTCTTCGGCATCATCGCGGCCATCTCGGCCATCGCCACGATCAACCCGATCTGGGGCATCGGTCCGTACCGCGTCGACCAGGTCTCCACCGGCGCCCAGCCCGACTGGTACATGGGCTTCGCCGAGGGTCTGGTCCGGGTGATGCCGGGCTGGGAGATCAACCTGTGGGGCCACACGCTCGCTCTGGGTGTGTTCATCCCGCTGGTCGGCTTCGGTGTGGTCCTCACCGCGATCGCGGTGTACCCGTTCATCGAGTCCTGGGTCACCGGCGACAAGCGCGAGCACCACATCCTGGACCGTCCGCGCAACGTCCCGACCCGTACGGGCTTCGGCGTCGCCTGGATCACGGCGTACTTCATCGGCCTCGTCGGCGGTGGAAACGACCTGTGGGCCACGCACTTCCACCTGTCGATCAACTCGATCACCTGGTTCGTCCGGATCTTCTTCTTCGTCGGACCGGTCATCGCGTTCATCGTCACCAAGCGGATCTGCCTCGGCCTCCAGCGCCGCGACCGGGAGAAGGTGCTGCACGGTCGCGAGACCGGCATCATCAAGCGCCTGCCGCACGGTGAGTTCGTCGAGATCCACGAGCCGCTCAGCCCCGCGCAGCTGCACACGCTCACGGCGCACGAGCAGTACCAGCCGCTCGACCTCGGCCCCGCGGTCGACGAGAACGGCGTCAAGCGCAAGATCTCCCCGGTGCAGAAGCTGCGCGCCAAGCTCAGCAAGGGGTACTTCGCCGAGGGGAACCAGATCCCCAAGGCCACCCCCGAGGAGTACAAGGAGATCAGCGAGGGCCACGGCCACCACTGATCGCCTTACCTGATCGCCACCGTGAGAGCCCCGTCCATTCGATGGACGGGGCTCTTCGCGGTCCCCCCGGCTGGATAGGGTGGAGCCATCATTCCTGACCGGCTGTGGACCCTGGAGCGGACCATGAACGTTGTGACCCCGAACGGCGGCGACAGCGTGGCGGACCGTTCCTGGCCCGGCATCCTGAACCCCCTGCTGCGCGGCGAGAACCTCAGCTCCGAGGAGACCGCCTGGGCGATGGACCGCATCATGAGCGGCGAGGCCACCGACGCGCAGATCGCCGGGTTCGCCGTCGCGCTGCGGGCCAAGGGCGAGACCGTCGACGAGGTCACCGGACTGGTCCGCGCGATGTACGCCCACGCCAACACCATCCAGGTGCCGGGCCGCACCGTCGACATCGTCGGCACCGGCGGCGACCTCGCCAGGACGGTCAACATCTCGACCATGTCCGCGATCGTCATCGCCGGCACCGGCGCCAAGGTCGTCAAGCACGGCAACCGGGCCGCCTCCTCCGCCAGCGGCTCCTCCGACGTACTGGAGAAGCTCGGCGTCAACCTGGAGCTGACCCCGCAGCGGGTGGTCGAGGTCGCCGAAGCGGCGGGCATCACCTTCTGCTTCGCCGTGAAGTTCCACCCCGCCCTGCGGTACGCCGCCAAGGCCCGCAAGGAACTCGGCGCGCAGACCACGTTCAACATCCTGGGACCCCTCACCAACCCGGCCCAGGTCCGCGCCCAGGCGGTCGGCGTCGCCGACGCCCGGATGGCGCCCATCGTCGCGGGCGTCCTCGCCGACCGGGGCAACTCCGCGCTGGTCTTCCGCGGCGACGACGGGCTCGACGAGCTGACCACCACCGCCACCTCCCGGGTCTGGGTGGTCCGCGACGGCGCGGTCCGCGAGGAGCCCTTCGACCCGCGCGACGTCGGGCTGCCCATCGTCCCGGTCGAGGCGCTGCGCGGCGCCGACGCCTCGTACAACGCCGATGTGGCCCGCCGCCTGCTGGACGGCGAGGGCGGCGCGGTGCGCGAGGCGGTGCTGCTCAACTCGGCGGCGGCCCTGGTCGCCCTGGACCCGGGCCCCGGCACGCTGACCGAGCAGCTCGCGGCGAAGATCCTCGTCGCGGCCGAGGCCATCGACTCCGGGGCCGCCAAGCGCGCGCTGGAGCGCTGGATCTCCGCCAGCAACGCCTGAGCACGGCGGAGAGATACCTCCGGCGCACACGGTGTGACGCAGGGCGCAGTCCGGATGCCGGACTGCGCCCTTGCGCGTGTGCATACGTATGGCAAGATGCTGCGCAGGTCATGAGTGACAGCGACTACGGCCCCGGCCCGCTGTCCGGCAACCCTCCGTCCGTGGCGGGGTGCCCCGGGTGAAGACCAGGCCGTAGGCAGCGAGGTCTGCGGCAAGCGCGGGCCCCTCGGCATCCAGTGGATGCCAGCCCCCGGGGTCCTGGTCCCTAGGGAGCCTTCTGTGAGCAAGCGAATGCGTTAGGGCTGACCGCCCTCCTTCAGCGCACCTTTTTCCTTCCTTCTCCGCGCCGCCGCGTATCCGCGGGCGCGTTGATTTCGCCTGCCTGTTACGGGAGTTCGCCATGTCTGTCTCCACCGCTGCCCTCGACCCGTCGGTTTGTGCCCCGCTGCCCGTTCTGGGCCAGGACGTCACCGTTCCGCTCGTCACCGGCGGTGAGGTCACCTACGCCGCGCTCGACTACGCCGCCAGCGCCCCGGCCCTCCAGCGGGTCTGGGACGACGTCGCCGCGTACGCCCCGTACTACGGCAGCGTCCACCGCGGCGCCGGATACCTCTCGCAGCTCTCCACCGACCTCTTCGAGAACAGCCGCCGCACGGTCGCGGAGTTCCTCGGCTGCCGCGCCGAGGACCAGGTGGTCTTCACCCGCTCCACGACCGACTCCCTCAACCTGCTGGCCGCCGCGATCCCCGCCGACTGCCAGGTCTTCGTGTACGAGACCGAGCACCACGCGTCCCTGCTGCCCTGGCGCGACGCCCAGGTCACCTACCTCAACGCGCCCCGCACCCCGGCCCAGGCCGTCGAGACCCTGGAGCGGGCGCTCGCCGACCGCGACCCGTACGGCCCCGCCCTCGTCTGCGTCACCGGCGCCTCCAACGTGACCGGCGAGCTGTGGCCGGTGAGGGAACTGGCCGCCGCCGCCCACGCGCACGGCGCCCGCATCGTCCTGGACGCCGCCCAGCTCGCCCCGCACCACCCGGTGGACATCGCCGAACTGGACGTCGACTGGGTCGCGTTCTCCGGCCACAAGCTGTACGCGCCCTTCGGCTCGGGAGTCCTGGCCGGCCGCGCCGACTGGCTCCAGGCGGCCGAGCCGTACCTCGCCGGCGGCGGCGCGTCCCGCAAGGTCGCCCGGCGCGCCGACGGCGGTGTGGACGTCGACTGGCACACCACGGCCGCCCGCCACGAGGCCGGTTCACCCAACGTCATCGGCGTCTACTCCATCGCCTCCGCCTGCAAGGCCCTGACCGAGGCGGGCTTCGACTCCCTGGTCGCCCGGGAGCAGGAGCTGGTGGGCCGGGTCCGCGAGGGCCTCGCCGAGGTGCCCGAGGTGCAGGTGCTCTCGCTGTTCGGCGACGACGCGCCCCGGGTCGGCGTCATCTCCTTCGTGGTGCGTGGCTGGAACAGCTCGCACTTCGCCGCCGCGCTCTCCGCCGAATACGGCATCGGCGTGCGCGACGGACTCTTCTGCGCCCACCCGCTGGTGCGCACCCTGCTCGGCAGCGACCCGCAGGACCCGGGCGAGTGCGGCGCGCCGGAGGCCGAGCCGGGCGAGCGGTCCCTCAACGCGATCCGCGTCAGCTTCGGGGCCGGTACGCCCGACGAGCACATCGACCGCTTCCTGCGCGCGGTCGCCGAGCTGGTCCGCGAGGGCGCCCAGTGGAAGTACCGCACCGAGGACGGCCGTTGCGTCCCGGACCGCGGCGAGGCCGCGCAGGTCTGAGGACGAGCACGACCGTACGGAAACACCTCGGCCGGGGACAGGCGCGCTGCCCGTCCCCGGCCGAGGTGTGTCGCCGGTGGCGCCTACGCGTCGAGGCCGATGGCGAAGGCCGCTTCCAGGTCGTGCTGGGAGTACGTACGGAACGCCACATGGGTGTCGGTGCCCTCGACGCCCGGGATCTTGCTGATCCGGCCGGGGATGACATCGGCGAGGTCGTCGTGCTTGGCGACCCGGACCATGGCGATCAGGTCGTAGGTGCCGGTGACGGAGAAGACCTCGCTGACACTGTCCAGCGCGGCGATGGCCTCGGCGATCTCCGGAATCCGGTCCACGCTGGTCTTGATGAGCACGATCGCGGTGATCACGGCTGGCTGTCTCCCTCGGTGGCCGTGGCTGGAACCTTCACTCTAGTCCTTCGCCCATAGCGCACCCAGGCGTAGAGGAACCCGGCCGCGAACCCCGCCACATGAGCCAGATACGCCACCCCCGGACCGCTGCCCGCCCCCTGCGCCGCCGCCCACTGGAGGGCGAACCAGAAGACCAGCACGATCCACGCGGGGAAGCGCAGCGGCAGGAAGAAGAGGAACGGGAACAGGCTGGTCACCCGGGCCTTCGGGAAGAGAAACAGGAACGCGCCGAGCACCGCGGAGATCGCGCCGGACGCGCCCACCAGCGTCTGCTCGGAGTCCGCGTGCGCCGCCGCGTAACAGACCAGGGCCAGATAGCCGCAGCCGACGTAGAACAGGGCGAACCGCACCCGGCCCATGCGCTCCTCGGCCATCGCGCCGAACACGTACAGGAACAGCAGGTTCCCCAGCAGGTGCAGCAAGCTGCCGTGCACGAACAGCGCGGTGAACGGCGTGATCAGCGCATGCGCGGAGCCCTCCCACAGCTCCGCGGGGATCACCCCCCACCGCTCGAAGTACCCCGCCTGCGCGGCGAGCAGCGCGTCCTCGCTCCGGTAGGCCGCGCCGCCGAACCCGGAGAGCGGACTGATCAGGAAGACCACACCGCAGACGCCGATCAGTCCGTACGTGACCGGGGCGCCGCTCGACGCCGCCGCGTCCCGGATCCTCCCGGCCGTGGTCCGCCAGTCGGCCTGCCGCCACTCGATCATGTACAGAGCATGACGTACCGGCCGAGAACGGGATGGAGCGCCTCGCCGTGCCGATGCCTATACGCGAGGCCGTAGGGTTACGCCAGGACTTCCGCAGTTCGACGGCGCACCGCGAGATCCTTGACGTAGACAGGTGGAGTCGCGGCGGTACGCCCGGCGCGGGCTCCTGGAGACGACGAAAGAGGACGCAACGATGACGACGGTTCCCCTGCCGACCGACGGGACCCGCTGGCGCTGCACGCTGTGCGGCAATCTCACGCGCTTCGACGTGACCCGCTCCTCCAAGGTCGTGGAGTACGTGCACCTCGACCTGGCCGGTGAGTCCAGTGTCGAGGAGCGGGAGGTCGTCAGTGAGACCATCGAGTCGGTCCGCTGTCGTTGGTGCAATGCGGTGGACCAGATCGAACTGGTGGACAGGCCGGGTGCCGCCTCCTGAGGGAGCGCACCCATCACACATCTATGGGGTGACGGACGGTGGATCAGCCGACCAGCGGCGCCGGACCGGCCGATGAGGCCGACGGCGGTGCAGAGGCGCTCGGCCGTCCGCTGCCCGAGGGTGTGCGACGGCGGGTCGTCGCGCTGGTCTCGGACGCCTTCGGCGGACTGACCGTCGCCGAACTGCCCGCCCAGCTGCGGCAGTACGCCCGGTTCACCCCGACCCGGCGGGCCAAGTTCGCGGGGAACGCGATGGCCGCCGCGCTGGAGAGCGACGCCCTCTTCCGGCAGCGGATCGGTGAGCGGCTGGCCCAGTCCCAGCCCGAGCTGACCGGCGCCCTGGAGGCGGGTTCGCCGCCCGCCGCCGCCGACCCCCTCGATGTGGCCGCGGCCGCCTATGTGCTGCGCCCGGTCGGCTGGGTCAAGCTGGTCGAGGCGGCCGGCGAGGAGGTCCAGCGCGCCGACGCGGAACGGGCCGACGAGGAGACCCGGCGCGAACTGGAGCAACTGCGCGAGGAGCTGGAGCGGGCCCGCGCCCACACCCGCGCCGAGACCGAGCGGCTGCGCACCGAGCTGGAGGCGGCCCGCAAGGAGGCCGAGTCGCTGCACCGCAAGCTGCGCAGCGCGCTCAGCGAGGTGAAGCGCGGTGAGGCCGCCCTGCGCCGCAGCGCCGCCGAGGCCGACACCGCCCGCGCCGAGTCGGCCGCCCAGCTCTCCGCCGTGGAGAGCGAGTCGCGCCGGCTCAAGGGGCGCCTGGGGGAGGCGGAGTCGGCCCTGGAGGCGAGCCGCCGGGCCGCCCGCGAGGGCCGCTCCGTGGAGGACATGCGCCTGCGGCTGCTCCTGGACACCGTGCTGGACGCGGCCTCCGGGCTGCGGCGGGAGCTGGCGCTGCCTCCGGCGACGACGCATCCCGCCGACACCGTGGACGCGGTGGAGCCGGGCCGGATGTCGCCCAAGGACATTGCCGCGCGCGCCCTTTCGGAGACCGACCCGGCGCTGCTCGACCAGCTGCTGGCGCTGCCGCAGGCCCACCTCATCGTGGACGGCTACAACGTCACCAAGACCGGCTATCCGCAGATGCCGCTGGAGAAGCAGCGGTTGCGGCTGCTGGGCGGTCTCTCGGTGCTCGCGGCGCAGACCGGCGCGGAGATGACCTGTGTCTTCGACGGGGCCGAACTGGCCGCCCCGGTGCTGCTCGCCCCGCCGCGAGGCGTACGGGTGCTGTTCAGCAAGCCCGGCGTCACGGCGGACGAGGTGATCCGTCAACTGGCCCGCGCGGAACCGCCGGGGCGGCCCGTGGTCGTCGTCTCCACCGACCGTGAGGTGGCGGACGGTGTGGCGAAGGCCGGGGCGAGGCCGGTCGCGTCCGTCATGCTCCTCAAGCGCCTTTCGCGCGTCTAGCGGGATATGCGCGGCATGTGTGACATGCCGGATTTCTGGGAACGTACCGTCAAGTCGCCGCTACACGCGGTGGGGTGAGAGTAAAGAAGTGCCTGGTGTGACGAGAAAAATCCTGTGAGGATTTGAACTGATCACAAGATGGTCACTAGGGTCAGGCCTCGAACCTTCGCACGGTTGATCACCCATTCGGGGTGACGGCGAAGGAACCGCCGAGTCCGTCATGTGCACGGAGCCGGGGAATCATTCCCCCACAGCCCGGTAGGCGGCTCTGAGGAAGAAGGAGCTCGCCTTCGTGGCGTCCCACCGTCGTCCCAAGCAGCCGAGCCGCACCCGCGTGACCGTGCTCACCGCGACCGCCGCCGCGGCCGTGGCCCTGACCTCCCAGGCCGCCCACGCCGACCCCAAGCCGACCAAGAGCGAGGTCAAGGCGAAGGTCGACAAGCTCTACCACGAGGCCGAGGCGGCCACGGAGAAGTACAACGGGGCCAAGGAGCAGCAGGACAACCTGAAGAAGGAAGTCGACGCGCTCCAGGACAAGGTCGCCCGCGGCCAGGCCGAGCTCAACACGCTGCGCGGCGAACTCGGTTCGATCGCCACCGCGCAGTACCGCTCCGGCGGCATCGACCCCTCGGTGGCCCTCTTCCTCGCCTCGGACCCGGACAGCTTCCTCGACCAGGCCTCCGCGCTCGACCAGCTGACGGTCAAGCAGACGGAGTCGCTGCAGAAGATCCAGTCCAAGCAGCGCACTCTCGCCCAGCAGCGCAAGGAAGCCCAGGACAAGCTCGGCGACCTCGCCGACGTCCGCAAGGCGCTCGGCGAGAACAAGAAGAAGTACCAGGGCAAGCTGGCCGACGCCCAGCAGCTGCTCAACACGCTGACCCAGGCCGAGCGGGCCAAGATCCAGGAGGAGGAGAACCGCGCCAGCCGCGCCTCCACCGACCGGGTCGAACTCGGCAACGAGGCCCCCGCGTCCGGCCGTGGCGCCGCCGCCCTCAGCGCCGCTGCCACGCAGATCGGCAAGCCGTACGTCTCCGGCGGCTCGGGCCCCAACTCCTACGACTGCTCCGGGCTGACCCAGTGGGCCTTCGCGCAGGCCGGGGTCTCCATCACCCGGACCACGTACACCCAGCAGAACGACGGCCAGCGGATCGGCCGCAGCCAGCTCAAGCCGGGCGACCTGGTCTTCTTCAACGGCCTGTCGCACGTCGGCTTCTACGCCGGCAACAACCAGATCCTGCACGCCCCGAAGCCGGGCACCGTCGTCCGCTACGAGTCGATGGACTACATGGGCACCTTCCAGTTCGGCGTCCGTATCTGACGCCACCGCGCACGCGACGGCCCGCCACGGCACGCCCGAACGAGGGAATCGCCGCGCACCACGCTGACGCCCCCGCCCCGCCGGAGACCAAGGTCACCGGCGGGGCGGCGGCGTTGGAGCCCCCTTCCGCCCCCGTCCGCCACCGGCGGGGTCTTTGGCCGGTGCGTAGTCGTCCGATTACTGTCTGGCTGCTGTGCAGCTCCCGGTCTCCGTCCGCCCGCCCCGGGCGGCAGGGGCTGCGCACTACCGCGTCAGCGGAAGGGAGTGCGGCTACCTGTGGTGTCCCATCGCCGTTCCACACAGTCCGGCTTCAACAGAGGAGTCCGGGTCACGGTCATCTCGGCGGCCGCCGCCACCGCGGCGGCCACCCTGACCGGGGCCCCGGCGAGCGCCGACCCGAAGGACACCCGGGAGACCGCCAAGGCCGCCGTCGACCGCCTCTACGGGGAGGCCGAGCAGGCCACCGAGCGGTTCAACGAGGCCGGGGAGCGCGTGGCCCGGCTGCGCGGTGAGGCGGACCGCGCCCAGGACGCCACGGCCCGGGGCCAGGAACGCGTCAACCGGATGCGCAACGCGCTCGGCGCGATGGCGGGCGCCCAGTACCGCACCGGCTCCATCGACCCGGCGCTCGCGCTGCTGCTCTCCGCCGACCCGGACAGCTACCTGGAGCAGGCCGCCGTCCTCGACCGGGCAGGCGCCCGCCAGGCGATGACCCTGGACAAACTGCGGCACGCCCAGCGCAGGATCGCCCAGACCCGCGCCGAGGCCACCCGCGCCCTGACCGAACTGGAGCGCAACCGGGCCGCCGTCACCCGCCACAAGCGCGCCGTCGAGGGCAAGCTCCGCGAGGCCCGCCGGCTGCTGGACTCGCTGCCGCCCGAGGAACGCGCCTCCTTCGACCGGGCCTCGCGCACCGGCCGCGACGGGCTGCCCGACCTCTCCGGCGTCGCCCCCGGCTCGGGCCGCGCGATGTCCGCCGTGGCCGCCGCCCACCAGGCGCTCGGCAGACCCTACGTCTGGGGCGCCAACGGGCCCTCCGGATTCGACTGTTCCGGCCTGATGCAGTGGGCCTACGCCCAGGCCGGGGTGAGCCTGCCCCGCACCTCCCAGGCCCAGCGCCACGCGGGCCGCATGGTGCCGCTCTCCCAGGCCCTCCCCGGTGACCTGGTCGCCTACCGCGCGGACGCCAGCCACATCGGCATGTACGTCGGCAACGGCCAGGTCATCCACGCCCCCTACCCGGGCGCCCCGGTCCGCTACGATCCGGTCGGCATGATGCCGGTCTCCTCGGTCACCCGGATCTGACCGTACGATCGGCAGGGTGGCCGTACGAGAACGTGACGCGCGCGGGGGAGGCCCCCGGGTACGGCGGCGTGCGGCGGGCCCGCTGCTCGCCGCGCTGCTTACCGCGTCCGCCTGCACGGCCCCCGCCGGCCCGGACACCTTCCTCACCACCGGCGACCTCGAGGCCACCCTGAAGAGCCGCGCGGCGGCCGTCCTCGCCCACGACCCGGCGGGCTACGTCGACGCCCTTGCCCCGGACGCCGCGAAGCTGCGCGCCGCCCAGCGCACCGAACTGGACCGGCTCGCCGACGTGCCCCTGAAGTCCTGGACGTACGACGTCAAGGGCATCACCAAGCAGGACGGTCGCTGGGCCACCGCGGATGTGGAGCTGCGCTACCGGATCGACGGGTACGACACCGCCCCGGTCGCCACCCGCCGGGTCCTGGAGCTGATGCGGGACGGCGAGCGCTGGTACATCACCGCCGACCGGCCCGCCAAGGGCGCCTCGGGGCAGCTGTGGCAGCAGGGGGACGTGGAGGTCGTCGAGGGCGCGCACAGCATCGTCCTGGGCGTCGGCCGGCCCGAGAGCGAGCTGCGCCAGATCGCCGACACCGTGGACCTCGCCGTCCCGGCCGTCTCGGACGCCTGGCCGCGCCCCTGGACCCGCCGGGTCGTGGTCCTCGTCCCGGACTCCGTCGAGGACATGGCGGGGCTGCTGGGCTCGCCGGAGGCCAGCTACCGGGGCATCGCCGCCGTCACCACCGGCGAGGTCGGCGGCACCGGCAAGCGCCCGGCCATCGCCGACCGGGTGATCGTCAACCCGCAGGCGTACGCCACCCTGGGCAGTTTCGGCCAGCGGATCGTCCTGACCCATGAGACGACCCATGTCGCCACCCGGACCAGCACCTCCACCGCCACCCCCGTCTGGCTCTCCGAGGGCTTCGCCGACTGGACCGCCTACCGGGGCGAGGACCGCACCGCCGACACGATCGCCCCCGAACTGGCAGCAGCCGTCCGGAGCGGCGAAACCCCCGCCGAGCTCCCCGCCGACCCGGACTTCGGCTTCGACGGCGACCCCGCGAAGCTCGCCGGGGCCTACGAGGGCGGCTGGCTGGCCTGCGAGCTGATCGCGGAGCGCTGGGGCAAGGAGAAGCTGATCGCCTTCTACGAGGCCGTCGGCGCCCACGACGGGCGTGACGGGGCGGTGGAGCAGGCGCTGAACGCGGTGCTCGACACCACCCCCGAGCAGTTCACCGCCGACTGGCGCGACTACCTCGCCACCCGGCTCGGCTGACCCTCGACCGCGAGCCGGGCGGCGTCCGCACGCGGCCTCCCCGGCACCGTCGACCGCCACAGCCGCCGCGCACCGATCAGCGAGGCCGCCACCAGCAGCCCGTTCCGTACGAGAAGGAGCGTCACGCCCCACGCGTCGCTCGCCACCACATGGCCGAAGCCGATCGGGAACTCCAGCAGCGTCACTCCCGCCGCCACCAGCACCAGGACCGCCGGGAGCGTCATCGCGGCCGCCCGGAACGCCAGGCACACCGCCGCGAGCCCGACCAGCCACACCACGTACTGCGGGCTGATCACCCGGCTGGTGACCGTGAACAGCAGCACCGCCGTGAACGCCGCCTCGGCCGGGGTGTGCGCCGCGAACGACCCCGCCCGCAGCCGCCACAGCACCAGCCAGCCCAGCGCCGCCACCCCGAGCCCCAGCGCCAGCGTCGACACCAGCTCCACGTGCGGGCCGACGAACTCCAGCGAGCCGTAGCGCAGCTCCACCCGCCCCTCCCAGCCGAACTGCCGCGCCCCATGGAAGACCAGCGCCCCCAGCGACTCGACCTCGGTGCCCCGGTCCCGCTGGAAGGCCAGGAACGCGAACGCCCCCGGCATCCACAGCGCGAACGACGCCGCGAGCCCCGCCGCCGTCAGCGCCGCCGCCCCCCAGGCCGCCCGCGTCCAACGCCCCTTCCGCACCCCCACCAGCAGCAGCGCCGGCCACCCCTTCAGCAGCGCCCCGAACGCGGCCAGCGCCCCCAGCGCGCGCGGGCGGCGCACCCCGGCCAGCAGCGCCGCCACCGCGACGGCCGTCACCATCAGGTCGTACCGGGCGTAGACCGTCGGCCCCAGCAGCGGCACCCCCACGACCCACACCCACGCACCCGCCGCCCGCATCCCCGGCCGCCGGCCCACGTACAGCAGCAGCCCCAGCACCAGCGCGTCGCAGAGCAGGACGAGGACGAAGAAGGCCGTCGCGTACTCCAGGAACGGCAGCAGGGCCGGGGAGAGGATCGCCAGGGCCGCCCCGGGCGGGTACTGCCAGGTGACGTCGTCCAGCGGATACGTGCCGGTCAGCAGGGTCTCGTACCAGCCCCGGTAGATCACCGACACATCCACCGTGACGTCCGGGCCCGGCACCGTGACCACCTGGAACACACAGGCCAGCAGCCAGGCCCGGGTCAGCGCCCACACCGCGTACGGCCAGGGTCCCGCGCCGGTGGGTGCTCGTCCCGTCATCGCCGTCCGCCTTCGTCGCTCGTACCCGGCCGGGCCCCCGGCGGTTCATGATGCCGTCGGGAGAGCGCGGGAGCGGTGAAGCGCGGCCGTTGGGTACTGTCGGCGGCGATGGACAAGACCTTGATCGTGACCAACGACTTCCCGCCCCGCCCCGGTGGCATCCAGGCGTTCCTGCACAACATGGCGCTGCGCCTGGATCCCGACCGGGTCGTCGTCTACGCCTCCACCTGGAAGCGCGGCGAGGAGGGCGCGGCGGCCACCGCCGCCTTCGACGCCGAGCAGCCGTTCACCGTGGTCCGCGACCGGACGACGATGCTGCTGCCCACCCCGCGCGTCACCCGCCGGGCCACCACCCTGCTGCGCGAACACGGCTGCACCTCCGTCTGGTTCGGCGCGGCCGCCCCGCTCGGTCTGATGGCCCCGGCGCTGCGCCGCGCGGGCGCCCGCCGCCTCGTGGCCACCACGCACGGGCACGAGGCCGGCTGGGCGCAACTGCCCGCCTCCCGGCAGCTGCTGCGCCGGATCGGCGATGGCACGGACACGATCACCTATCTCGGTGAGTACACCCGCTCCCGGATCGCCGCGGCCCTCACCCCGGACGCCGCCGGGCGCATGGTCCAACTGCCGCCCGGCGTCGACGAGAAGACCTTCCACCCGGCGTCCGGCGGCGACAAGGTCCGGGCCCGCCTCGGGCTCTCCGACCGCCCGGTGGTCGTCTGCGTATCGCGCCTGGTGCCGCGCAAGGGCCAGGACACGCTGATCCTGGCCATGCCCGCGATCCTGGCGCAGATCCCGGACGCGGTGCTGCTGATCGTCGGCGGCGGCCCGTACGCCAAGGACCTGAAGCGGCTCGCGGCGGAGACCGGGGTGCAGGACGCGGTGCGCTTCACCGGACCGGTGCCCTGGGCCGAGCTGCCCGCGCACTACGGGGCCGGGGACGTCTTCGCGATGCCCTGCCGGACCCGCCGTGGCGGCCTCGACGTGGAGGGCCTCGGGATCGTCTACCTGGAGGCGTCCGCGACCGGACTGCCCGTGGTGGCCGGCGACTCGGGCGGCGCCCCGGACGCGGTGCTCGACGGCGAGACCGGGTGGGTCGTGCGCGGCGGCAGCGCCGAGGAGTCGGCGGACCGGATCGTGACGCTGCTCGGCGACCCGGAGCTGCGGCGGCGGATGGGGGAGCGGGGCCGGGCCTGGGTCGAGGAGAAGTGGCGCTGGGACCTGCTGGCGGAGAAGCTCAAGACCCTGCTGTGAGTACGGAGAAGGGGCCCGCGCCTGATCACCCGGCGCGGGCCCCTTCGTACGCGTCACACCGCTCAGGCGCGGTAGATCGACTCCACCTCGTCCGCGAAGTCCTTCGCCACCACGTTCCGCTTCAGCTTCAGCGACGGCGTGATGTGGCCCGCCTCCTCGGTGAACTGGGCGGGCAGGATGCGGAACTTGCGCACCGACTCGGCCTTGGAGACCGCCGCGTTGCCGTCGTCCACCGCGCGCTGCACCTCGGCCAGCAACTCCGCGTCCTCGCGCAGCGACAGGGCCGTCGAGCCGGCCGGCTTGCCGTGCTCCTCGGCCCAGCGGCCCAGGAACTCCTCGTCCAGGGTGACCAGCGCGCCGACGAACGGGCGGCCGTCGCCGACCACCATGCACTCGGCGACCAGGGCGTGCGCGCGGATGCGGTCCTCGATGACGGCCGGGGCGACGTTCTTGCCGCCCGCCGTCACGATGATCTCCTTCTTGCGGCCGGTGATCGCGAGGTAGCCGTCCTCGTCGAGCGTGCCGATGTCCCCGGTGTGGAACCAGCCGTCGGCCAGCGCCTCGACCGAGGCGGACTCGTTCTTCCAGTAGCCGGTGAACAGGTGCTCGCCGTGCAGCAGCACCTCACCGTCGTCCGCGATCCGCACCACGGATCCGGGCAGCGGCTGGCCGACCGTGCCGATCTTCTGCCGGTCCCACGGGTTGAACGCCGTCGCCGCACAGGTCTCGGTCAGGCCGTAGCCCTCCAGGACGGTGAAGCCGATGCCCCGGTAGAAGTGGCCGAGCCGCTCACCCAGCGGAGCACCGCCGGAGATCGCGAACTCGCCCTTGCCGCCGAGCACCGCGCGCAGCTTGCCGAAGACCAGCTTGTCGAACAGCTTGTGCTTGAGCTTCAGGCCGAGCGAAGGACCCTGAGGTGTGCTCAGCGCCCGGCTGTAGGCGATCGCCGTGTCGGCGGCCCGGTCGAAGATCTTGCCCTTGCCGTCCGCCTGCGCCTTGGCGCGGGCCGCGTTGTAGACCTTCTCGAAGACCCGGGGCACGCCCAGGATCAGCGTCGGCCGGAACGCGGCCAGCTCATCGGTGAGGTTCTTGATGTCGGGGACGCAGCCCAGCTTGATCGGGGCCATCACCGAGGCCACCTCGACCAGCCGGCCGAAGACGTGCGCGGCGGGCAGGAACAGCAGCACCGAGCACTCGCCCGTACGGAAGAGGGGCTTCAGCCGCTCCACCACGTTGCCGCACTCCGCGAAGAAGCTGCGGTGGGTGAGCACACAGCCCTTGGGGCGGCCGGTGGTGCCCGAGGTGTAGACGATCGTCGCCGGGTCGTCCGCCTTGGCGCTGATCATCCGCAGGTCCATGGTCTCGTCGGAGACCTCGGCACCCGCCTTGCCCAGCGCTTCCACGGCGCCCGCGTCGATCTGCCAGACATGCGCCAGATCCGGCAGCGCGTCCCGTACGGAGGCCACGGACGCGGCGTGCGCGTCGCTCTCCACGAGCACCGCCACCGCCCCGGAGTCACCGAGGATCCACTGCACCTGCTCGGCGGAGCTGGTCTCGTACACCGGCACGGTCACCGCGCCGGCGCTCCAGATCGCGAAGTCCAGCAGCACCCACTCGAAACGGGTGCGGGACATCAGGGCGACCCGGTCGCCGGGCTGCACGCCCGAGGCGATCAGCCCTTTGGCGGCGGTTCTCACCTCGGCCAGGAACTGGGTGGCGCTGACGTCCGTCCAGACGCCGGCCACCTTGCGGCTCATCACCGCGACGTCGGGATGCTGAGCGGCATTGCGGCGGATGAGATCCGTCAGGTTGCCGTCCGTCGGGACCTCGTACAGGGCCGGAAGGCTGAACTCGCGCAAGACTGCTGCTCCTCATCGGGCTCCGGTGCCACGGCTCTGTGTGACGCACCGGCTGCGGTCCAAGAATGGCGGGTGCTCAGTGGGGTGAGCACGACTGGACTGCCCGGACGTTACCCATCAGTACTCGGTTCCGGATAGGGGGTTCCGGCCAGATGTCTTATGCATCACACATATAAATGAGCCTTTCGCGCACAGTAGTCCACCGCCGTCGCGACGTGGAAGTAACCGCAGGTCCGGACGGTCTACCCAGCGACGGAACGGGCACTCTAGGCTGCTCCCATGCGAGGCAGCGAACCGGACAGCCGGGATCCGGCCGGGGGATCGACCCGGATTCACGTGGTCAGCGACGTGCACGGCAACACCGAGGCCCTGGCCCGCGCCGGGGACGGCGCCGACGCCCTGATCTGCCTCGGTGACCTGGTGCTCTTCCTCGACTACGCCGACCACTCGCGCGGCATCTTCCCCGACCTGTTCGGCACGGAGAACGCCGACCGCATCGTCGCCCTGCGCACCGCCCGCCGCTACGACGAGGCCCGCGCCTTCGGCCGTGAGCTGTGGGCGGGCCGCGACCGCAACACCGAGATCCTCGGCGCCGTGCGCAAGCAGTACGCCGAACTCTTCGCCGCCTTCCCCACTCCGACGTACGCCACCTACGGCAACGTCGACGTCCCCGACCTCTGGCCGGAGTACGCCCGCCCCGGCACCACTGTCCTGGACGGCGAACGCGTCGAGATCGGCGGCCGGGTCTTCGGCTTCGTCGGCGGCGGCCTCAAGACCCCGATGAACACCCCGTACGAGATCAGCGACGAGGAGTACGCCGCCAAGGTCGAGGCGCTCGGCCCGGTCGACGTCCTCTGCTCGCACATCCCGCCCGAGGTCCCCGAGCTGACGTACGACACCGTCGCCCGCCGCTTCGAACGCGGCAGCACCGCCCTGCTGGAGGCGATCCGCACCACCCGCCCCCGGTACGCGCTTTTCGGCCATGTTCACCAGCCGTTGGTCCGCCGGATGCGGATCGGGACCACCGAGTGCGTCAACGTCGGCCACTTCGCCTCGACCGGAACACCCTGGGCGCTGACCTGGTGACCACGGGCGGCCGGGCCGTGGACCGGAGCGCCCCGGGCACGCGATAGCCTGCACAGCGGCAGGCTCCTGCCGAACGCGACCGGTAACACCGCACTGGAGGGCCACGGCGATGGCTGAACACACCAGCTCGAGCATCACGATCGAGGCGGCGCCGGCCGACGTCATGGGCGTGATCGCCGACTTCGCCCGCTACCCGGAGTGGACCGGCGAGGTCAAGGAGGCCGAGGTCCTCTCCACCGACGACCAGGGCCGCGCCGAGCAGGTCCGCCTCGTCCTGGACGCCGGAGCGATCAAGGACGACCACGTCCTCGCCTACACCTGGAACGGCGAGAACGAAGTCAGCTGGAGCCTCGTCAAGTCCCAGATGCTGCGCTCCCTGGACGGCACCTACGCACTGGCCCCGCTCGGCGGCGGCGAGCGCACCGAGGTCACCTACAAGCTCGCCGTCGACGTCAAGATCCCGCTGCTCGGCATGATCAAGCGCAAGGCCGAGAAGGTCATCATCGACCGCGCCCTCGCCGGTCTGAAGAAGCGCGTCGAGTCCGCCCCGGGGACCTGAGAGCCGTGCGTACGGTCCTGGTCACCGGCCTCGGCGGCGCGGGCCGCACCACCGTCGCCGCGGCCACCGCCCTGGCCGCCGCGGCGGACGGCCGCCGCACCCTCCTGATCTCCGCCGAGGCCATACCCGGCTTCCCGGCCGCCACGGAACCCACCCGGGTCACCGGCCTGCTCGACCACGCCCGCATCGACTCCGGCGCGCACTTCCGCGCCGAACTCACCGAGCTCCAGAAGCGCGCCTCCGGCGTCCTGGACCTGCTCGGCGCGGGCCGGCTCGACGGCGAGGAGCTCACCGAACTCCCCGGCTCCCCGCAGCTCGCCCTGCTGCACACGCTGCGCCGGGCCGCCGAGGGCGACTGGTCCGGCTACGACACCCTCGTCGTCGACCTCCCGCCGCTCGACCAGGCCCTGGCCCTGCTCGCCCTCCCGGACCAGCTGCGCCGCTATCTGCGCCGGCTGCTCCCCGCCGAACGCCAGGCCGCCCGCGCCCTGCGCCCGGTCCTCGCCCAGCTCGCCGGGGTCCCGATGCCCGCGCAGTGGCTGTACGAGGCCGCCGCCCGCAAGGACACCGAGCTGGCCGCCGTCCAGGCCCTGATCGAGGACGGCTCCACCACGCTCCGGCTGGTCGCGGAGCCGGGACCCGCCGCCGAGGACGCCTTGCGCGCCGCCCGCACCGGCCTCGCCCTGCACGGACTGAGCGCCGACCTGCTCGTCGCCTCCCGTGTGCTGCCCCGCCACTCTTCCGACCCCTGGTTCGCCGCGCTCGCCGCCCAGCAGGAGAAGTGCCTGGACCACTGGCACCAGGACCTGGCCCCGGACCTTCCCGTGCACGAGGCCGCCCACCTGGGCCGCGACCCGCAGGGCCCGGACGACCTGGCCGCGCTGGAGATCCCCGCCCCCGACGCCCGGACGCCCGGCCGCGCCGAGGACCCCTGGTGGATCGAGGAGGAGCCGGACACCGAGGACGCGGCGACGGTCCTCGCCTGGTGCCTGCCGCTGCCCGGGGCCGCCAAGGAAGACCTGCGCCTGGTCCGCCGGGGCGACGAACTGCTCCTGACCGTCGGCCCCTTTCACCGGATCGTGCGCGTGGCCTCCGCGCTGCGCCGCTGCACCGTCTCCGGCGCGGCCCTGGCCGACGGGGTGCTGCGGGTGAGGTTCACGCCGGATCCGGCCCTGTGGCCGCGCACCTCCTGAACGGCGTGCGGCCATTCGGGTAACGTCGGTAGTACGTGTACCGCAGGCCGACCGTCGGCCGCCCCGCGTCGCAGGAGTCCGCCATGAGTGAAGCCACCGATCGTCCCGTCGACGGCGACGCGTGGGCCGACGCCTGCGCCGAGGACCTCGCGGCCGAGAAGGCCCGCCGCCGGGCCCAGTACGGCCCCCAGCCCGGATCCGCCGCCGAGGAACTGCGCAAGCTGGTCGACGCGGTCGCCGACAAGGTGTCCTCGCTCCCGACCCCGCTGCTGGGCGTCGCCGCCCAGGGCGCGGTCCAGCAGGCCATCCGGCAGGCGAAGTCCGCCGTCGAACCGGTCATCGAACGCAACCCGGAGCTCTTCGACCACCTCGCCGCCGCGGGCAACGAACTGCTGGCCGCCTACCGCTCCGCGGTCGAGGGCCAGGAGAGCCGCTGGACCCGCACCACCGAGGGCGCGTCGGGCGCCACCGGTCCCGCGGCCCCCTCGAAGCAGGCCGCCGAGGACCCGTCCGACCCCCGCGACGAAGGCCCCTCCGGCACCGAACGCATCGACCTGGACTGACCGGCTCCGGCCGGTACCGGGCGCGGCCTCGGGTACGGTTGCCCCTAGCGGGGCTCGACCGAAACTGAGGGATTCATGGGACTCACCATCGGCGTCGATATCGGCGGCACGAAGATCGCGGCTGGAGTGGTCGACGAAGAGGGCCGGATCCTCTCGACGTTCAAGGTGGCGACCCCGCCGACGGCCGAAGGCATCGTCGACGCCATCTGCGCGGCGGTGGCCGGGGCGAGCGAGGGCCACGAGGTGGAGGCCGTCGGCATCGGCGCCGCCGGCTACGTCGACGACAAGCGCGCCACCGTGCTGTTCGCACCGAACATCAACTGGCGCCACGAGCCGCTCAAGGACAAGGTCGAGCAGCGCGTCGGCCTGCCCGTCGTCGTCGAGAACGACGCCAACGCCGCGGCCTGGGGCGAATATCGCTTCGGGGCCGGCCAGGGTCACGACGACGTCATCTGCATCACGCTCGGCACCGGCCTCGGCGGCGGCATCATCATCGGCAACAAGCTGCGCCGCGGACGCTTCGGCGTGGCCGCCGAGTTCGGCCACATCCGGGTCGTCCCGGACGGTCTGCTCTGCGGCTGCGGCAGCCAGGGCTGCTGGGAGCAGTACGCCTCCGGCCGCGCCCTCGTCCGGTACGCGAAGCAGCGGGCCAACGCCACCCCCGAGAACGCCGCCGTCCTCCTCGGCCTCGGCGACGGCACGGTGGACGGCATCGAGGGCAAGCACATCAGCGAGGCCGCCCGCCAGGGCGACGCGGTGGCCATCGACTCGTTCCGCGAGCTGGCCCGCTGGGCCGGCGCCGGACTGGCCGACCTCGCCTCGCTGTTCGACCCGTCCGCGTTCATCGTCGGCGGCGGCGTATCGGACGAGGGCGAGCTCGTCCTCGACCCGATCCGCAAGTCGTTCCGGCGCTGGCTGATCGGCGGCGAGTGGCGCCCGCACGCCCAGGTGCTGGCCGCCCAACTCGGCGGCAAGGCAGGGCTCGTGGGCGCTGCCGACCTGGCCCGCCAGGGCTAGCCGCCCCGGCTCGTACGACGCACCGGACGCCCGTCGCCGCCCTCCGGGGCCCCGGCGGGCGTCCGTCGTATCGTGGCCCGCATGGTCCTGACGCCACTGCCCGACTCCCGTACCGAGCCGGACGGTTCAGCCGTCATCAGAGTGCTGAGCTACAACGTCCGGTCGATGCACGACGACACCGCCGCGCTGGCCCGGGTCATCCGCGCCTGCGCACCCGATCTGGTCCTCGTCCAGGAGGCCCCGCGCTTCTTCCGCTGGCGCAAGGCCGCGGCCGGGCTCGCGAAGAGCAGCGGTCTGGTGGTGCTGAGCGGCGGGGCCACCGCCGCCGGGCCGCTGCTGCTGTGCTCGCTGCGGGTGGCCGTCGAGCGCACCGAGGACGTCCTGCTGCCACTCACGCCCGGCCTGCACCGCAGGGGCTTCGCCACCGCCGTGGTGCGGATCGCCGGGACCCGGCTCGGGGTGCTGAGCTGCCATCTGAGCCTCCAGCGCGACGAACGCCTCGCCCAGGCCGGCCTGCTGCTGGAACGGCTGACCGCGATGGGCGTGGAGCACGCGGTGGCGGGCGGCGACCTCAACGACGTACCGACCGGGAAGGCGTTCCGGCACCTGGCCGGGAAGCTCCAGGACTGCCGGGCCGTCGCCCCGTGGGGCGGCGAGCTCACCTTCCCGCCCGACGAGCCCCGTAAGCGCATCGACGCGGTCTTCGCGACCCCCGGCATCGAGGTGCTCGGCTGCGGCGTCCCGGCCGGGCTGGACGGGGTGGGCGGGGACGACCTGAGGGCGGCCACGGACCATCTGCCGGTCCTGGCCGCCCTCAGGGTCCCCGTCACGAGCTGACCTACACGACCGCGCCGCGCCCCGGGTCGCCGTAGGTGTCGTCATCGTCGTCGTGCGGCATCCGGGCCACCAGGGTGGCGAAACCGCCGAGGAAGCCGCCGATGCAGAGCGTGGTGAGCCACCACGTCATCTCCCACCGCAGCAGCACCGCGACGAGCATCAGGACCGGCCCGCCGATCACCGCCAGCCAGGCGAACTTCGCCGTGACGTCGGCCTCCGGCAGCGGCGGCGGCTCCGGGGGCACGAAGTGGCCCTCGTCCCCGTCGTCCGGCACATCGATGCCGTCGTCCTTGGACGCGGGCAGCTCGTAGTCCCGCGGCCCTGCGACACCGGGCGCGAAGACGACGGAGCTGCCCAGCGGCTTCTTCTCCGGCGGCTTCGGGGGCGTCTTGCCGGCCCCCTTGTCCGCCGGGTCCCCGGCGGTGCCGTCCTTCGGCCCCAGCACATTGCGCTGGTCGTCCTCCAGCAGGGCCAGATCCTCGATGGACTTGAACGGCTTGGCGCCCGGCGGGTCCGGCGGCTCCTCCCCGTACCCCGCGACGATCGCGGCCCACGCCGCGTCCTCGTCGATCGCCCGCTCCTGCTCCGCTCCCTCGGCCCCCGCCTGCTTCGTGCCCTCCGGCTTCGTCCCCTCCGGGACAGCCGCGGCCTCCGTGGGGCGCGGTTCGCGCTCCTCGTCGCTGCCTGTACGTTCCGCGTCGTGCTCAGCCACCGGACGTGCTCCCCTTCATCCCGACGCTCGGTGCGAGACGGCCGATGAACCGGTAGCTCTCATCGAAGATCCGCTCCGCATCATGGTCCAACGTCGCCACGTGGTAGCTCTGTTCCAACAAGATCTCCGAGACGTCCGTGGAGGAGATCCGGCTCAGGATCCGCGCGCTGTCCGCGGGCGGCACGACATGGTCCTGCGGGCTGTGCAGCAGGACCACCGGCTGGGTCACCTGGGGCAGCTCCCCGTCGACCAGCCGGAAGAACTTCCGCACCGAGTGCGCCGCGTGCAGCGGCACCTTGTCGTAGCCCACCTCGTGCGAACCCGGGAGCGCGATGTCGTCGGCCAGGCCCTTGGTCGTCCGCACCAGATGACGGGCCACCGGCAGCGCGTACGCGGAGAGGCCGTGCACCTTGTTGGCCGGGTTGACCAGCACCAGACCGCTGATCGCGTCCCCGTGCTTGGCCGCGAGCCGCAGGCTCAGCGCGCCGCCCATGGACAGCCCGAAGACGAAGACCTGCTCGCACTTCTCCGCGAGGACCCGCAGCTCCCGGTCGACCTCCGCGTACCAGTCCTGCCAGCCGGTGACCGCCATGTCCTCCCAGCGGGTGCCGTGGCCGGGCAGCAGCGGCAGCGAGACCGTCAGCCCGCGCTCGGCGAGATAATCCGCCCAGGGGCGCAGCGACTGCGGGGATCCGGTGAAGCCATGACAGAGGAGGACGCCGACCTCTCCGCCCTCGTGGCGGAACGGCTCGGCTCCAGGGAGGACCGGCACCAGGGTCTCCTGTTCGTGGGGCGGGCGGGGGCGGGCGGGGCGTGCGGGCACCTGGGGGAGTGCTTGACGGATGACTTCACCGTACGCGACCGGACCGACACCGACCAGGGCCGTCACGGGCCCGGCAGCGGCCCAGGCTAAGGTCTGACCGACAGCACACAGGAGGCACCAGAGTTGATCTACGGCGCAATGAAGTTCTCCATCGGCGGGTCCCTGAAGCTCGCCTTCCGGCCGTGGGTGGAGGGCCTGGAGAACATCCCCGAGCGCGGTCCGGCGATCCTCGCGAGCAACCACCTGTCGTTCTCCGACTCGTTCTTCCTCCCGGCCGTGCTGGACCGCAAGGTCACGTTCATCGCCAAGGCCGAGTACTTCACCGCACCCGGAGTGAAGGGCAAGCTCACCGCCGCCTTCTTCAAGGGCGTCGGCCAGCTCCCCGTCGACCGCTCCGGGGCCCGCGGCGCGGGCGAGGCGGCGATCAAGGCGGGCATCCAGGTCGTCGAGAGCGGCGGCCTCTTCGGCATCTACCCCGAGGGCACCCGCTCGCCCGACGGCCGCCTCTACCGGGGCAAGCCCGGCGGTCTGGCCCGGGTCGCGCTGGCCACCGGCGCCCCGGTGATCCCGGTCGCCATGATCGACACCGAGAAGATCCAGCCGCCCGGCCAGGTGATGCCCAAGCTGATGCGCCCCGGCATCCGGATCGGCAAGCCGCTGGACTTCAGCCGCTACCAGGGCATGGACGGCGACCGCTTCATCCTGCGCTCGGTGACCGACGAGGTCATGTACGAGATCATGAAGCTCTCCGGCCAGGAGTACGTCGACGTCTACGCCACCGCCGCCAAGCGCCAGATCGCCGACGAGGCGAAGGCCCGGGCGGAGGAGGCGAAGGCCAAGGCCGAGGAAGCCAAGCGGGCCCAGAAGCAGGCCGCCGCGAGCAACGAGAACGGAACGGAACGGTCCGGCGCGTAACCGCGTCGTTCACCGTCCGGGGGGTGTGGCCATGGCCAAGCGTGAGCGGGTCGTACGGATGTCGGTCGAGCTGCCGCTGTGGCGTGCGCTGACGGGCTACCGCGTCCTGACGATGATCTACGCGGTGCTTCTCGCGATCTTCGGGAAGGACAACTTCGGCCAGCAGAGGTTCGAGCGCCCCTGGGTCGCCGTCGCCTATCTGGCGTTCCTCTTCGTCTGGACGCTCGCCACCCTGCCCAAGGTCCGCTCGGCGGCGAGCTGCACCAAACGCTTCCTCGTCGCGGACCTGGTCGTCGCGCTGACCGGCATTCTGCTCACCCCGCTCGCCGACTTCGACTCCCAGTCCTTCGACGGCCCGACGCTGCCGTCGATCTGGACGGCCGGCGCGGTCCTCGCCTTCGCGATCAAGGGCGGCTGGCGGTGGGCGGCCTTCGCCTCCACCTTCGTCGCCGCCGCCAACATCATCCAGCGCGGCGAGCCCAGCCGGGACACCTACCACAACGTCCTGCTGGTCTGGGTCGCCTCCATCGCCATCGGGTACGTCGTCGAGGTCGCCCGCGCCAGTGAGCGCACCCTCGCCCGCGCCCTGGAGATCGAGGCCACCACCCGCGAACGCGAACGGCTCGCCCGCGACATCCACGACAGCGTGCTCCAGGTCCTCGCCATGGTGCAGCGCCGGGGCACCGCGATCGGCGGCGAGGCGGCCGAGCTGGGCCGGATGGCCGGGGAGCAGGAGGTCGCCCTGCGCACCCTGGTCTCCAGCGGCCTGGTCCCACCGACCCGGGTCTCCGAGGACGCCGCCGAAGGGGCCGTGGTCCGCACGGTCGAGATCGACGAGGAGAGCCCCGGCGACGGGGCCGTCTGCGACCTGCGCGCCCTGCTCGCCCCGCACGCCGGATCCCGGACGAGCCTCGCCGAACCGGGCGCCCCGGTGCTGCTCCCCGCCGAGTCGGCCCGGGAGCTGGCCGCCGCCGTCAGCGCCGCCCTGGACAACGTACGGGTGCACGCCGGCCCGGACGCCCAGGCGTGGATCCTGGTCGAGGACGAGCCGGACGAGGTGATCGTCACCGTCCGGGACGACGGCCCCGGCATCCCGGAGGGGCGGCTCGCCCAGGCGGAGGGGGAGGGGCGGCTCGGGGTCGCGCTGTCCATCCGCGGCCGGCTGCGCGACCTGGGCGGCACGGCAGAGCTGATCTCGGTGCCCGGACAGGGCTGCGAGGTCGAATTGAAGGTTCCGAAAGCACCGAAGGTTTCCCGGGGGAAGGCAGGATCGGCCCGATGAGCACGAACACACCACAGGACGAGCAGGGGGCCGGCGACCGGCCCATCAGGGTCATGGTCGTCGACGACCACCCCATGTGGCGCGACGCGGTCGCCCGCGACCTGGCCGAGTCCGGCTTCGACGTCGTCGCGACCGCCGGGGACGGCCCGCAGGCGGTCCGCCGCGCCAAGGCCGTGAGCCCGGACGTCCTGGTCCTCGACCTGAACCTCCCCGGCATGCCCGGCGTCCAGGTCTGCAAGGAGCTCGTCGGGACCCACCCGGGCCTGCGGGTCCTGGTCCTCTCCGCGAGCGGCGAGCACGCCGACGTCCTGGAGGCGGTGAAGTCCGGGGCCACCGGCTATCTGCTGAAGTCCGCCTCCACCCAGGAGCTGACCGACGCCGTCCGCTCCACCGCGGCCGGCGACCCGGTCTTCACCCCGGGCCTGGCCGGTCTGGTCCTCGGCGAGTACCGCAGGCTCGCCTCCGACCCCGTACCCGTGGCGTCGAACGAGCCCAAGGCCCCGCAGCTCACCGACCGGGAGACCGAGGTGCTCCGGCTGGTCGCCAAGGGCCTCTCGTACAAGCAGATCGCCGAACGCCTGGTCATCTCGCACCGCACCGTGCAGAACCATGTGCAGAACACCCTCGGCAAGCTCCAGCTGCACAACCGCGTGGAGCTCGTGCGGTACGCCATCGAGCGCGGCCTCGACGACGTCTGACCGGCGGCCCCGGGGGCGGAGCCGTATATTCGCGCTATGGAGATCCTGGCCTTCGGTGTGCAGTCCGACGAGAAGCCCCTGATCGAGAAGGCCTTCGAGGGGCTGCACGAGGTCCGCTGTCTGGACGTGTTCCTGAACCGGGACACCGCCCCCATCGCGGCCGGCTACGAGATCGTCTCCACCAGCGTCAACGCCGACCTGAGCGCCCCGGTGCTCCAGACGCTCGCCGCGGGCGGCACGCAGATGATCGCCCAGCGCTCCACCGGCTTCAACAACATCGACCTGGAGGTCGCCGAGCGGCTCGCCCTGCGCGTCGCCCGGGTCTCGTACTACTCCCCGTACTCGGTCGCCGAATTCGCCTGGACGCTCGCCATGGCCGTCAACCGGCGCATCATCCGCGCCGCGAGCCGCACCCGCGACTTCGACTTCCGCCTCGACGGGCTGCTCGGCCGGGACATGCGCGGCCGGACCGTCGGGGTGCTCGGCACCGGGAAGATCGGCGAGGCGTTCACCCGGATCGCCCACGGCTTCGGGATGAAACTGCTCGGCTGGGACGTGGCGCAGAACCCGGCCTGCGTCGAGCTGGGCATGGAGTACGTCGACAAGGAGCGGCTGTTCGCCGAGGCCGACCTGATCAGCCTGCACGTACCGCTGCTGCCTTCCACCCAGCACATCATCGACGAGGCCGCCCTCAAGGCGATGAAGGACGACGCGATCCTCGTCAACTCCAGCCGGGGCGGCCTCATCGACACCGCCGCCCTGGTCACCGAACTGCGCGCGGGCCGCTTCCTCGGCGTCGGACTCGACGTGTACGAGGCGGAGGCCGGGCTGTTCTTCCTCGACAAGTCCCTGGAGGGCATCGACGACGACACCCTCGCCCGGCTGGTGACCTTCCCCAACGTCGTCGTCACCTCCCACCAGGCGTACTACACCGAGGACGCGGTGGGCCAGATCATCGACGCGACCGTCACGAACGTCACCGACTACCTGGCCCGCCGCCACAGCGAGAACGTCCTCGTACCCAGGAACACCTGAGGCCGTCCTGCCTCAGCCCGGCACGGGCAGCCCCGCCAGCAGCTCCGTCACGATCGCCGAGCCCCGCACGGTCAGCACCGACTCCGGGTGGAACTGCACCGAGGCGAAGCCCGGCCCGCGCAGCGCGTGCAGCTCACCGCTCTCCTCGTCACGGCTCACCTCGATGCCGTGCGCGGCCAGCTCGGCGGCGGCCGGAGAGTCGCACCGGGCGGTGAAGCTGTTGTAGAAGCCCACCGTCTCCGGCCGCCCGAACAGCTCGATCCGGGTCTGCGCCCCCTGGTACGGCACCGCCTTGCGCACGATCTCCAGACCCAGCTCCGCCGCGATCAGCTCATGCCCGAGGCAGACGCCCAGCAGCCCGTGCCGGTGGTCCCGCACCAGCTCGGCGGTGAGCTCGCGCAGCAGCCGCATCTTCGGGTCGCCCAGGTCACCCGGGTTCCCCGGGCCGGGGCCCAGCACCACGGGCCCCTCGTGCGCCCGGACCGCCTCGCGCAGCCCCGGCTCGTCGTAGCGGCGCACCGAGACGTCCAGACCGGACGCCCGCAGCAGATGGGCCAGCATCGCGGTGAACGTGTCCTCGCCGTCCACCACCAGCGCGTGGCCCGTCAGGTCCTGGACGCGCTCCTGCATCCGCAGCCAGAACGGGGCGAGGGAGCCGCGCCGGTCGTCCAGCGCCGCGCGCACCCGGGGGTCGGAGGCCAGCCGCGGGCGGTCCGCCTCCGCCCCGGGCCGGCCCGGCCGCACCCCCAGCGCGGCCAGCACCCCGGCGGCCTTGGCGTGCGTCTCGGCGACCTCGCTCTCCGGGTCCGAATGGCGTACGAGCGTGGCCCCGACGGGCACCCTCAGCGAGCCGTCCGGAGCGATGTCGGCGGTACGGATCAGGATCGGCGAGTCCAGTGTCTGCGCCCCGTTCGCGTCCCGGCCCAGCAGGGCCAGCGCCCCCGCGTAGTAGCCGCGCCCCCCGGACTCGTACCGCTCGATGACCCGGCACGCGTTCTGCACCGGCGAGCCCGTGACGGTCGCCGCGAACATCGTCTCGCGCAGCACGTCGCGCACATCCAGCGAGGACTTCCCGCGCAGTTCGTACTCGGTGTGCGCGAGGTGCGCCATCTCCTTGAGCCGGGGCCCGACCACCACCCCGCCCATGTCGCCCACCGTGCACATCATCTTCAGCTCCTCGTCGACCACCATGGACAGCTCCTCGCTCTCCTTGCGGTCCCCGAGGAACGCCAGCAGGCTTTCGGCGGTGGGCCCTCCGTCCGGGTAGCGGTACGTCCCGCTGATCGGGTTCATCACGACCGTCCCGCCGGACATCCGCACATGCACCTCCGGGCTCGCCCCCACCAGCGTCCTGTCCCCGGTGTGCACGACGAACGTCCAGTACGCGCCCCGCTCGCCCGCCAGCAGCCGCCGGAACAGCGCCAGCGCGTCCGCCCGCCCGAACCCGGGGATCTCGCCCCGGAACGTCCGCCGGATCACGAAGTTCGCGCCCTCGCCCTGCCCGATCTCGTCCCGGATCACCCGCCGCACGATGTCCGCGTACTCCGCGTCCGGCACGTCGAAGCCGTGGTCCACCACGCTCACGTCATGGGCGGGCAGTGCCGCCAGCAGCTCCGCGAGCTCCAGCTCATGCGTCTCGTCGGCGACCAGCACGCTCAGCGGGGTGCCGTCGTCGCGCACGTCGAAGCCGCGCTCGGCGATCTGCCGGAACGGCACCAGGGCGAGCGCCGGCGACGCGCCGACCGGCAGATCTGCCAGCCGGTCCGCCTCCCGCACCCCGCCGATCAGCAGTTCGACGTGATCGTGGTCACGGCCGGGCGTGCGCCGGCGCAGCAGGGCGAAGGGCGGGGCGTCGTCGGCCAGCAGCCGGCGGACGAGGGCGGAGGCGGATCGGGACGAGGTCTGGGACATGGGGAGCGGGTTCCTTCCGGACGATCCGTACGGGGGTCCACACGGGACCCGCACGGGGTTCACAGGGGGAGGAACGGCTCCGCAACGCAGAAAAGGCCGCCCCTCGGGCGGCCTTCGCGAAGTGTCAGCGCGATGAATCAGCGGGCCGCCGGATGAGCGGTCCACCACCAGTTCTGGATCGAGATCCGGATCTTCTGCGTCGACATGCTGCGACCCTAGCGGACGATCCGGGCATCGGAGCGAGTGTCTCAACTATTGAGCGCTCGAATGGACGTCCCCCGCGACCCCGTAATGTTGTGCACGTGACCGTGAACGCCAATACCTCCGCCGCCGGTGGCAACACCTGGCGAGACCTTCCCGCGGCGCAGCAGCCCGAGTACCCCGACTCCGAGGCCCTGCGCGATGTACTCGCGGACCTCGCGTCGTATCCGCCGCTCGTCTTCGCCGGCGAGTGCGACCAGCTGCGCGCCCGCATGGGAGCCGTCGCCAAGGGCGAGGCGTTCCTGCTGCAGGGCGGCGACTGTGCCGAGGCCTTCGACGCCGTGTCCGCCGAGCACATCCGGGCCAAGCTGAAGACGCTGCTCCAGATGAGCGCCGTCCTGACCTACGCGGCCTCCGTGCCCGTGGTGAAGGTCGGCCGGATCGCGGGCCAGTACTCCAAGCCGCGCTCCAAGTCGACCGAGACCCGGGACGGCGTGACCCTGCCGACCTACCGCGGCGACTCGGTGAACGGCTTCGCCTTCACCGAGGAGGCCCGGATCCCGGACCCCGCGCGGCTGAAGCAGATGTACCACGCGTCCTCCTCCACGCTGAACCTGGTGCGCGCCTTCACCACCGGCGGTTACGCCGACCTGCGCCAGGTCCACGCCTGGAACCAGGACTTCGTGAAGTCGTCCCCCGCGGGCCAGCGCTACGAGGCCCTGGCCCGCGAGATCGACAACGCGCTGAACTTCATGAAGGCGTGCGGCACCGACCCGGCCGAGTTCAAGGCGGTCGAGTTCTACGCCTCGCACGAGGCCCTCCTGCTGGACTACGAGTCGGCGCTGACCCGTACGGACTCGCGCACCGGCGAGCTGTACGACACCTCCGGCCACATGGTCTGGATCGGTGAGCGCACCCGGCAGATGGACGGCGCGCACATCGAGTTCGCCTCGAAGATCCGCAACCCGATCGGCATCAAGCTCGGCCCGACGACCACCGTCGACGAGGCGCTCGGCTACATCGACCGCCTCGACCCCGAGCGCGAGCCGGGCCGGCTGACCTTCGTCGTCCGGATGGGCGCCGACAAGGTCCGCGACAAGCTCCCCGAGCTGGTCGAGAAGGTCACCGCCTCGGGCGCGACCGTCGCCTGGGTGACCGACCCGATGCACGGCAACACCTTCGAGGCCGCCTCCGGCCACAAGACGCGCCGCTTCGACGACGTCCTGGACGAGGTCAAGGGCTTCTTCGAGGTGCACAAGGGCCTCGGCACCCACCCGGGCGGCATCCACGTGGAGCTGACCGGCGACGACGTCACCGAGTGCGTGGGCGGCGGCCACGAGATCTTCGTGGACGACCTGCACCAGCGCTACGAGACGGCCTGCGACCCCCGGCTCAACCGCAGCCAGTCCCTCGACCTGGCCTTCCTCGTCGCCGAGATGTACCGCGACCAGTAGAAGTCTTCGCCGGACACACCTCTGGACACACCTGTGGGGCACGGATCGATGTGATCCGTGCCCCACAGTCCGTCCCAGGACTTTTACGCCACCCGAGGGGCGGGTAAGGTTAGGTTAGCCTCACCGACGAAGACCGGGACGGCGCCAGCGACCGACCCGCAGGAGGTGAACCGCATGTACGTCTGCTCCTGCTTCGGCGTCACCGAGGCGCAGGTCAAGAAGCATGCGGACGCCGGTGCCTGCACCCCTCGCCAGATCGCCTCGGCCTGCAAGGCCGGGACGGACTGCGGCGGCTGTGTGCGCCGCATCCAGGCCCTGCTGGGACGCGGCGACTGCCCGCGCCGAGAGCTCCTGGAGCAGCGGCAGGAGCCCGTGGCCGCCTCCGTCACCCGCCCGGTCCTCTCCGACGCGGCCTGAGCGGTCAGCTCTCCGGCTGCTCGATCAGCTGGGCGATGTAGAGCGGCTCACCGAGCTTCTCGACCAGCTCCAGCTGGGTGTCGAGATAGTCGATGTGGTGCTCCTCGTCCTCCAGGATCGACTCGAAAATGTTCGCGGACGTGATGTCTCCCTTGCCGCGCATCACCTCGATACCGCGCTTGAGGCGGTCGATCGCCTCGACCTCGACCTGGCGGTCCGCCTGGAACATCTCGGTGACCGTCTGGCCCACCCGGACATGGAAAAGTCGCTGATAGTTCGGCAGCCCGTCGAGGAACAGGATCCGGTCGGTGAGGATCTCGGCGTGCTTCATCTCGTCGAAGGACTCGGCCCGGGTGTACTTGGCGAGCTTGGTCCACCCGAAGTTGTCCTGCATCTTCGCGTGCAGGAAGTACTGGTTGATAGCAGTCAATTCGGCGGTCAGCTGCTCATTGAGAAACTCAAGGACCTCGGGGTCGCCCTGCATGGCAAAGGCTCCTTCCAACCGGTGATCGATCTGGCAAGTTGGCCAGATCCTCGCACCGTGCTCAGCGGCCCGTCCAGTAAGTGCACGCTTAGTACGAGTTGCCCGGATGGGGGTCCTCCCTGGTCATGACCACCCCTGCCTGTCTGTCACCATGGAGACATGGGTCAGCCGGAAAGCCGGGAGAATCGCGAAACAGAGCAGTCCGAGCTTCCGCCGGGACAGCGACTGCAGCGCGGATGGCCGGTCACCCACTACGGGCCCGTTCCCAAGTTCAAGCCCGACCGCTGGGAGTTCCGGGTCTTCGGGGCCACCGCCGACGGCGACAAGCACTGCTGGAACCACCAGGAATTCTCGGCGCTGCCGTTCTCCTCGGTCGTCGCCGATCTGCACTGCGTGACGAAGTTCAGCATGATCGGCGCCGAATGGGGCGGGATCCCCGCCCGTACGGTCCTCGAACTGGCACCGCCCGCGCCTGATGTCACCCATGTGATGGTCTGGGCCGAGTACGGCTTCTCCTCGAACCTGCGCCTCGACGACTTCGCCTCCGAGCGCACCCTCTTCGCCACCCACAAGGACGGCGAACTCCTCACCGCCGAGCACGGCTTCCCGCTGCGTCTCGTCGTCCCGCATCTGTACGCCTGGAAGGGCCCGAAGTGGGTCCGGGGCATCGAATACATGACGGCGGACCGGCGCGGATTCTGGGAGGAGCGGGGTTACCACAATATCGGCGACCCCTGGAGCGAGCAGCGCTACTCCTACCAGGAAGAGCCCGGGGACGGCCCCGAGCTCTGAAGCCCTAGAGATCGTCTTCAAAAGTCAGATCCAGAGCAGGATTGAGGCGATGGTGATGGCTGCCTGGTAGGACTCGCGGGTTTTGTCATAGCGGGT